>JAPLIE010000075.1 GCA_026389265.1 Cyanobacteriota bacterium | reverse complement strand
CGCGACCGCTCCAGGGTGGTCTCGATGTGCAGGGGGCCCGCCTCCGCCGTGGCGATGAAGGGCAGGGAGATCGGGGTGCTGCGCACACCGGACAGTTCGATCTTGGCCTTCTCGGCCGCCTCGGTGAGACGCTGCAGCGCTTGACGGTCGCGGCGCAGGTCGATGCCGTGTTCCTTCTGGAAGGTATCGGCCAGCCAGTCCACGATGCGGCGGTCCCAGTCGTTGCCGCCCAGCTGGGTGTCACCGCTGGTGGCCTTCACATCGAACACCCCGTTGGCGATCCGGAGCACGGAAACATCGAAGGTGCCACCGCCCAGGTCGAACACCAGCACCCGCTTCACCGTGCTGCGATCGAAGCCGTAGGCCAGGGCGGCGGCCGTGGGCTCATTGAGGATGCGCTCCACCGTGATCCCGGCCAAACGACCGGCATCGCGGGTGGCCTGGCGCTGGGCATCGTTGAAGTAGGCAGGCACGGTGATCACCGCCGCCTCCACCGGCTCCCCTAGATAAGTCGTGGCGTCGTCCACGAGCTTGCGCAGGATGCTGGCTACGAGCTCTTCGGGTGCGTATTCCCGTTCGGTGGCCGGGCACACCACCCGCACGTTGCCCTGGTCGTTTGCCCGCACGCTGTAAGGCACACCGAGACTGCCCTCGTCAAGCTCGTCCCAGGCCCTTCCCACAAAGCGCTTGAGATTCGAGAAGGTGTTGCGCGGGTTGAGCACCAGCTGGCGACGGCCCAGCTGGCCCACCAGCAACTCCTGATCGCGGCTGAAGCCCACCACCGAGGGGGTGGTGCGCCCCCCCTCCGCGTTGGCGATCACCTGGGGGCGGCCACCTTCGAGCACGGCCACCACCGAGTTGGTGGTGCCCAGGTCGATGCCAACGATGCGCCCCATGAATGTTCGACTAATGGTCCGGCTGCGACCGGTTCCCGGATACGCCCTCACGCTACCGGGCGTTGGCAGGACGTTAAACACGACTTAATCCAGGGGCCCGGGGGTTCTCCGTAATCTGAACAAATGGTGTTTCCTTGGCGCTTGCAGCCATGGAACGGCCTAGATCCACCGCGCCAGCAGCGCATGAGCAGCCTCTCGACCCCAGCAGCAGTGCCCGAGTCTCCGGCCGGGGCCTACACCCTGAGACGCCGGCCGATGTCCGAGAAACTGCTCGATGGGGGCTTCCGTAACCTCACTATGGGCCTGGCGGCCCTGGTGGCAACCGTTTTGCTGGCCATCTTGATCACGGTGTTCAGTGGTGCCCGCGAGGCGATCGCCGAATTCGGCACGTCCTTCCTCACCAGCTCCGCCTGGGATCCCGTGAATGAGAAGTACGGGGCCTTCACCGCCATCTACGGCACCCTGGTCAGTTCGTTTCTTGCCCTGTTGCTGGCCGTGCCGCTCGGAATCGGTACGGCCATCTTCATCACCGAAGACATCATTCCCAGCTCCCTTCGCGAGGCCATCGGTCTGATGGTGGAGTTGCTGGCCGCCATCCCTTCTGTGGTTCTCGGACTATGGGCGATCTTCGTGATGGAGCCGGCCATCCGGCCTCTTCTCAACCTCAGTCACAAATTGCTCGGCTGGACTCCATTTTTCAACACTGTGCCCCAGGGTCCCGGCATGGCACCGGCGATTCTGATTCTGGTGGTGATGGTGCTGCCGATCATCACGGCCATTGCCCGCGATGCCCTGAACCAGGTGCCGATCGAGTTGCGCCAAGGGGCCTATGGCATCGGCACCACACGCTGGGGCGCCATCTTCAACATCATCCTGCCGGCCGCCATCTCGGCGATCGTCGGCGGCGTGATGCTCGCCCTAGGGAGGGCCATGGGCGAGACGATGGCCGTCACCATGATCATTGGCAACGCGCTCAATTTCAACGTTTCCCTCTTGGCTCCGGGCAACACGATCGCCTCGATGCTCGCCAACCAGTTCGGCGAAGCCGATGGCATCCAAGTTTCGGCGCTCATGTATGCGGGCCTGATCCTGATGTTGCTCACCTTTGTGGTGAATGTGGCGGCCCAATGGATCGTGCGTAAACTCAGCCTCCGCTACTGACACTTCCGCCGTACCCGTTGCCAAGCCAACTCCCATGACCTCATTTCCACAAGTTCCACAAGCTCACTCGGCTTCTTCCCTCTTTGATCGGGGCACACTGTTTTTCAAGCCGAGCCTTGGCCGCAACCTGTTCAATTCCATCTGCACCTCCATTGCCGGCCTCTTTGCCACGATCGCGGTGCTGCCCCTGGTGCTGGTGCTCCTTTATGTGTTGGTCCAGGGTGGGCGTCTGATCACCCCAAGCCTTTTCACCCAGCTCCCACCGGCTCCCGGTATGAGCGGCGGCGGCATCGGCAACGCAATGATCGGCACCGTGGTGGTCACGCTGATCGCATCCCTCCTGGCCATCCCGATCGGCGTTGGGGGCGGCATCTACCTCTCCGAATACAACCGCAGCGGCTGGTTCGCCCAAGTGGTTCGATTCTGCAACGACGTGCTGGCAGGGGTTCCCTCAATCATCAGTGGCGTTTTTGTGTATGGCCTGATCGTGGCCACCCGGATTTTCTTCGGCCAGAGCTATAGCGCTATGGCCGGCGGCATCGCCCTCTCGGTGCTGATGCTGCCCACCGTGATCAAAACCACCGACGAAGGCCTCAAGCTTGTCCCTCAGGAACTTCGCTGGGGTGCCTTTGGGGTCGGTGCCTCGCAGGTGGTCACGATTCTGAAGGTGGTGTTGCCAGCGGCCTTCACTCCGATCGCCACCGGGGTGGTGCTGGCGATCGCTAGGGCGGCGGGCGAAACGGCACCGCTGATCTTCACAGCCCTGTTTTCACCTTTCTGGCCAGAAGGAATTTTCAATCCAATCGCCAGCATGTCGGTGTTGATTTACAACTTCGCCATTATGCCGTATGCACCTCAAAACCAGCTTGCCTGGGCGGCATCTTTTGTGTTGGTTGTAATGATCCTTGCCGCCAATCTCCTGGCCCGCTGGATCACTCGCGTAAATCGCACTTGAGACAAGGTTCTAAAATTCTCTAGATTTTAACAAATTCTCACTACCACCCACCCCCTCAGCCGTCATGACTTCCAGTAACAGCCTCCACCAAACCGCCCAAGCTGACACCTGCATGTCGCTGCAGAATGTGACCATCTCCTACGGCAGCTTTGAGGCGGTTCGCAATGTCTTTGTCGACATTCCCCGCGGCAAAGTTACAGCTTTCATTGGTCCTTCCGGCTGCGGGAAGTCCACCGTGCTGCGCGGCCTGAATAGGATGAATGATCTCATTCCAGGCTGCACCCTCAAGGGCAAGGTCATCTTTGATGGGATGGACCTCTATGACAGCCGCGTTGACCCAGTTGAGGTGCGCCGCCGGATTGGCATGGTATTTCAAAAACCCAACCCCTTCCCCAAGACCATCTACGAAAACATCGCCTTCGGTGCCCGCATCAATGGTTATCGCGGCAACATGGACGAACTGGTGGAACGATCCCTGCGCAAGGCGGCCGTGTGGGATGAATGCAAAGACAAACTCCAGGAAAGCGGCTTTGCCCTCTCCGGTGGCCAGCAGCAACGCCTCTGCATCGCACGCGCCATTGCCACCGAGCCGGAGGTGATCCTGATGGATGAACCGTGTTCAGCACTCGATCCGATCTCTACCCTCAAGATCGAAGAAACGATGCACGAGCTCAAGCGCAGCTATACAATCGTGATCGTGACCCACAACATGCAGCAGGCTGTTCGAGTTGCTGACATGACCGCTTTTTATAACGCTGAGGCAGTGGATGGAGGATCGGGCAAGGTCGGATACTTGGTGGAATTTGACCGTACTGAAAGCATCTTCAACTCCCCAACCCAGCAGGCCACCCTGGATTACGTCAGCGGCCGCTTTGGTTGACCTCCGGATCAACCGTCCTGCGCTGCCATTGATGTGGCTCTTTCATGTCCATAGCAGCGCAGCCGAATATTGCAAGACATGCCATCCGAAGCCGATGGGAAATGTCCAATAAAAAGCCGGCCCAAGGGCCGGCTTTTTGAATACGGAGAGGGAGGGATTCGAACCCTCGATAGAGTTGCCCCTATACAGCATTTCCAGTGCTGCGCCTTCGACCACTCGGCCACCTCTCCAGGGGCAAAATGGGGCAGGTGCAAACTTAGCAGTCCGTCATCACCTTATGGAAGCGAACCCGCCCCCCAGCCACACCATCACCGTGCACTGGCGCCAGGAGGGCCGGGTGATTCGCCACCAGGTCCCCGAGGGTGCCTACATCCTGCGCAGCTTCGAGGAGCAGGGCGATCCGCTGCCCTTCAGCTGCCGCAACGGCTGTTGCACGGCCTGTGCCGTGCGGGTGCTGAGCGGCAGCATCGATCAGCATGAAGCCCTTGGCCTGTCCAGGGAGCTGAGGAGCCGGGGCTACGGCCTCCTCTGCGTGGCCCGTGCCATTGGTCCGCTGGAGGTGGAGACCCAGGATGAGGATGAGGTCTACGAGCTGCAGTTCGGCCGCCATTTCGGTCGCGGCCGCGTGCGGCCGGGCCTGCCCCTCGAAGAGGAATGAAATGAGCAGCATGTCGACACCCGCCCTTCCCTGTCAGTCCAACGCAGCGCTGCGGGACGCCAACCTGCCATCCGGGGAACTGGAAAGGCTCCTCTCGGTGGCGAAGCGTGCCGCCCAGGCCGGCGCCTTGCCTTTAAAGGAGCTGTTCGGGCAGGCGGTGAACATCCGTGCCAAGGGGGCGGCGGGTAACTTGGTAACGGAGGCGGATCATGCCGCCGAGGACGCAGTGCTGCAGGTCCTGGCGGCCGAGGCCCCCGGCATCGCGGTGTACGCCGAGGAGAGTGGCCGCCGGGCCGGGGAAGGCGATCTGGAGTGGTGTGTCGACCCCCTGGATGGCACCACCAATTACGCCCACGGCTTCCCCTTCTTCGGCACCTCCGTGGGACTCACCTGGCGAGGCCGGCCCCTGCTCGGAGCTCTGGCCCTGCCGGCCCTCGACCAGTTTTTCTGGGCGGCTCCAGGCCATGGCGCCTGGTGCAACGACGAACGACTCCAGGTGAGCGGCTGCGGTCGCGTGGCCGATGCCTTGCTGGCCACCGGCTTCGCTTACGACCGCATCGAACGACTGGATAACAACTACGCCGAATTTGCCTGGTTCACCCACCGCAGCCATGGGGTCAGGCGGGCCGGTGCGGCAGCCGTGGACCTCGCCTACGTGGCGATGGGGCGCTTCGATGGCTACTGGGAGCGGGGCCTCTCTCCCTGGGATCTGGCCGCCGGCGTGGTGCTTGTGGAGCAAGCAGGCGGCGTGGTGAGCGGCTACGACGGCTCGCCCCTCGACCTGGCCAACGGCCGGGTGCTGGCCTGCGCTCCAGACCTGCATGCCGAAATGGTGGCCGATTTGGCCCGCTGCGCTCCCCTGAGCGGCAGCAGCTATGGCGCCGCCGAGCTCGATGCGGCCGCTCCATAGGATCGCTCCGCCACTCCGCCGCCCTGCCTCTCCCCACCATGGCTCTGCAACCAGCTGCCGGCGCCCGGGATCTCCAGCCCGGCGCGGTGGAGAGCAATCGCCGCATCAGTGAACTGCTGGCGGGGGTCTACCGCCTCTGGGGCTACCAGGAGGTGACACCGCCCACGATCGAACGGCTCACCTCCCTCGAGGCCGGCGGAGCGATCAACAGTGGCGAGATCCTGCGGCTGGCGGCGGATGAACCCCTCGGCCTGCGGCCCGAGCTCACCGCACCGATCGCCAGGGCCGCCTGTAGTCGCATGCGCGGCCGCCCCAGGCCCCTGCGTCTCTGGGCCAGTGGCACCACCTTCCGCACCTCCATCGGCGATGGTGGCGGTCAGCGGATCCATGAGGAACTCCAGAGCGGTGTTGAGCTGCTGGGGGTGAGTTCCTCCGCGGCCGACACGGAGTTGCTCCAGCTGCTCCTGGCAGCGGTGGCCACCCTGGGCCTGGAGACAGGGCATCGCCCCACCCTCCTGGTGGGGCACCATGGCCTCCTCGACGCCCTGCTCAGCCAGGCGCCGGCGGAGCACCGCGGTTCGATCCGGCGTGCCCTCACCAGCTTCAATCCCCTGGCCCTCGAGCCGATCCCCCTGCCGGCTCCGCAGCGGGAGAGCTTCCGCACCCTCCTGGGCCTGCGCGGTGAACCCGAACGCGTGCTCTACCAATTGGAGCAGTGGCTCGGGCCCATCCCCCTGCTCCAGACCTTGGCCGACACCCTCGCCGCGGTGGCACCGGCTGCGGCGGCACGGGGGGTGCGCCTGCAGCTCGATCCCAGCTTCCAGCCCCATTTCGACCTCTACGACGGCCTGGTGTTCCGGCTGGTCTGCCAGGGCCTCGATGCCCCCGTGGCCATCGCCAGCGGTGGCCGCTACGACGCCCTGGTAGGCCGCTTCGGCGCGGACGTGGACCAGGCGGCCGGCACCGGCTTCGGCTTCGCCATCGAGGCGATCCGAGAGCTGCTGGAAGCGGGGGAACCTCCGGCTCCGCAGGGTGCCTGGCTGGTGGCCGCAGCCCCGGGGGTGGACCTGGCCCTGGCCCTGAGCCACCAGGCCAGGCTCCATCAGCGGGGAGAGGCGGCCGAGCTCTGCCTCAGCCGCTGCGCCAGCGAAGCGGAAGCCGAGACCATCGCAGCGGAACGGGGCTGTCGCGGCAGCATCTGGGTCACCTCCTGACGGAACGGTTTGGGGCGAGGGTCTGGCGCTCTTGCGCCTGCCTAGGATCCGACCCACAAACTCATCCGCAGCATGGCCCACACGATCGTCACCAACGTGTGCGAAGGGGTCGCCGATTGCGTCGACGCCTGTCCAGTGGCCTGCATCCACCCCGGCAAGGGGGCCAACAGCAAGGGAACAACCTTCTATTGGATCGATTTCGACACCTGCATCGATTGCGGCATCTGCCTGCAGGTGTGTCCCGTCGAGGGGGCGATCCTGCCGGAGGAAAAGCCGGAGCTTCAGACCAGCGCCTGAGGCCCTCTCCTGAGAAACACAGGCAGGGCCACGCGCCTGGGCATCCGGGTTCGGAGACCCCTCCCTGATCAGCCTTGTCCAAGGAGGGGGCGCACTTCTAGCCTCGCCGCCAGTGACACCTAATGCCATGGCGGTGCTGGAACAGGGCCGAATTCAGATTCACACCGAAAACATCTTCCCCATCATCAAGAAGGCCGTTTACAGCGGCCATGAAGTTTTCCTCAGGGAGTTGGTGAGTAACGGGGTGGATGCCATCAGCAAGCGCCGCATGGCGTCGATGGCGGGCGATTGCAGCGAGGGGGCGGAGGGCGTGATCGCGATCAGAATCGATCGCGAAGCGAAGACCCTCACGATCTCCGATAACGGCATCGGCATGACTGCCGATGAGGTGAAGCGCTACATCAACCAGGTGGCCTTCTCCAGTGCCGAAGACTTCCTCGAGAAGTACAAGCAGGAAAGTGATGCGATCATCGGCCACTTCGGCCTCGGTTTCTATTCAAGCTTCATGGTGGCTTCCCGGGTGGAGCTGGTGAGCCTCAGTGCCAGAGGCGAGAGCGAGGCCGTGCGCTGGAGTTGCGATGGCTCCCCGAATTTCAGCCTGGAGGCCGCGGAACGGAGCGAGCCTGGCACCGATGTCATCCTCCACCTGATGGAGGAGGAACTGGAGTATCTCGAGCCCTCCAGGATCCGAACCCTGATCACCACCTACTGCGACTTCCTGCCGGTGGAGGTGCAACTGGAAGGGGAAACGGTGAACAAACGCGAAGCGCCCTGGCGCAAGAGCCCGCGTGTGCTCACCGATAACGACTATATCGAGCTCTATCGCTATCTCTATCCCTTCCAGGGTGATCCCCTGCTCTGGGTTCACCTCAACACCGATTACCCCTACAACCTCCAGGGCATTCTCTATTTCCCCCAACTGGGTTCCCGCGCCGACTGGGAAAAAGGGGAAATCCGCCTGTATTGCAATCAGGTGTTTGTTAGCGATTCGATCAAGGAGGTGGTGCCCCGCTACCTGCTGCCCCTGCGGGGTGTGCTCGATTCACCGGATATCCCGCTCAACGTCAGCCGCTCGGCCCTCCAGACCGATCGCCGCGTGCGTTCGATCGGCGGTTTTGTGGCCAAGAAGGTGGGCGATCGGCTCAAGGAGCTGCATCGCGATGATCCGTCCCGCTACGCGGATGTCTGGGATGCCGTGGCTCCCTTCATCAAGATTGGCGCCATGGAGGATGGCAAGTTCGCCGACCAGGTGGCGGATCTGGTGCTGTTCGGCACCACCGCCCCCGCCGCCCCGCCGTCGGAAGCCAGCGCCGAGGATGGCGAAGGGGAGTCAGGCCAGGCGAAGCCCCTGGACCCGATCGCCAGCGGGGAGCGCACCTACACCACCCTCTCCGGCTACCGGAGCCGTCTGAGCCCGGACCAAGGCCAGCGGGTGCTCTATTGCACCGATGAGGCGGGTCAGGCCGGTGCCCTGGCGCTCTGGACCGGCCAGGGGGCGGAAGTGTTGATGGCGGACAGCTTCATCGACACCCAGTTCATCCCCTGGCTGGAGATGCGCCACAACGACCTCAAATTCCAGCGGGTGGATGCGGAACTCGACGCCTCGCTGCAGGAAAGCGAAGGCGAGATCCAGGATGCCGATGGCAAGGACAGCTCAGAAAAACTGCGGGAGCTGTTTGGCAGAGCCCTCAATGATGGCCGGATCACGGTGCAGGTTCAGGCGCTCAAAGGCGATAACGCCCCGGCGGCGCTGATCCTGCTGCCGGAGCAGATGCGTCGCATCAACGATATGGGAGCCCTGATGGAGCAGCGGCTCCCCGGCCTTCCCGACCACCACGTGCTGTTGGTGAACCGTCGCCACCCCTTGGTGGAGGGGCTGCTGAAGCTCAGCGCCGGAGGTGTGATCACCACGCCCGGAGCCACCGCCAGCGCCTCCCCGAGCCAGGAGCTGGCCGAGCGCCTCAGCCGCCATCTCCACGACACGGCCCGTCTGCCAGTTGTTTCCGATCGGTAGATCGTCCATGTCCCGCGTCTGTGAGCTCACCGGTAAGCGTGCCAACAACGGCATGGCGGTCAGCCATTCCCATGTCCGCACCAAGAAACTCCAGCAGGTGAACCTCCAGGAGCGTCGCCTGTGGTGGGCCGAGGGCAATCGTTTTGTGAGGCTGCGGGTGTCCACCCGTGCCCTCAAGACCATCCAGAAAAAGGGCCTCGGCGCTTACGCCAAGGAACTGGGCATCAACCTGGCCAAGATCTGAGCCAACGGCTACGGGAATCAGTGTTCAGTAGCGGCTCAGCTGTCCTGATCGCTCGGTTTTGATTGCTCGGTGATCTGTTTTTTGTTGTCTTTTGTTGACCTGATCTTTTTCGAGACACGAGGCCACGCCGGTTAGGCCCACCGATTCGCGAGAATGCGCTGGCTCTCGGCGCTTTTTTATGGCCTCCACCCTGGTCCGCCGATCCCTGCTCCAGGGTCTCTTGTTGCTGCCGGCAACCCTGTTGGGCCGTACTCCCTCGGCGCTGGCGCTCGGAGGTGTCCTGCCCGCGCTAAACGAAGCCGCCCCCGACTTTGATCTCGCCGGGGTGACCCCCGATCAACAGGGCAAACCGATCGACAGCCGCCTGAACCTGGCGGCCTTCCAGGGCCGCTGGCTGGTGCTGTATTTCTACCCCCGCGATTTCACCAGCGGCTGCACCCTCGAAGCCCGAGGCTTCCAGAAGGACTTGGGCGCCTTCCAAGCCAAGGGAGCCTCAGTGGTGGGTGTCAGCGCCGATGATGCCGAAAGCCACGCCTCCTTCTGCGGCAGCGAAGGCCTGGCCTATCCCCTCCTCTCCGATCAAGCCGGTGAAGTGAGCCGCCGTTACGGATCGTGGATGGCGCCTTACTCCCTTCGT
>JAPLIE010000078.1 GCA_026389265.1 Cyanobacteriota bacterium | reverse complement strand
AGCTCAGCAATCAGATAAAGGTTGGCCAGCAAACCGATGAACGGCACGAAGCTGCCCACGATGTTCAGGACCAGAAGAAGAATGAAGCTCGCCAACACAAACCACCAGTAATCGCCGCGATCGGAGCGGCCGGAGTAATCGAAGCTGCGTTGCCAGGCGGAGCTGAAGGCACTGATCAACTTGTTGGTGTTCACGAATCGGTATCCAAAGCAACCGCTGCACCATGCCGAACGGTTTGGGGGCGTCAAGGTGATTGTGGCGGAACCCTTACCCGCTTCTTCCCGCCACGATCAAGGCTCCCGACAGCTCAGGGGGTTGCGCTTTCCTGCAGCGCCCAGCTGCCAATCGTGTCCGCCAGCCGCTCGAAGCGCCGCTGGCGGGAGGGATCATCGGCCCACTCGCCGAGCAGGTTGCGGCGCAGGCCGGCACTGGCCGGGGTGAGGTGATCGCCGGGCAATTCGATCAGCTCGCTGGCATCGCCTGTCCGCTGGCGCAGGGCATCGAACAACCGCGGGCTCTGGTCGAGGTCGTCGCGGCGGAAGCGCACCAGCAGGTTGCGGCTCTGGCGGTAGCCGCTGCTCACTAGTTGGAGCGTTTCCTGGGGGGAGGGGCTGAATTCACTGCGGAAGCCGAACTGCTGGCCCATCTCCGCCAGCAGGGGCACGGAGCGTTCGGCTGAGAAGTTGTTGAAGCTGAGGGCCACCAGGGCGGCGCTGCGCCGTCCCCCATCCGGGGCGAGCAGATGAAGCTTGCAACCCAGGCTGTGGCCCAGCCGCAGCACCCGCTCCCCCGCCGGCAGCTCAAAGCCCCCCGCTTCCCGGGTGGTTGCCTCTCGATCAGCCCGGAAGGCGCGCCAGGCCTCATTTGCCTGGCTCTGGTGGTCGAAGCCCGGCACATAGCTCCAGGCCCGCACACTCCAGCCTTGGCCGGCGAGGGCTTCGAGCAGGCGTCGGTAGCTGAGCTGGGGTGTGGCCGCCAGGTAGCTGCCGCCAATGAATTCGATGCGGCCCGGCCCATGGCCTGGTCGAGCCGCCCCGGCGCTGACTGGATCGAGGCACCAGATCGGGCCCCGCTGCCGCCAGAGAGGCTCAGCCACCGCTGACGGCCGCCCTCTCGGCCCGGATCCGCTCCAGCGCGGCGATGGCCTCGCGGCGGTGGGCCGCCCCATCGAGCAGGTTGTTGAACACGTGGCGGATCACGCCGCCGCCGTCGATCACATAGGTCACGCGGCCCGGCAGGAGCCCCAGCACGCTCGGCACCCCGAAGGCCTTGCGCAGGGCGTTGCCTCTGTCCACTAGCAGCGGAAAGGGAAGGCCATGACGCGCGGCGAAGCGCTGGTGGCTGGCGGCATCGTCGCCGCTCACCCCCCACACCTGGGCGCCGAGGGCCTGCAGGTCGGCGAAGCTGTCGCGGAAGGCGCAGGCCTCGGCGGTGCAGCCGGGGGTGTCGTCCTTGGGATAGAAGAACAGCACCAGGGGCGCTCCGCCGAGCTGGTCGCTGCGGCGCTCCACACCCTCGGCATCCGGCAGGGCGATTTGGGGGGCACGATCGCCGGCGGCGAGGGCGGCAGCCATGGAGAGCAGTCAAATCTTGGATCGCCACCCTAGGCAGAGCAACCCCCGCAGCCGGGCCGGTCGATCCCTCCAGAAGGCGCGGATCCCCGTCCTCCCCCCTTGCCGCGTCTGGGAACATGGGTCCAGGTGATGGATGGAGATGGCGGAACAGCCCGGGCTCTGGGAACAGAACGATCTGCTCGGGCTGCTGGCGTCGGGCCCGCAGCAGAGGAACTCCCAGGGCGGCGATCCAGAGCCCGCCAGTTCGCTGGTGGTAGCCCCACTCCAGAGCAGCGGCCCCCGGACCGAGGGGCGGCAACCCCCAGCCGCCAGCACCGCCTCCGAGCCAGAGACCATCGATTCAGGGAATCCCGAAGCCCCGCCTTCCCCATCCGGCCTGCCCCAACCGGGCCCCCAGCCGATCGCCCTGCCCTGCCTCGCCCCCCTCGCTCGCCGTTCCGGCACCACCGCTCCCGAGCGGATCCTGATCCTCGATACCGAAACCACCGGCTTGTCCCCCGAGCAGGGAGTCTGCATCGAGGTGGGGGCCGTGCTGTTCGATGTGGGGAGCCGAGCGGTGCTGCAGCAGCTCTCCTTTTTGCTGCCCTGCCAGGCCAACCCGGCGGAGGGGATCAACGGCATTCCCGCCGCGGTGACCCGCCTGCCCCAGCCCACGGAGGCGGCCCTGGCCCTGTTTGGCGCGTTGGTGGCGGCCGCCGATGCGGTGGTGGCCCACCACGCCGCCTTCGACCGGCAGTGGTTCGGCCACGGGGCGCTTCCCGCTCTCGCGATTCCCTGGATCTGCTCAATGGAGGACGTCCGCTGGCCGGCGGAGCTGCAGCTTCGTCCCAATCCCTCCCTGCGGGATCTGGCCCTGGCCCATCGGGTGCCCGTCTGGGCGGCTCACAGGGCGCTCACCGATTGCGACTACCTAGTGCATGTGTTCCAACGCTGCGCCCAGCTCGAGGCTCTGTTGGTGGCCGCGCAGGAGCCCCGGGAGCTCTATCGCGCCCGGCTCTCCTATTCGGAGCGGCACCTAGCTCGGGAGGCTGGATTCCGCTGGAACGATCCGGTGGCGGGGGCCTGGAGCCGGAGGTTAAGCAAACGAGAGGCGGAGGCTTTGTGTTTTCCGGTGTTGCCGGTGGAGCGGGATGGGCTTGCGGAAGCCATGGCCAGCTGAGATCTCAGCGCTCAGCTGCGTGTCTATGGAAGTTTCTGCACGTTTCTCATGGCAAGGTAGATCAATCCTGCGAGAGTCTGTTGTTACGTTTCTAGCTGCCGCTGCACTCCTTTGTAACATGGTGAATATATCTTATGCGGATTCGCCTAAGATTCACAAGCGTTGGACCCTGCGGCGTGAGATCCATTGTGTCGCAGTGCTTCTGCCGCCTAGCTGCCGGGCGACTGCTGCGACTTAGGCGGACAGCAGGGGGCTTCGGTGCGACTTTGACGGATCCGCCCAAATAGGAGTTAGAAGGCTCAAGGGATACAATGCCAATAGACACAGAATCTATCCATCCTCGCTGAGTAGCTGATCTCGATGCGGGTCTCTGGGGTTTACCGCTTGATGAAAAAGCCCAATGCATGGGTCTGCTTGGCATGGTGTTTATTATTGCCTGTAATCCTAAGTGCTGCGACAAGTTCGCTAATTTCTTGGCCTTTGGCTGTTGCGTTTATTGCACTACTTGTTATTGCTCCAGTCTCTCGGCCGACGGCAAGGGAAGAGGCCGACGACCACCTCATGATGCTAGCGCCTGCATTCACAGCGGCTTTGTTAATTCTAATAAAAGAAAATTGCGCCAATAGTTCGGAAACACTTCCATGGCTGGCTGGGATCTTTGCTGTTTTCGCAATATTCCAGTTTCTGTCTTCAAATTATATTGATGTCTTGCTTAAGGCTCTATGGAAAGTAATTTCCCGCATTGCCAAAAAAGAAGAACAAGGAAAGGTGAAAGAGGTATGGATAAGTCTTCTTAATGAGAACGAACGTTTCTGGGGCAGGTTGCTTGCGTCCAAAACAATGGCCCTATGGCCAGTTTTCGCGGCAACCACGGCTGCCATACTAGGGCTTCCTAACTGGTCTCCTGAATGGCCGGGAGACCGGTCTATACTGGTTGTTGCCACTGGTGCCCTTGCTTTCTATGGACAGCGAAGAGGGGCTTACGAGCAAGCCCAGCACGAGTCTCGAATCAGAACTCTTATCACAGCTACGCAGCTTGCAGCACGAGACTTCGAAGCTGAGAGAAGAAAGCGAGAGGACATTGCGAGAAACCGAGCAAATTCAGAGCGAGACCGCGAGATTGAGAGAAGAAAACAGGAAGATCTCCTTGCGGCTCTTAATGCTGAAAAGTCATCGGACAATGAACCCAGAAGAAATCTGGGCCAACTAGATCTCTTCTACAGCAATAGCGCAATTCGAATTAATGCTGTAAATCGGATAGTAACCAATGCGTCCAATATTGTAACCGAAGCTGCTCGGAGGTTATTTGAGTTGCAGCCTGCTTTAGGGCACCTCGAAAATTGCTAAGTGGACTTGATTCTGGCGGAATCATGGCTATCATTACGCAATCAGATCTGATTGCGACAGTGGGCCAACGAGGTTTCTGGGATGAGCAACAAAGAGTGTCAAAACTCCAAGAG
>JAPLIE010000202.1 GCA_026389265.1 Cyanobacteriota bacterium | reverse complement strand
GGGCTGCTCGCGGCCCTGGTGCTGGGCAGTGCCGTGGTGCCTCTGCCGGAGGCGCTATCCGCCGATTTTCGGGCGGCGGGTCTTTCCCATGCCCTGGCCGCCTCGGGCTTCCATCTCACGGTGCTGCTGGGCGCCGTGCTGGCCCTGGCCCGGCCCTTCGGCCGGAGCGTGCGGCTGCTCCTGGCGGCGGGGGCGATTGTGCTGTTCCTGTTGTTGGCGGGCCCCCAGGCCTCGGTGGTGCGGGCCGTGGTGAGCGGCTCGCTGGCCCTGCTGATCCTCGAGAGCGGGCGGCGGGGCCGGCCGATCGGGCTGCTGGGCCTCACGGTGGTGCTGATGCTGCTGCTCCAGCCCCTCTGGTGGGCCGACCTGGGCTTCCAACTCTCGGTGGCGGCCACCGCCGGCTTGCTGGTGAGTGCGGCTCCGCTGGAGGGGTGGCTGGCCGGGCCGGATCCGGGCCGTTGGCGACGGCTGCTGGCGGCGTCGGTGGCGGTTCCCCTGGCCGCTTCGCTCTGGACCCTGCCCCTGCAGCTGCTGCACTTCGGCGTGGTGCCCCTCTATGCGGTGCCCGCCAACCTGCTGGCCGAACCCTTCCTGACCCCCCTCACCCTCGGGGCGATGGCGATGGCTCTGGTGGCCCTGCTGGTGCCGCCCCTGCTGGCGCCGTTGGCCTGGCTGCTGGCCTGGCCTTCGCGGCTGCTGCTGTTGGTGGCCCACGGCTTCGCCACCCTGCCGATGGCCCAGTGGCAGACCGGCCGGCCTCAGCCCTTGCTTGTGCTCCTCTTCACCATCGCGCTGCTGCTGCTGCTGGTGCCGCCCCTGGTCCGCCGCTGGCGCTGGCCGGCCCTGGCGCTGCTGCTGCTGGTGGGTGTGCTGCACACGGCAGCCCTGCGGGCTGATGCCCTGCTGCTGGTGCATCAGGGAGGCGGCGATCTGCTGGTGGCGCGCCACCAGGGTCGGGCCGCTCTGGTGGCCACTCGCGCTGATCCCTTTCTTTGTCAGCAGGCTCGCCGCCTGGCCCAGGGCCTGGGGGTGGCACGCTTCGACTGGCTGCTGCTGCTCGATCCGGTGGCTCCCGCGGAACCGGCCTGCTGGAGTGCGCAGGCGGGTCTGAGCCTGCTGGGTGGCGAGGCCTCGGAGCCTCTGGCCGCCGGCCAGCGGCTCGCCAGTCCGGGTCTGGAGGCCCGGGCCCTGGCCATGGACAGCCAGGCCTTGGCGCTGGTGGTGGGGCGCCAGCACTGGCTGTTGCTGCCGGATCGCCAGGCCCTGCGCTCGCTGGAGTCCTTGGCGGGGGAAGGATCCCCCCCAAGATCCAGCCAGGGGATCGGAGCAAGGACTGTCGATCCGGATCCCTTGAGCCGGCTCGCAGGACTTGAGGGGGGCTGGGCTCAACGGTCCGCGGTCTGGCTTGGTTTCGTCCCCCGGCATTCCGAGCGCCGCCTGCTGCGCTCCGATGGGATCCGCTCCGTCTGGATCAGCGGAACGCCCCCCGCTTCCAGCTCGCCGCTTCCCGCCGGCTGGCGCGCCACCGGTGCCAGTGGTTCCCTGGCCCGGGCCGGGGGGTAATGGCTGCGTACGATGCGGCAGTGGTCGGGCCCTTACTCGCATGGCGGGTTGGGTGGATCGCCTGGAGAGGTGGCTGAGTGGTCGAAAGCGAACGACTCGAAATCGTTTGAAGGGAAACCTTCCGTGGGTTCGAATCCC
>JAPLIE010000072.1 GCA_026389265.1 Cyanobacteriota bacterium | reverse complement strand
CGCCACCGGCGGGATCGTGACCGCCAGGATCCGATCGCCGGTCTTGGCGGCGGCCAGCAGGTGGCTCACCGGGCAGATGCCGCAGATGCGGGCGGTGATCGCCGCCATCTCGGTGAACGGCCGCCCCTCGCAGAACGCCTCGAAGCCCCGGTACTCCACCACATGGAAGCAGGCGCCCTCCACGGCGCCGGCCCCGTTCAGCTGGATCGTGATCTTGGCGTGGCCTTCGATCCGTGTCACCGGGTCGATCAGGATGGTGCGGGCCATGGCTCAGCCGAAGCGGATCATCGCCGCCCCCTCCATCACCGGCAGCTCACCCTGCAGCATCGGCTCGAGGAAGGCGCGGATGCGGGCGGCCGAAGGCGGGCAGCCGGGAAGATAGTGATCCACGGGCACCACCTCGTGAAGCGGCAGCACCCGCTCCAGCAGTTCGGGCACCAGGCCAGGGGCGTGGGGCAGCTGGCCGCTGCCATCGGCCAGCTCCAGGTAGCCGCGGCGCAACACCGGCTCCGCTCCGTCCAGCCTGTTGCGCATGCCAGGCACGTTGGCGGTGATCGCGCAATCCCCGAACGACACCAGCAGCCGGGTGCGCGCGCGCACCTGAAGGAGCAGCTCCAGGTTGTCGGCGTTGGCGACGCCTCCCTCCACCAGGCAGACATCCACATCCTGGGGGTAGGTCTTGATGTCGGACGCCACCGGGCTGAACACCACATCAACCAGTTCGGCCAGTTCGATCAGCCACTCGTCGAGATCGAAGAACGACATGTGGCAGCCGGAGCAGCCGGCCAGCCAGACGGTGGCAAAGCGCAGCTTCATCGTGTCTGCTGCCCCCTGGCCCGGGCCCGCACCAACGCCCCCAGCCAGCCGTGGTCGGTGTGCTTCTCGCCGCTGGTGTCGGCCTTGTCGAACAGGGCGCCGGTGGGGCATACCTGCACGCACTTGCCGCAGTCGGTGCAGGCGTCCACCGCGCCCCAGGGCTCGTTCAGCCCGGCGATGATCCGGCAGTGCTCGCCCCGCCAGCCCACATCCCAGACATGGGCCCCCTCCACCTCGTCGCAGACGCGCACGCAGCGGGTGCAGAGGATGCAGCGGTTGTGGTCGAGCCCGAAGTGGGGATGGGAGAGGTCGACGGGGCGATCCGGATGGCGGTAGGGCAGCCGGGAATGGTCCATCCCCACCTCCACGGCACGGTCCTGCAGCTCGCAGTGGCCGTTGGCCACGCAGATCGCGCAGACGTGGTTGCCCTCGGTGAAGAGCATCTCGATCACCGTGCGCCGGTAGTCCTGCAGCCGCGGGGTGTCGGTGTGGACCACCATCCCCTCCGCCACCGGGGTGAGGCAGGCGGGCTGCAGCTTGCCGTTGCCCTCGATCTCCACCAGGCAGAGCCGGCAGGCGGCCACCGGGCTCAGCCCCTCCAGGTGGCAGAGGGTGGGGATGGGCACCCACACCTCCCGGGCCGCCGCCAGCAGGGTGGTGCCCGTGGCCATCGCCACGGCGTGGCCGTCGATGGTGAGGGTGCGGACGCTCATCGGCCGGTCGCCGCTGCCGTGGGCCCCGGCTTCAGCCGGGCCAGGTATTCCTCGCGGAAGTAGCGCAGGGTGCTGAGCACCGGTTTGGGAGCGCTCTGGCCCAGACCGCAGAGGCTGGTTTCGGCCACCATGGGGCAGAGGGCTTCGAGCTGGGCCAGATCGGCGGCTGTGGCGTCGCCGGCCAGGTGCTTCTGCAGCAACCCATGCAGCTGCACGGTGCCGGCGCGGCAGGGCACGCACTTGCCGCAGGATTCATCCCGGCAGAAGGCCATGAAGAAGGCGGCGATCGCCACCATGTCGGTGGAGTGGTCCATCACCACCATGCCGCCGGAGCCCATGATCGTGCCCAGCGCCTGCAGGCTCTCGTAATCCACTGATGTGTGGAGCAGGGAGGCTGGCACGCAGCCGCCGGAGGGGCCGCCGGTCTGCACCGCCTTGAGGCCGGCTCCATCCGGGCATCCCTCCCCCATCTCGCTCACGATCGTGGCCAGGCTGGTGCCCATCGGCACCTCCACCAGCCCGCCCCGACAGACCTTGCCGGTGAGGCAGAACACCTTGGTGCCCTTGCTGCCCTCGGTGCCGATGGCGGCGAACCACTCGGCACCCTCGCGCAGGATCGGCACCACATTGGCAAACGTTTCCACGTTGTTGATCAGGGTTGGCCGCCCCCAGACCCCCGCTTCGGCCGGGTAGGGGGGGCGCGGCCGCGGGGTGCCGCGCTGGCCCTCGATCGAGTGAATCAGGGCTGTTTCCTCCCCACACACGTAGGCGCCGGCGCCAACCCGCAACTCCACCGTGAAGCCGAAGGGGGCGCCGAACAGCCCCGCTCCGAGCAGATGGCGCCGACGGGCCTGCTCGATCGCCCGCCGCAGGTTGACGATCGCCAGCTTGTATTCGGCGCGGATGTAGATGAAGCCCTGCTCGGCCCCCACGGCGTAGGCGGCGATCGCCATGCCCTCCAGCACACGGTGCGGGTCCCCCTCCAGCACGCTGCGGTCCATGAAGGCGCCGGGGTCGCCCTCATCGGCGTTGCAGACCACCACCTTGCGCTCCCCTGGCATCTTGGCCACCGTGGCCCATTTCAGACCGGTGGGATAGCCGGCGCCGCCGCGGCCCCGCAGGCCGCTGCGGCGGATTGTCTCGACCACCTCGGCCGGGGTGCACTCCTGCACGGCGCGGCGCAGCTGCTCGTAGGCGCCGCGCTCGATCGCCGCTTCGATCCGCTCCGGGTCGATCAGGCCGCAGTGCTCCAGCACGATGCGCCGCTGCCGCGTGAAGAAGGGCCGCCCGATGTCGACCTGCTCCCCCGCCGCCGGCCTCCAGGCCAGGGGGGCCTCCCGTTCGGCGGCACTGACGGCCTGCAGGCGGTGGGCCAGGGCCGCGATCAGGCCGTCGGCGTCGGCGGCCGTCACCCCCGCGAACAGGGCGCCATCGGGATCGATCGCCAGCAGCGGGCCCTGGCTGCAGGGACCCAGGCAGCCCACCCCGGTGATCGCCACCCGTTCCTGCAGCTCCCGCCGGGCCACGGCGGTGGTGAGCCCCTGGCGCAGCTCGGCGGCACCTCCGGCCAGGCAGCCGGCGGAGCTGCAACAACGGACCCGCAGCACGGAGGTGGGGCTCGCGGCGCTCGGGGTCGGGGAAGCGTGGGCCTCGGAGAGGGAGGTCATGGCTGGGGTTCCGCTCCGCCCCCGGGCCCGTTCTCCGCATTGAATTCACGCACCGCCTTCAGCACCGAGCTGACGGTCTGGTGTTTGCGAACCTCGCCGTCGATCACCACCACCGGCGCGGCGCTGCAGGTGCCCAGGCAGCGCACCGATCCCAGGCTCACCCAGCCATCGGCCCGGCAGGCACCCAGCCCGATCCGCAACTCCTGCTCCAGGGCGTCGATCAAGGGGGTCGCCCCCTTCACCTCTCAGGCCGTGCCGTTGCAGACGACGCAGCTGTGCCGCGCCGGCGGGCGGAAACGGAACAGGTGATAAAAAGTGGCCGTGCCATGGACGCGGCTGAGCGGCAGCTCCAGGCTGCGGGCGACATGGCGCAGCAGATCGTCGCTGAGATGGCCGTAAAGCTCCTGAGACTGGTTGAGGATCTCGATCAGGCAGTCGGGGCTGCGGTGATGGCGGCGCAGGATCGGCTCCAGGGCTTCAAAGGGTTTCCCCCCAGGGGCGGCTGCCCCTGCCAGATGTGCCGAGAGTGCTGTGGGCATCACTTTGACTACCTCATGGGCTATCTCGCTGGCCATTTCGCTGGGCATCCGCTGGGCATCTCCTGCTCCCCAACCCTTGTTTCACCGTAGGCAGCCGCCGCGGTTTGGGTGAGCTAGCTCGTGACTGGCCCACCAGGGCTTGGATGGGATCAGCGGTTTTTGCCCTCGACAAACTCCGCCTGAGAGACGCCGGCGACAACATTATGGGTTGGTAATGGATTGTTGTTGCCGCGGCTCTGCTGAAGCTGCGCGGTTCGAGAAACTTTGATCCGCTGACAGGGGGATCAGCACAGCCCTGCAGCTTGAGTGTTGAAGCGGCAGGGTTGATGCTGCAGTAATGCTTCAGGATGCTGCTCTTCTCAGTAGAGTTCAGTTAGGGATCCGGGAGGCGTCGCCTGGGCTTGCTCCCGGAGAACGTCGCCATCTGCTGACACAGCGACGTGAAAGTTCCGTATCCCTAGACGATAGGTCAACTTTCGCAACGCATCTTCATGGCGGCTTCCGGATTTCCCTCGGAAAACCTGGGCCAGCAGAGCCTGTTTCCGTTGCGGGATCTTGCGAGCCGCCTGGGGATTGGCCGCTTGAGCCGCAGCCTCAAGCGCCAGTGGTTGCTGGCGATGGAATCCGAGGGCAGCGCCCCTGAAGCCGAGCCCCTTCGGGACCTAGGGCTTCCCAGTGCCGCGGCCGCATCGGGCCAAGCTCCGGAAGGGGAGGTGCCTTCGTCCGCCGCTGGCGAAGCTCAGCCGCTGCCCGGGTCTCCCCTTGCGGCCCAGCTTCCTCCCCGCCCCGCGTCCCAAGGGGAAACCCGGGTGGTGTTTCTCCCCCGTGATCCTCAGTGGGCCTATGTGTTCTGGGAGATCTGCCAGGCAGATCGAGAGTCCGCTTTGGCGGCCGGTGCTGGTCCGCTGGTGCTGCGGCTGGAGGATGTCACCGGCCGGCAGGATGGTCACGCCCATCCCCACACCCTTCAGGAAGTGGTGGTGGATGCCGGCGCCCACGAGTGGTATCTGCCGGTGCCGATGAGTGATCGGGATTACCGGGTGGAACTCGGTTTCCGCCGCACAGGCGGTGGCTTGATCTCCCTGGCGGTGTCGGGTGTGGCCAGGATGCCGGCCCAGGGCCCCACCGGAATCGTGGCCGATCGGTTCATCCCCTTCTCTCTCGATGGGGTGACGAGCACCCCCGTTGAAGGCCCTCCCAACCCATCCCTGGGACTCCATGAACGCCTCTACCAGCAAGCCAGCGGAGCCCATCGTCGGCTGGGCCACGGCTCCGAGGCCTTCCAGGAGCAGGGGCAACAGGAGGGGGCTGCCGCCGCCGGCCAGCGTTCCGGGGTTGGCCTCTGGGCGAGTGGTCGCAACGACTCCGGTGCTGGCCTGGCGACCCGCCAGCGCAGCTTCTGGCTGGTGGCCGACGCTGAACTGGTTGTTTACGGCGCCACCGAACCCTCCGCCCTGCTGCGGATCGGGGAGGAGGTGGTTCCCCTCTCCAGCGACGGCACCTTCAAGGTGCAGGTTCCCTTCCGCGATGGCGAGCAGATTTACCCGATCAGCGCCGTGGCAGCCGATGGCGTGCAGAAGCGCTCGATCACCCTGGCCTTCAGCCGCACCACTCCGGAGGCCAATGTGAACAGCTCGGAGGATTCCGTAGCCGAGTGGTTCTGAGGGCCTTGCGCCAACGGCGGTTCAGAAACAGGGATCGAGCGACGTGGCTAGCATGAAGGCGATCGTTTTGGTTGATGGAAGACATCCTGCAGCAAACCCTGGAAGAAGCCGTTGCAGGAAGTGGTCTGGATCCTTCATCCTCCACCAATGGCATGGTGTTTTTGGTGATCACCACCCTGGGTTTTGTGATGGCCCTTGTGTATATTCCGATTCGTTTTTTTCTCACGATCACGGCCCGCAGCCGTCGGCTGAAGTTGCTGCAGAAGATCAGGCGATTGCGCGAGGATCTTCGCCAGCCCATCGCCTGATCAACGCATCACCATGCCGCCATCCACCTGCAGGACCTGGCCGGTGATGTAGGCGGCAGCCGGATCAAAGGCCAGGAAGCGCACCGCCCCGGCCACCTCCTCAGGTTGGCCCATGCGTCCCAGCGGAATGGCCGCAAGGATCGGTTCCTGGTTGAGCTCCCGGGTCATGGCCGTGTCGATGAAGCCCGGGGCCACGGCGTTCACCGTGATGCCGCGGCTGGCAAATTCGGCGGCGGTGCTGCGAGTCAGCCCGATCACACCCGCCTTTGCGGCGCTGTAATTGGCCTGACCTGGATTGCCCATCAGGGCCACCACGGAGGTGATGTTGATGATGCGGCCGTGGCGGGCCTTGAGCATGCTGCGGCTCACCGCCCGCGTGCAGAGGAAGACACCGGTGAGGTTCAGGTCGAGCACCTGGCGCCAGTCGTCGGTCTTCATCCGCATCAGCAGGCCATCGCGGGTGATGCCGGCATTGTTCACCAGCACATCCAACCTGGACTCCCGCTCCAGCACCGTCTTCACCATCGCCTCCACCTGCTCCTCATCCGCTACATCGGCCCGCACGCTCCAGGCCCGGCCGCCGGCCGCCGTGAGCTCCGCCACCACCGACTCCGCGGCCTCGGGGGAGCTGGAATAGTTCACCACCACGGTGGCCCCGAAATGGCCCAGCTCCAGGGCGATGGCCCGGCCGATGCCCCGGCTGGCCCCGGTGACCAGAGCCACAGGGGCCGGCTTGGGCAGTGGCTGGAGTGGGGCATCGGGGGCCTGCTCGGGGTTCGGGGAGTCCGGGATGCTGGCCACCATCGCGATGCTGCTCGGGTTGGGGCGATCGTATGGCGCCAGGGGGACGCGGCAGCGCGCTTTAGCGCGGCATTTCGGCCACATCCACCAGGGCCGCGCCGAGCAGCGCGGCAAAGTTGGCCAGCTGGGGCTGGCTGCCCAGCACCACCAGCAACTGGCCCGGCCCCAGTCGCACGTCGCCACCGGGATTGGCAATCAACCGGCTCTCACCCCCCTTCCGCAGCGGATCCGCGGTGCGCACGGCCAGCACGAGGGCTCCGGTACGGCGCCTGAGCTCCAGTTCCGCCAGGGTGCTGCCGTTCAGGTCTCCCAGCAGGGCAGGGTCGTCGCTGAGCTGGAACTCGTCCACCTCACACTCCGAACCGGAGAGCAGCTCCATAAAGTTCACCGCCAAGGGGCGCAGGGCGGTGGCCGCCATGGTGCGACCGCCGGCCACGTAGGGACTCACCACCTGGGTGGCTCCGGCTTGGCGCAATTTGCGCTCCCCTTCGTCGCTGTCCGCCCGGGCGATCAGGCGGCAGCCGGGCGCCAGGCCGCGGGCACTGAGCACCACGTAGAGGTTGGCCGCATTGCTGGTGAGGGCCGCCACCAGGGCCCGGCAATTGTGGATGCCGGCGTCGAGGAGCGTCTCATCCAGGGTGGCATCGGCATTCAGCACCGGCAGGCCACGCTCCTCGGCCGCATCGCGGCTCTCGGGATTCGTTTCCACCACCAGGATCTGCACCCCTTCGCGGGTGAGTTGGTCGGCGATCTCGCGGCCGATGCGGCCATAGCCGCAGAGAATCACGTGATTGTGCATGCGCCGCAGTCTCCTTCGAAAGCGTTGTTCGCTCAGTAGCCGGAAGTAGCCCGATTCATTCAGGGCCAGGAAGCCCTGGATCGTGAGCTGCACCACCACCAACCCCCCCACGATGAGCAGGGTGGTCACCACCCGACCGCTGGCGCTGAGGGCTTTGGTGTTGGCATCGCTGAACCCCATGGTGCTCAGCGTGATCACCACCATCCAGTAGGCGTTGCCCCAGTCCCAGCCCTCGGTGATCCGGTAGGCCAGGGCTGCCAGGTTCACGATCGCCACCAAGGCGAGCAGGGGCCTGCGCCAGGGATGGCGGGTGCGGCGCAGGGGCGAGCCAGGATTCCGGAAGCCGCCGAAGCGCTGGGTTCTCCGGCCGTTGGGCCTGTATTGGGGAGGGCGTGGCAGCGGATGCATCCCCCCGCTCCCTTCAGGCCAACCCGAGGGCCTGGAGCACGGCGTCCACCCCCAGGGAGGGGAGGTCATCGTCGGCCCCGATGCCCCGCACCCCGGCCCGTTCCGGCAGGCTGGCGGGGCTGCGGCCCAGGGCCACTACCGGGGTGCCGCAGAGCAGGGCCAGCTCTGTGGTGAGGGGATCGCTGGAGAGCACCACGTCACTGGCGGCCACCTCGGCTGCCCGCCGGCCCGCCTGGCCGGCACCGGCGGGGGCAACCACGGCGCTGCGCAGGCCCGGCAGGCTGGCCCGGATCCGCTCTGGCAGCTCCTGCCAGAGCGGATCCGGCCAGTCGTTGGGGCCACCTCCGGGAGCGAGGAGCAGCATGGGACCATCACCCGCCGGCAGGGCCGCCGTGGCTTCAGCCAGGGCGCTGGGGGCCAGCGGTAGCCGGAAGGCATCGGCCTGGAGCTCCACGCCGATCGGGCGCAGGTGGCCCGCCAGGGCCTGGGCCGGCCAGCCAGCGGTGGCGGCGGCCACGGTTTCCGTGGCGGAAAAGCCCGAGCTGGCGATGCGGGTGGGGATGTGGCTCATTGACAGCATCAGGTCCATCTGGCGGCTTGGCGCCAGATTCACGGCCACCTGGAAGTCGGGATCGCGCACGCAGCCGAGCAGGTTGGTCCAGTCGGCCAAAGAGGCGTCGCCATAGGCGAAGGGGATCACCTTCTCCACCGCCGGCAGCAGCTTCCAGATCGGAGCCTGTTCCGGCGGACAGGCCACCTGGATCGCGAAGCCCAGCGCGTCCGCGGTGGCGGCCACCGCCGGGAGGGACTGGAGCTGATCGACGCCATCGCCCGGGATCAGAAACACTGCACGCATCGTTCTGGTCTCGTCGGGAACTGGTCCTCGGCCTGATTGTATGGAGCGAGTCCGGATTCTTCCGTGAAGAGGGAGCTGCTTGTGCATCTGCTGATCGCCGCCGCCGGCAGCGGCCGCCGGATTGGGGCCGACCGCAACAAGCTCCTGCTCCCCCTGGCGGGGCGTCCGGTGCTGGCCTGGACCCTGGAGGCCGTTCTGGCCTGTCCGGCGATCCGCTGGATCGGGGTGGTGGGCCAGAGCCAGGATGCCGACGCGATCGGGGCCCTCGTGGCGGCGGCCCGGCCCGATCGTCCGGTGGAGTGGATCCTGGGCGGCGAAACACGGCAGGAATCGGTGAGCCGGGGGCTCGAGGCCCTCCCGGCCGAGGCGGAGGCCGTGCTGATTCATGACGGCGCCCGCTGCCTGGTGGAGCCGGCCCTGCTGGCGGCCTGTGTGACGGCCTTGGAGCAGGCGATGCACGAAGGGGCGGGCATCGTGGCCGCCACCCCGGTGACCGACACGATCAAGGAGGTGGAGGACGGCACCATCCGTGCCACGCCCGACCGCAGTCGGCTCTGGGCGGCCCAGACCCCCCAGGGTTTCGGGGTGGCCCAGCTGCGCCAGGCTCATGCCACCGCCAGCGCCGAGGGCTGGAGCGTCACCGACGATGCGGCCCTGTTTGAGCGGCTCGGCCTGCCGGTGCGGGTGCTCGCGGCTCCCCCCTCCAATATCAAGCTCACCACCGGCTTCGACCTCACCATCGCCGCGGCGGTGCTGGCCAAGCGGTTCAGCGCAGTAGTTCCTGAATCGCCGGGGCCTGCACGTCCAAGGCCGTGAACAGGAGGCCGATCCCGAGCGCCAGCTGGATGATCCCCAAGATGAGGCCCAGCCTCTGGAGCAATCGGGGCCGGATCACCGCCAGGATCGGCTCCGCCGGAGGCCGCTGGTGGCGGGCTGCTGGCCGCATGGTGGCTCTGGAGCTTGGTGCGCCGGCGTCCTATGCAGGCTGAACCGTGGGCGCAACGGGCCAGCTTCGCCAGGATCGGGCCGTGCCCCTGCGAACCTCCATGTCCGCCCCCATGTCCCAGTGGATCGCTGGCCGGTTGTCGCGCCTGCGTCGCTTACTGCCGCTGCTGGGGGTGGTGCTGCTGCTGGGGCTGCCCCTCTCCCCGGCGCCCTGGGCAGGGGAGAGGGGCGGCGCAGCGGCCCGGCCGCTGCCGGCTGCCGCGGTCGCTGGAGCGACCCTGACGGGCCCCTCCAGTCCCTTCGGACTCCAGCCTTCCAGCAGCTCTCCAGTCCGAGGAGCCGCGGGGCTGGCTCCCGCCGCCTGGGTGACCCTGGAGGGGCGACGCATCCTGGAGATCCGTTCCGCGGCTGGGGCCCAGACCCCCGAGTCCGTGGCGGAGCGGGGCACCGTGGTTCTGCGCAAGCTGGCGGACAACCCGGCGGTGGCACCGGAGCAGCTGGAGGTTCGGGAGGACCCGCCCTATTCGATGCTGGGGCTGGAGGCGAACGGTCGTTTCACACCGCTGCTCGCCGTGGATGACCGGGCGGCCAGGGCCTTCGACACCACCCGCCAGGAGCTGGCTGAGCGCTACCGCGACCAGGTGCGGGGGGCGCTGCGTCAGTACCGCAGCAGCCACACCCTGGGAGCCTGGCTGCGGAGCACCGCCCTGGCCCTGTTGATCCTGGGCACCTACTTGGCCTGGGTCCAGGTGCAGGGGGTGTTGGAGCGCCGCGCCCGCCACTGGATCGCCGCGGCCCCATCCCCCTGGCTGGGGGGTCTAAAGCTGGCGGGCAGCAAGGTGCTCGATGGCTCCCAGGAGCGCGCCGCCCTGCTGCGCGTGCTGCGGGCGGTGCACTGGGGCCTGCTGCTGCTGGCCAGCTATCTGTTGATCCCTTCGCTGCTGGGCTTCTTTCCGCCCACCCAGGTGGTGGCCGAGGGGCTGCGTGGTCACATCCGCGGGGTGCTGGAGCGTCTGCTCGACGGCGTGGTGGCCGCCATTCCCAACCTGCTCGCCATCGTGTTGATCCTGCTGATCACCCGCCTGGCGATGCGGGCCTGCCTCGACTGGTTCGGGGCGATCGAGCGGGGCCAGCTGCAGTTTCCCGGCTTCTACCGGGAGTGGGCTCGGCCTACCGGTCGTCTGGTGGCGGCCGGGGTGCTGCTGGCCGGTCTGGTGACGGCCTATCCCTACATCCCGGGCTCCGGCAGCCGGGCGTTCCAAGGGGCGGGCCTGTTCGTGGGCCTGCTGGCGGCCCTGGGCTCCAGCGCCGTGGCCACGAACGTGATTAGTGGCCTGATGCTCATCTACACCCGGGCCTTCCGCGAGGGCGATCGGGTGGAGATCAATGGGGTGGTGGGGGTGGTGCAGGACCGCGATCTGCTGGTGACCCGCATCCAGACCCCGCGCAACGAATTGGTGAGCATCCCAAACGCCACCGTGATCACCTCGTCGATTCTCAATTTCAGCTTCGGGCGGCGCGAGATCCAGCGGCCCGTGGCCCTGGCCACCACAATCACGATCGGCTACGACGTTCCCTGGCGGCAGGTCCACGCCTTGATGCTGGCGGCCGCCAGGGCCGTGCCGGGCATCGCCGACGATCCGCCACCCCTGGTGCTGCAGACCTCCCTCAACGACTTCCACATCAGCTACGAGCTGAATGCCAGCGTGCGGGATGTGCAGCTCTACCGGGAAACCCTCTCGGAGCTGTTGGCCTCCCTGCAGGACCGTTTTGCTGAGGCCGGTGTGGAGATCCTCTCGCCCCTCTACCAGGCCAATCGGGAGGGCGGCAAGAGCACCGTGCCGCCGCCACCGCCCCGCTCCGTCGCCTTGGGGCCCCTGGCGGGCGGTGGCGAATCTCGCTGATCGTGGCTGATGGGGGGCTTTTCGGGAGCCTTAAGTTTTCCCGAAACGTCGCCGCAGGGTCAGCCCGCCGCGTGCCCCAGCAGTCCCAGATGCCCCCGCCCCCCGTCCAGCCGCGCCATCACCCCGAGGGGCAGGGCGGCGTTGCCGGGGCTGTGGCCTACGGGCAGGTGGGCCACCACCGGAATGCCCAAGTCGAGGGTGCGCTCCCGCAGCACCTGATCCAGTTCAAAGCGATGGTCGGCGGGCTCTTCGGCGCGGCCATCGGCCTCGCGCCAGCCTTCGAAGCTGCCGAAGCCGATGCCGGCGAGCTGCCGCAGCGCTCCGCAGAGGCGCCAGTGGGTGAGCATCCGCTCGACCCGGTAGGGCGCCTCGCCCACGTCCTCGAACACCAGAATCGCGCCGCGCAGGGCGGGCAGATGGGGTGTTCCCAGCAGGTGGGTGGCCACCGTGAGGTTGGCCACCAGCAGCGGCCCCTCGGCCACGCCACCGCGCCAGCCCACCGCCTCGAGG
>JAPLIE010000093.1 GCA_026389265.1 Cyanobacteriota bacterium | reverse complement strand
AAGATAGGTTGCCGGTAGAGCAGGGAGGGAGAGTTTGCCGAGGCCGTGCTTAATCACCGCTTCCCAGACAGAGATTGAACTCAGAAAGACATCGTTCGATGCATCCTGGGTGGCCGCCCGAAATGATTCGGGCAGCTTGGGGTCGGCAGTGATGTACCAAAGAAAGACGTGCGTATCCAGCATTAGCCTCATCACACCTGAAAATCCTGCAGCAGGCTGTCAGGAAGAGGAGCATCAAAGTCGTCTGGGACGCTGAACGCTCCAGCCGCCAGGCCGAAGGGGCGTAAGGAGGATTGAGGCTGCGGGATGGGTCGCAGTTCAGCGACTGCACGGCCCCCGCGAACAACCAGAACCCGTTCGCCAGCTTCCACTCGATCCAGCAGCGCGGCTGGATCGTTTGCCATTTCCTGCGGACTGATGTTGGTCATTTTGTCATTTTACCGGCCAGATCGATGTGCGTGGCCTGGTGCCCGAGGCTGAGGCTGTATGAGCAGCACCCCATCGTGGATACGCAGGTTCGGCTGAGCCACTGAGGGTCGATCAGGACAAGTCCAACAAGCCCCTCAGGGCCAGATCCAGCTCGATCAGCACCTGGGGCTCCAGCTGCCCCACCACGGCTCCCAGCGCCTGGATCGGCACGCTGAACAGCTTGTCCACCATCAATTGCGACGCTTTCTGCAGGCCATTGCGTGGCGAGGGAGCCACCGCAATCCGCACCAGCGGGGCCTCGATCAGGGTGCTGGTGACAGGACACAGCGTGACGCTGGGATGGGCCTGCAGCCAGCGGTCGGCCTGCACCACCACCGCTGGCCGTGGCTTGCCGGAATACACCCCAGCACTGGCGACGGTCACCACCGTTCCTCGACGCAGGCCCGCTACCAGCGCTGCCGCAGCTTCTGTCATGCGGTCCAGTCGCTCCAGTCCGGCACCTGCTCGCTCCAGTTCGGGGCCTCCAGCTCAGCCAGGAGTTGCGACTGGCGGCGGGCTTCCCCATCGTCACCGTGTCGGAGCAGGTACTGGCTGATGGCCTCGCGGATGCAGGCACTGCGGCTCTTGCCCAGCTGATGCGCCAACAGGTCGAGCCTGCGCTCCAGCTCGGGCTCCATTCGCACACCGATCACCATGGCGCCGTTCGTGCAACGGTTCGTGCAACAGCTTAGACGCCTTGGCTGGGGGCGGTGCTGGTCCTGCGCTGCCAATGGCTCGACCTAATGGAAGAACGCCCAGGGGCGCAGCTTGCGTGAAGTGAAGCGGTGGCCGCAGATCGATGCTGCCCTTTCGAACTAAGCTGCTAGCAATCAGCAAGCAGCCTTTCGCGATGCGCACCCTCTACATCCGCCACGTGCCCGACGAAGTGGCCGCAGGGCTGGAGAAGCTCGCCGCCCAGGCGGGTCTGCCGTTGAGCACCTTCGCCCTGCAGGAGCTCACCGAATCCGCCCGGCGCGCCGACAACGCCGATCTGCTGAACGCCCTGCCCTCCCTGCCGATCGAGCGCGCCAGCATCCTTGAAGCCCTTGCCGAGAGCCGCGCCGAGCGCTGATGGTGGTGATCGATGCCTCGGTGCTGGTCGATGCCCTCCTGGTGGCTGGCCCTGCGCGGATCCGACTGGCGAGCGACAACCTGCAGGCTCCGGAGCTGATCGATGCCGAGCTGCTTTCGGTGCTGCGAAGGCTGGTGCTGGCCGACAAACTGCGGGAAGGTCATGCTCTGCAGGCGCTGGCCACCGCCAACCGTCTAGGCCTGCGCCGCCACCCAAGCCGCTTCCTCTGGCCCCGGGCCTGGGAGCTGCGCACCAACCTCTCCGCTTACGACGCCCTCTACGTGGCCCTGGCCGAGCAGCTCAATGCGCCCCTGCTGACTGCCGATGCCCGCCTCGCCAGGGCACCGGGGCTGCGGTGCCTGGTGGAGGTGATATGAGCATCGGCATGGTTCTTCGCTCCGGGAGAGCAGCCTCAGCACAGATGTACTCCAGAAGCCGTTCTTGCCATCGCCGCATCACTTAGCGTGATCAGCAATGGCGCTTCGGAGCGGATACTCGATTCCTGATGATGCAATAACTGCATAGTTACCGGATCTGGCCTAACCCCACGGCCTAAGCTGCACCCCGAAAGGTGGCCCTTCCGCAGCTGCTGAGCCGATGAGCCTCCACCACGAAGTCGCCTTTGAGCGCGAGATCTGCGAGCACCTCGCCGCCAACGGTTGGATCTACGAAGAAGGCAGCGCCGACGCCTACGACCGCCAACTCGCCCTCTACCCGCCCGATCTGATCGCCTGGGTGCAGGAGACCCAGCCCGATGCCTGGAAGGTGCTGCAGAAAAACCACGGCTCCAAGGCCAACGGCAGGTGCGCTACTCCACCCGCAACCAGAACTGCCTCGATCTGGTGTTGGTGCTCAATGGCATACCGGTGGCCACCGTGGAGCTCAAGACCGACAACACCCAGTCGATCGCGGATGCGGTGTGGCAATACAAGACCGACCGCGACCCCAGGCCCGCCGGCCAGGCGCCCGAGCCGCTGCTCTCCTTCTCCAGCGGTGCCCTGGTGCATTTCGCCGTGAGCAACCGCGAGGTGCAGATGACCACCCGGCTGGAGGGCAGCCGCACCCAGTTCCTGCCCTTCAACCAAGGCAGCGACCCCACTGGCCCCGATTGCGGCGCCGGCAACCCGGTGATGGCGGGTCATCGCACCGCCTATCTCTGGGAGGAGGTGTGGGAACGCGAGAGCTGGCTTGAGATCCTGGGTCGCTACTGCATTGCCGAGCGCGACAAAAAGAAACAGATCCGCCGGCTGGTGTTCCCCCGCTACCACCAGCTGGCCGTCACCCGGCTGCTGCTCAAGGCGGTGTTGGAGGAAGGCCCGGGCCTGCGTTATCTGATCCAGCACTCGGCGGGCTCCGGCAAGACCGCCTCGATCGGCTGGAGCTCCCATCTGCTCGCCGATCTCCACGACGAGAACGACCGCAAACTGTTCGACACCGTGCTGGTGGTGAGCGACCGCAGCGTGATCGACAGCCAGCTGCAGGAAACCCTCGAGAATTTCGAGCGCCGTAAGGGGGTGGTGGCTTCAATCACCACCGAGAAGGGCATCAAAAGCGAGCAGCTGGCGGCGGCCCTCTCGGGTGACAAGAAGATCGTGGTTTGCACGATCCAGACCTTCCCGGCCCTGATCAAGAAGATGCAGGAGCTCACCGCCACCAGCGGCAAGCGCTTCGCGGTGATCGCCGATGAGGCCCACAGCTCCCAGACGGGAGACGCAGCCCTGAAGCTGCGCAAGGTGCTCTCCGCCGCCCAGCTAGCCGATCTGGCCGATGGCGGTGAGGTGTCGATCGATGATCTGCTCGCCGCCGACATGAGCACTCGTGCCTCTGGCACCCGCGCCGGTGGCACCGGCATCACCTATGTGGCCTTCACCGCCACACCCAAGGCCAAGACGCTGGAGCTCTTTGGTCGGCGTCCCAATCCCAGCGAACCAGCCGGCCCGGGCAACCTGCCGGCACCCTTCCATGTGTATTCGATG
>JAPLIE010000052.1 GCA_026389265.1 Cyanobacteriota bacterium | reverse complement strand
AGCGGGGCGCGGGTGATCGTGGAGGAGTTCCTGCGCTTTGAGCTGGAGATCACCCTGCTCACGGTGAAGCAATGGAACGGACCCACCCTCTTCTGCCCCCCGATCGGCCACATCCAGGAGCGGGGCGACTACCAGTGCAGCTGGCAACCAGCGGTGATCGGGGAGCGGCAGCTGGCGGAGGCCCAGGCCATGGCTAAGGCGGTGACCGATGACCTGGGTGGCGCCGGCCTGTTTGGCGTGGAGTTCTTTCTCTGCGGCGATCCCGCCGATCCGGAGGTGGTGTTCTCGGAACTCTCGCCCCGCCCCCACGACACGGGCCTGGTGACCCTGGCGGGACAGAACCTGAGTGAATTTGAGCTGCACCTGCGGGCGGTGCTCGGCCTGCCGATTCCGGCGATCCGGTCGCTGGGCCCCGCCGCCAGCCGGGTGATCCTGGCTCCGGAGGCGGCCGCCAGCGTGACCTATGGGGGTGTGGCGCAGGCTCTGGCGATCCCGGAGACCCAGGTGCTGCTCTTCGGCAAACCCGACGCCCGGCCATTTCGGCGCATGGGGGTGGCCCTGGCCCGGGGCGCCAACGAAGCGGAGGCACGCCACCGGGCCGACCAGGCCGCTGCGGCGATTGAGGTGCACGGTAGCAGCTGATCCAGAGGGCCCCCCTGGATAAAGCAAGTTCGAGGCCGTAATGTTCTGCCAGCATTGGCCTTCATGAGCCAGGTCCCTACCCCCTCCGAGCCCCCGGTCAGACGGCGCCAGCGAAGCAGTCGTGCTCCAACACGCCCTGACCCGGCTCCCTCACCCCTGGCGGAGGTTCCCGAGTTCCTTGATCGTCGCCAAACCGCCATGGCGCCCCAGCGGAGACAACTGCCTCTGCGGAGCTTTGGCCTGGGTATCGCCCTGGGCTTCATCCTCGGCCATCAGCATGGTCTCACCCTCCCCCTGGGCACCCCCCTTGCTGCTCTTAGCCAGCTGCAGGGTCAATTCAACAGGCTTCTCCATCCGCTTGGTCTGGGCCAGCAGCGCGTGCTCGTGCTCGGCAGCGATGTGGTGAGCGGCAACACCGATGTGATGGCAGCGGTGCAGGTCGAGAACGGCATCACCCGCGTCACCCAGGTGCCACGCGACACCTATGTGGAAACCAGCGACCACGGCGTGCTCAAGGCCAACGCCCTCTACGGCGTGATCGGGCCAGCCGCGGTGAAGCAGGAGGTGAGCACCCTGCTGGGGCAGCCGATCGAGCGGCACCTCAAGCTGAATCTGGCGGCCGTTAACAAGGTGGCCGATGCCCTTGGCGGCGTTGAAGTGGATGTGCCGAAGCGAATGTTCTACCAGGACCACAGCCAGGGGCTCTATATCGACCTCGATCCAGGAGTCCAGGTGCTCAAGGGCGAGAAGCTGGAGGGCTTCCTGCGCTTCCGTCACGACGAAACGGGAGACCTGGGCCGGATGGAGCGGCAACGGCTGGTGATCAACCAGGTATTCCGCAAGCTGGCCCAGCCCGCCACCCTCGCCC
>JAPLIE010000186.1 GCA_026389265.1 Cyanobacteriota bacterium | reverse complement strand
GATGGCGGCCATCGCCGCATCGGCGTCGGCGGGCATCAGCACCAGGTCGGCGCCGGCCTCCAGGGCCAGCACCGCCGCTTCGCCGGCGCCGTGGTGGGCCGTGATCGCCTCCATCACCAGGGCGTCGGTCACCACCAGGCCCCCGAAGCCCAGGTCGTGGCGGAGCAGCCCGGTAAGCACCGCCGCCGAGAGGGTGGCGGGCCGCTCCCGATCGAGTTCCGGCAGGTGCAGGTGGGCTGTCATCACGCTGGCAACGCCGGCAGCGATCGCGGCGCGGAAGGGTGGTAACTCCACGGCTTCGAGCCGGTCACGGCTGTGGGGCAGCAGGGGCAACTCAAGGTGGGAATCGCTGGCGGTGTCGCCGTGGCCGGGGAAATGCTTGGCGCAGCACAGCACACCTTCGGCCTGGGCGCCGCGCACGAAGGCGGCCGCCAGGGCTCCGGCGGTGGCGGGGGTCTCACCCCAGGCGCGCACGTTGATCACGGGGTTGGCCGGGTTGTTGTTCACATCGCACACCGGGCCCAGCACCCAGTTGAGGCCGAGGGCCCGGGCCTCGCGGCCGCTGCAGCTCCCGTAGCGCTCCGCCAGCTCCTCAGTCGCGGTCGGATCGACGCCGTGCAGTCGGCCCAGAGCCAGGGGGGGCACCAGCCAGCTGGCGCCCTCGAACCGTTGCCCCACCCCCGCCTCCACATCGGCGCAGAGCAGCAGATCGGTGGCCGCCCAGGCCTGGAGCTGGCGGGTGCGCAGCCGCAGCTCGGCCGCGCTGCCCCCGAGCAGAATCACCCCGCCCACCCCCGAGGCCAGCAGGCGCTGCAGGGTGGCGTTGTCGAGCTCCCAGCGGGGGTAGCGGCGCTGGCCATCGGCGAGATGGCCGCTGCAGCGGACCACCAGCAGGCTGGCCACCAGGCGGGCCAGGTCATCACTGGGGGCCGCGATGGTCCCATCGCTCATGCCGACCAGCCCCAGCCCCGTCCATGCCGTTGTCCCTGTTGGCATCATGCAAGCGCAGACGGGGATAAGGGGCCGCTGGGCCCGTCATCAACACCGGTTGCAGTCCCGTCCACCCGAGCAGGAGGCGCCCCTTGGACCTCCACGCGGTCGGGATCCCTCGTTTCAGTTGCGTCGCGCCCCTGAGGACCCTCTCCGGCCCTCTCGCCCACTGGGCCAATGGCGGCGTCGACCTCGTCCTCATCGCTGCCGGGGGGAATCTCGCCCCGCTCCTCCCGTTTGCGCTCCAGCTGGTTGAGCAGCCCCAGCACCGAGGTGCCCCGCGCTAGGGCGCGGTCGAGCAGGAACACCACCTCGGGGGTGCGGCGCATCTGCAGGCGCCGCGCCAGTTCTCCCTTCACGTATGGGGCAGCGGCCTTGAGGCCCTCCATGGTGAGCCGCTGGTCGTCTTCGGTGCCGAACACGCTGACGTGGATGCGGCAGTGCTGCAGATCCCCTGCCACCTCCACTTCGGTCACGCTCACCATGCCGTGGTGCACCCGTTCGTCGCGGATGCCGCTGCGCAACAGTTCACTCATTTCCCGGCGGATCAGCGCCGCCACCCGCTCCACCCGTCGACCCTGAGCCATCCTTACGAGGCCACCACGGCTGCCCCACTCACCATCGCACGCAGCACCAGGACCAGGGTGAGCAGCCCGCTCACCAGGGCTCCGATGAGGGCCACGGCTGTGATCGGGTTGCTGCGCAGCCGGGCCAACGGCTCGAACACCGAGTTGAGCACCCCGAGGCTGAAGGCCACCAGGTAGCGCGGGTAGCGGGTCACATTGATCAGAAAGTCCCTCATCGGGCGTATCCCCTGGCGGCCCCGGCCGCAGACCTGAAGTGGTGGCTACTCTGCCGCCCGGGGGCCCCCGCTGCCGATCCCCCCTCCCCGATGGACCTCCACCAGTTCCGCCACTCCGCCTTTTGCGAGAAGGTGCGCCTTGTTTTGGCGGCCAAGGGGCTGGAGGCGAACCTCCTGGAGGTGACGCCTGGCCTGGGACAGATCGAGCTGTTCCGGCTCTCCGGCCAGCGCCAGGTGCCGGTGCTGGTGGATGGCGGCGAGGTGATCGCCGATTCCACCGCCATCGCCCTGCATCTCGAGACACGCCACCCGCTGCCAGCGCTGCTGCCGGCCGACGCCCGCAGCCGTGCCCGGATCCTGCTGCTGGAGGACTGGGCCGACACCGCTTTGGCCTCCGGGGCCCGTCAGGCCCTATTGCAGGCGGCCGCCGCCGATCCGGTGCTGCGCACCGCCCTGCTGCCCGAAACCACTCCGGATCCCCTGCGCCGCGTCGTGGCCGCTCTGCCCGCTGGCCTGATGGCACCGGTGAGTGAGGCGGTGGGGGAGGTGCTGGCCCCCTGCGAGGCCCGCCAGCTTCGCCGCAATCTCGAACAGCTGGCGGTGCTGGTGGCTGACCAGCCCTATCTCGAGGGTGATCGGCTCTCCCTGGCTGACCTGGCCGTGGTGGCCCAGCTCTCGCTGCTCCAGTTCCCCGCCTCCGCCGGCGCTCCTCTGGCGGGACGGGGGGTGGAGGGTCTGGCGGACCATCCACTGTTGGCGCCGCTGTTCAGCTGGCGCGATCGGATCCTGGCGGAAGTGGGACGAGCCTGAGGCTGAATCGCTGGGGGTGATCGGCTTGGGCCGCCAGCCCCGCCGCCGGCGAGCTGTAGTTGGCCTGCCACTGCTCGCCGCTGATGCTGCCGTCCTCGAGCCGCTGCCAGAGGCCGAGCACCTCCACGCGGCTGATCCGTGGTGGGCCGGGCCCATGGAGCACCTGAAGGGTGAGCTCGTCGGCCAGGAAGGTGGCGCCATCGGGGCGGGCGCTGCGCCGCCCCACCACCGTGGATTCCAGCTGGCGATCGCCCCGCAGCAGGCTCACCTGGCGGTTGGGGTTGGCGGGGTCGTTGCGCACGCTGATCAGCCCATCCCCCAAGAGAGCCTTACCGATCTGGCTGGCATTGAAAGCCCGGTCCCCCACAGCCCCATGGTTGCCATTCGGCACGAACCGGGCGCGCCAGCGCAGCGGAGGCTCGGCCCCGTCCGCAGGCGTGCTGCTCACCTCCCACTCGCCTCGGAACCAGTCGGGCCAGATCAGATCGTCCCGATTCGGCCGCGGCAGGGGGGCCGGCAGGCTCCAGGCGGGCCAGCTCGCCAGGCGGCGCTCCAGGAGCCCGGGATCGGCCGGTGGCGGGAGCGACCTGGCCGGCAGCGGTTCCATTGGCGTTGCCATCGCGATCCCCGCTTGGGCTGCGGCGGCGGGATCCGGTGGGCACACCAGGGCCACCACCAGCAAGGTCAGGGCCAGCAGCGCCAGGATGGGGTGCAAGCGGCGCCAATCCATGTCCGATCCCCTGCTGCGGGAACTCGATCATTACGTGGTGCTGGAGCCCGGTGGGGCCGAGGCCATTCTTACGGCGGCAGAAACCCTCGCCTGGTTGGAGGATCATCTGGGGCGACTCGCTGCCCCACCGGCCGATTTGGCCGGCCTTGCTGATCCCTGCGGGCGGGCACAGCGGCTGCTGGACACGGCCTGTGAACTGGAGCTGGAACCCGGGCGGGTGGTCAGCTGGTTTGCGGTTCGGCTGGAGCCACCAGGCGGGGCCTCCTGAACCGCACCCTGCCGCGCTCCGAGCCTTCGGTTCGCTGCCCTGGCTCGCGATCTCGGCCCCTATCCGGATTCAGAGATGCCGGCCTTCTCAGAGGCGCTCTTTTGTTCCGTTGAGTGTTCAGTTCAGCGATTGTGTGATTTGTCCCTCGCCATCGAGAAGCATGGCCGGCGTTTTGGGGGCACTCGGCTGTTCCCGCAGGATCGAGGGGAGTGCTTCCAGCACCTGAAGGGCCACGGCCTCGGGCGGGGCTTCCACCTGCACCACCTGGAGGTCGGCCTGGGCATAGAGGGGGCGCCGTGCCGCCAGCAGGGTCGCCAGCCGACCGGCGGGGTCGGGGTCGTTGAGCAGGGGCCGGGGGGTGGGATCCGCCCTCAGCCGCGCCAGCAGCAATGCTTCGGGGGCATCCAGCCACACCACCACGCCCTGGTGCAGGTGGCCCCAGTTCACCGGTCGGGTCACCACGCCCCCCCCCGTAGCCACCACCAGGGAATGGAAGCCGGCGATTCGATCGAGAACGGCGGTTTCCAGTTGTCGGAAGCCCTCTTCTCCGTCCTCCGCGAACACGGTGGGGATCGGACGGCCAGCGGCCTGCTCCAGGGCGGCGTCGGCATCGAGGAAGCGATACCCCAGGGCTGCCGCCAACGGACGCCCCACGGCACTCTTGCCAGCCCCCATCATCCCCACCAGGTACACATTCAGACCCTGCAGCCGGCGGGCCAGCGCCGCGTGGCTGGGGGCCGGGGCCGGGGCGGAGGGGTCCATCGGGATCAGGGGAATGGCGGGGATCAAGAGCCCTTTAAGACCCGTTTCTACGATGAGAGCCGATCGAGCCCCGCGGCGGCTGCCTGCTCGCTCGCTCAAGTTTCGATCAGGGGCCATCTCCGCCTACCTGGCGGGATCCGAACTGCCGGCCCAGGTCCCGCAGGCGTACATCCCGCAGGCTGTCGGCGGGAATGCCGAACATCCGCGCTAGACAGCGTTTCACCACCACCTCGCTGTCATCGCCGAAGCGGCCGGAGAGCAGCTCGGTCACCACACCCAGGCCGCGGCCGCTGCTGTCGGTTTCCTCAATCAGGCAGCGGCTGGTGGGAACGGCCAGCTGCTGGCAGGGCTCCACCAGGCTGCGTCGGAGTTCGGCGTTACCCCCGCCAGCTGTCTCCACGCACACCTTGGCCAGCCGGGTCTCCAGCTGGGGTCGCATCAGCTGGAGCACCGGCGTGAGCAGGCCCGCCCGGGCCGGCGCTGGAGGCGACCCCGTTAGCGCCAGGCTGGCTCCCAGCATCCCCAGGGCCGCAGGCAGGCAACGCCGGCGTGGAGGCCAGGTCGGGTGGGGCACGGTGGGCAGCCAGGGGAACGATGCCGTTAGTTTTGCGCCTACAGGCTCCGTTACCGCCCCGCTGTTGCCATGGCCGAGCTGCAAGCCCGCTGGCACCGCGCCATCGCTGAGCTGTCCCAGGAAGCCTGGGACACCCTTCTGGGCGACCATGCCGCAGCCCCCTTCTACCGCTGGCGCTGGCTGCACCGTCTGGAGGCCAGCGGCAGCATCGTGCCTCGGGAAGGATGGCAACCGTGCCATCTGGGGCTGTGGCGGGGTGGGGAGCTGGCGGCGGCGGCTCCCCTGTATCTCAAGGGCCACAGCTACGGCGAATTCGTCTTTGACCAGTCATTCGCCCAGCTCGCCGGCCAGCTCGGCCTGCGCTACTACCCCAAGCTCGTGGGGATGAGCCCCCTCAGCCCGGTGGAGGGCTACCGCTTCCTGATCGCCGCCGGTGAGGATGAAGCCGCCATCACCGCCCTGATGCTGGAGCTGATCGATGCCTTCTGCCGCCAGAACGGGCTGCTCAGCTGCAATTTTCTCTATGTGGATCCCCGCTGGAGGCCCCTGGCTGAGGCGGCCGGCTGCAGCGCCTGGATCAACCAGCAGGGCTGCTGGAGCAACCCTGGTTTCGGCGATTTCGAGGCCTATCTCGCCGGCTTCAATGCCAACCAGCGCCGCAACGTGCGCCGCGAGCGCGCCGCCGTGGCCGCCGCCGGCCTCACGGTGACCGCGGTGGTGGGGGAAGAGATTGCGCCGGCACTGTTGGAGAGGATGCACCACTTCTATGCCCAGCACTGCGCCCGCTGGGGGCCCTGGGGCAGCAAATACCTCACGCGGCCCTTCTTTCAGGCTGCCGGCGAGTTGCGCTCCGATCTGGTGCTGTTCAGTGCCCATGGCGGCGATCCCGCCGATCCGGTGGCGATGTCGCTGTGCGTGCAGGATGGCCAAGGGCTCTGGGGCCGTTACTGGGGCAGCGATGTGGATCTGGAGAACCTGCACTTCGAGGTCTGTTACTACGCCCCGATCGCCTGGGCGATCGAGCGGGGCATCCGCCGCTTTGATCCCGGCGCCGGTGGCAGCCACAAGCGGCGCCGTGGCTTCTTGGCCGAACCCCGCGTCAGCCTGCACCGCTGGAGTGACCCCCGCTTCGCCGCCATCCTGAGGCGCTGGTTGCCCGAGGCCAATGGTGCCCAACTGGAGGAGATCGAAGCGGTGAATGCCGAACTGCCCTTCCGCGGCGGGGTGCCGCCCCTGCCGGGGGTCGAGGCTGCCGGGGAGCCGACTTCGGTTTCAGAACCCTGAATCCATCTCCCCGGTCTGGAGGCTTGTGGAACAAGTCAGCTCCCCGGAACGGATCCTCTTGCTGCTGGCTGCCCGCCCGGGGGCCAGGTTGCATCAGGAGCGCGCCGATAACATCGCCCCATGGATGTTCCTGTTTCGCGGCTCGCGGCCACCGCCCTGGATGAGGGGCTCTCCCAGCGCTCGATCGACCTCGATCCGGCCGGCTATTTCCTGATCCTGGTGGATCTCGAGGCCGCCGAACTGGTGGCTGAGCACTATGGCAACGGCATCGATGAGCGGGGGCTGGCCACCGATCCGGAAACCGGCGAGGTGCTCTCCTGCCGCAATGCCGGACCCCGCACCCCCTTGGCGGTGTTCCGGGGCCGCACCGCCAAGGAATTGGGCATTGCCCTCACCGAAGGAGGTGGCCCCCATCCCCTCAGCCGCCTCGATCACGCCCTTTACCTAGGCCGCGAGCTTCAGAAGGCCGAGGCCGCCCTGCTGGCGGGCGAGCCCTACGTTCAGGACTGACCGATGGTGGCTGATGGCGTCAGGCCGGCTGGAGTTCGCGGCTGGGCTGTACTGGTGCCGTGGGGGGATCGGGAGGCAGGGAGGACAACTGCTCCTGGATCTCGCTGGTCACGATGCCGCGGTATTCCATGAAATGCTCGTTGTGGGCGAGTGTCACCAGGAACTGTTCGAGGGTTTTGGGGTTGCGTCGCGCCACGGTGAGCAGGGCATTCCAGAAGCGCCAGCGGGTGTCGCGCAGGATTCCTTGCCGCCAGATCACGATCGCCAGGGCGCGGATTTCACGGAGCGGAGGCAGGGCGGGTTTGTCGGAATTTTCGGGGCGATAGAAGGCTTTCCATCGCGGTTCGCCCATCTTGAGGTAGTAATGCTTCACCCGGTCGATGTAGGCGTTGGGTTCGTAGAGGCGGCAGAAGGCATCCACGTATTCGTTGGCGATATCGCGGATCGGCCGGGTGGGTACGAAGTTGAGCAGGTTGGTCTGATTCACGCCCTTGGCGTCGGTCTTCTCCTGAATCAGCCGACCCTCCTTTTCGAGGCGGTGCCACAGGCCGGTGTTGGGGAGGGCCTGGAGCATGCCCATCATCGCGGCGGGAATCCCGGTGCGGCTCACGAAACGCACGATCCGATCGCCGGCGCCGGTCTTCTCCCCATCGAAACCAATGATGAAGCCGGCCATCACCCGGATTCCGTAGGAGGTGATCCGATCCACCGATTCCTCCAGCGAACTGCGGGTGTTCTGGTGCTTGCCGGCCACCGAGAGGCTGGCCTCATCGGGGGTTTCGATGCCGAGGAACACCGCTTCGAAGCGGGCTTCGCCCATCATCCGCATCATCTCGTCGTCGGAGGCAAGGTCCACCGAGGCCTCAGTGGTGAAGGTGAAGGGATAGCCCCGTTCGATCTGCCATTCCTTGATCGCCGGCAGCAGCAATTTGGCGTTGCGCTTGTTGCCGATGAAGTTGTCGTCCACCAAGAAGATGGCGCGCCGCCAGCCCAGGTCATAAAGGCGCTGCAGCTCAGCCACCAGCTGCTCAGGACTCTTGGTGCGGGGCTTACGCCCGTACAACACGATGATGTCGCAGAACTCGCACTGGAACGGGCAGCCCCTCGAGAACTGCACGCTCATCGAGTCATAGGCGTCGAGTTCGAGCAGGTCGAAGCGGGGGATCGGAGTGCCGGTCACATCGGGTTTTTCACCGTTGGAGCTGAAGCGGCCCGAGCGGTCGCCCCGCTCGATCGCCTCGATGAACAGGGGCAGGGTGATCTCCCCCTCATCGAGCACTTTGAAATCGGCCAGGGAAATCTCTGGAGCATCGGGTGTGGAACTGGCGAAGGGGCCGCCCACGGCCACCGGTAGGTCCCGCCCCTTGGCCTTGGCGATCTGCGCGGCCATGTCGGCCTTCTGCACGATCATTCCGGAGATCACCACCAGTTCAGCCCAGCCCCATTCCGCCTCGGTCACCTCGCGCACGTTGCGATCAACCAGCTTCATCTCCCAGGTCTGGGGCAGCAGGGCCGCCACCGTGACCAGCCCGAGGGGAGGCAGCAGCACCTTGCGATTCACCAGTTCGAGGATCTTCTCGTAGCTCCAGAAGGTCTTCGGAAACTCGGGATAGATAAAGAGGGTACGCATGGGTGCGATCGCCCCGGAGTGTTGTCAACCCTAGATGGTTTCCGGACCAGTCGACCCTTCAGGTGGGCGGTTCTCGGCTCCGCACGGGGGGCCCACCCACACCCGTTTCGGGAGACCCGCACCGGCAACGCTCGGGGATTCCCTCTCTTCGGCGGGTCCAAGCTGATCAGCGGCGATAGCGGCAGCGCCATCGCCGCTGGAGATCCGCAGGGCATTCGGGTTCTCCCCCGGCAATCGACCCGGCCCTTCCGCTGGCGTGATGCCCTGGGTTGGGTTGCGATGCACCATGGTCGATGCCGCCTGACCCCCAGCGAACCCTTCCGCTCTGCTGTAATAACCGGGTTCTCGCAGCAGATGTCCATGGGCGCAGCGATCTATCTGGCTCTGGTGGGTGGTGGACTCACCGCAGCATTTCTCCTCACTGTGCTTCTGCGTGGGATTCGTCTGATCTGAGGCTTGTGGGCGGCAGCAGCCTGAGCCGGCCCTGCAGCACCAGCTCGCCGAGCCCCAGCACAAAACCGATGGCACCGAGCAGGGCAAAGGCGCCACCCAAACCGATTCGTGCGCTGAGCAGGGCCGCTGCGATGCCGCTCAGACCCCCGCCCCCCAGGAAAGCGATCTGGCCCAGGCCTGCCATGCGACCCCGTAAGGCCATTGGTGCCCCCACCTGGCCGATCAGATTCGTGCCCGCCAGCAGGCAGGCCGTGCCCGCCCCAATCAGAAAGGTCATCACCAATTCAATGGCGAGGTGGCCCGCGCCGGTGGCCATCCCCAGCTGGGCTAGGGCCGTCAGCAGGGTGCAGCTGCCCAGCAGCAGGCCAGGCCGCGCCGTGAGCCAGGCGCTGTTGCGCTGCAGCGCCATGCCGCCGCAGATGCTCCCTGCCGCCAGCACACTGGTGAAGATGCCCAGGGCCTGGGGCGAGGGCCCGAGCACCTGGCGGGCGATCAGAGGGGCCAGGCCCGGATGGAAGAAGCCCACGAGGGTGGCGATGGCCGTGAAACGCAGCACATGGCGCAGCACCGGACCGCACTCGCGCCAGGCGGTGCCCAGGGAGGCGGAGCGGCCAGGCGCGCTGCGCTGCTCGGCCGAGCGGATCGGATGCAGCAGCCCCATCACCGTGGCGAGCGGTAGCAGGTAGGTGGCCGCATCCAGGACCAGGGCCGTGGTGGGCCCTCCGAGGGCCAGCAGCCAGCCCCCCAGCGGTGGGCCGATCAGCTTGCCCACGTTGAACACCACCGAAAAGCTGGCGATATAGCGACCGAGGTGCTCCGGATCCTCCACCAGCAGCGCGCTGTACTTGTTGCGGGCGGTGAGCTCGTAGCTGCTGGCCACCCCCACCAGCAGGGTGCTCAGCAGCAGCATCGCCACCTGGAGCTGCCCCTGCAGCAGCGGGATCGCCAGGGCCCCGAGCAGGGCGGCCCCGAACAGTCCCCACTGGGCGCGGATCAGCACCTTCTCGCAGCCCAGCCGGTCCGTAGCCACCCCGGCGGGGCCGCTCAGCACCAGGCTGGGCAGCGCCAGGCAGCCGAAGTGCAGGGCGAGGATCAGGGCGTTGCCGCTGTTGTGCAACAGAATCCAGCTCTTGGCGGTGAGGCCCGCGAAGGATCCGGCTGTGCTCATGCCGGAGGCCAACAGATAAAGCTTTCGCTGGCTGGCCAGGCTGAGGCGGTCTCCCCGCCGCCGCCCGGGGTCACCAAGGCTCTTGGCCAGGTCGGGTTGGCTTGGAGGCTGCTCCGGTCCGGATGGTGTGCCGGCGGACTCCAAACCCGACTTCCGCCCGGGTGCCAGGTCCGGCATCTTCCCGGCCCGGGAGCGCGGGCTCAAGGCGCCGGCCGGCGGGCGGCGATCGCATCGCCCACCATCGCTTTCGCACCAACGACTTCCCCGATCAGGTCGTAGGTGTCGGCGGCGGTGATGCGCACCGGCACCAAGGTGCCCGGGGCGGCGCAGATGCCTCCTTCCCCGGGCAGCACCCGCACCTCACCATCCACCTCCGGGGCGAAGCGGGTGCAGCGACCCAGCATTGCGCCGGTGGAGGGGTTCTCCTGCTCGATCAGCACATCCACGATGCGGCCCACCCAGGCAGCGTTGCGCTCGGCCGCGATCGGCTGCTGCAGCGCCATCAGGCGGTCCTTGCGCTGGGCGGCCACCTCGGGGGGCACTGGATCGGGCAGCTCGGCGGCCGGGGTGCCATCTTCCGGCGAGAAGGTGAACACGCCCACGTGATCAAAGCGCTGCTCGGCCACGAAAGCGAGCAGGTGCTCGAAGTGCTGCTCGGTTTCGCCGGGGAAGCCCACGATGAAAGTGGTGCGCAGCACCGCGTCCGGTAGCTCCTGGCGGATCCTCTGCAGCAGGCCACCGGTCACGCCGGCCTGCCAGGGGCGGTTCATCGCCCGCAGCACATCGGGATGGCTGTGCTGCAGAGGCAGATCCAGGTAGGGCAGCACATTGGGCACCTCCCGGTAGGCGGCCAGCACCTCAGAGGTGAGGCCGGTGGGGTAGGCGTAATGCACGCGGATCCAGGGGATCTCCACCGCGCCGAGGGCCCGCAACAGCTCCGCGAGCTGGGGCCTGCCGTAGAGGTCGAGGCCGTAGTTGGTGGTGATTTGGCTGATCAACACCAGCTCCTGCACCCCCTGGGCCGCCAGCTGGCGTGCCTCGGCCACGATGCTTTCGATCGGGCGGGAGCGCTGGTCGCCGCGCAGGTGGGGAATGATGCAGAAAGCGCAGCGGTAGTCGCAGCCTTCGGCCACCTTGAGGTAGGCCACCGCCTCACTGGTGGTGCGGTAGCGGGGCAGGTGCTCATCGGCCACGAAGGTGGGCACGGCGCTCACCTGGTTCACCCGCTCGCCGGCCTCCACCCGTTCCAGCACGCTCACGATGTGCTGGTAATCGCCGGTGCCCACGATCGCCTTCGCTTCCGGCAGGGAGTCGAGCAGCTCCTCCTGGAAGTGCTGGGCCAGGCATCCAGCAATGATGAGCTCCTTGCCCTGCTCGGCCAGTTCCACCAGGGTGCGCACCGATTCCTCGCGGGCGTCCTGGATGAAGCTGCAGGTGTTCACCACCACCACGGCGGCCTCGCTTTCATCGGCGCTCACCCCATAGCCGGCCTCGGCGAGCAAGCCGAGCATGTGTTCGGTGTCGACCCGGTTCTTTTCGCAGCCCAGATGGGCGAAGGCCACGGTGGGTTTGGCCGGAGGCTGGGTCATGTCCATGGTGATGGGCTCCGATCCCGCCGCTGCACTGGCGGTCGCCCCAACGGGGTTGGACCGGCTGCCGGCGGATGGACTGGGGGCGGGCTTCATGCGGGAGGTTCCGGCTCGGGCCGTTGAGCCACCCTATGGAAGCGGCGGGCCCACCGGGCCGACCCTGGGCATCGGGCGGGTGATAGCGGCAATCCGGGCCGACATCGCCTGCGGCTGCGAGAATGGTGCCATCGCTTCCGCCGCCGTGACCTCCACCCAACTGGCCAGCCGCCTCAGCCAGCGCCGACGCACCGATCCCGGCCGCCGCTGGGTCTGGGTGGTGATGTCGGTGCTGGCCACCATCGGTGCCATTGACACCGGCGCCATCACCCTGAAGCGCTGGGGGTTGCTGGGTCCCCTGCTCTGTCCCGGTGGAGCCGAAGCCTGCGACAAGGTGCTCAACAGTGCCTGGGGCTCCCTCTTCGGCCAGCCCCTTTCGCTGTTCGGCTTCCTGACCTACGCCGGCGTGCTGGTGCTTTCTCTGCTGCCTCTGGTGCTCCAGGGAGATGCACGCCGGGAGCTGCTCTCCCGCAGCCGCTGGGCCCTGTTCCTGCTTACGGCCGGCATGGCTGTGTTCAGCTTGGTGCTGATGGCGGTGATGCTGTTCAAGATCAAGGCCATCTGCGCCTTCTGCATCCTCTCGGCCCTGCTGAGCCTCTCCCTGCTGGTGCTCAGCCTGCTCGCCGGCGACTGGGAAGACAAGGGCCAGGTCCTTTTCCGGGGGGTGATCACAGCCCTGCTCGTGGGCATCACCGGCATTGGTTGGGCCAGTGCGATGGATCGTCCCGACGTAGCCACCGGTCCCGGCATGCCCATCCCCGTCACCTCCGCCACCCGCCCTGGGGTGATGGCCCTCGCGGATCACCTCAGCGCCAAGGGTGCCGTGATGTATTCCGCCTACTGGTGCCCTCACTGCCACGAACAGAAGGAGTTGTTCGGCAAGGAGGCCACCGCCAAGCTCAAGATCGTGGAATGCGCCCCTGATGGCCGCAACAGCCAGGTGGATCTGTGCCGTGCCAAGAACGTCCAGGGCTTCCCCTCTTGGGAGATCAACGGCAAGGTGGATTCCGGTGTGAAGCCGCTCCAGAAACTTGCCGAGCTCAGTGGCTATCAGGGGCCGGTTCCCAGCCCCTGATCCACTGGCTCGGTGTGGATCCGTTGGCCCCGCCGCTGGCTGCTATGGCGGCGCCAGAAGGGTTGGGGGGCCGGTGCGTCGGTGCGGAAATGGCCGCCCCGGCTTTCGTTGCGGAAGCAGGCCGCCTCGATCAGGAGCTCGGCCAGCACCAGCCGCTGGCGCAGGTCGTGGAGCAGCCTTGATCCGACGGCCGTCACTGCACTGAGTTGCAGGGTCTCTCCAGGAGCGTGGCTTTGGATGGTGCGCAGCAGCGGTTCGGCCTCCAGCTCACTTCGCCGGCGGCGCACCTCCCCCAGGGCGCCGTTGAGCATCAGGCCTTCCCGTTCCACCCCCGCCACCTGCCAGCAGAGCTGCCTCAGGTTGGTGATCTCGCGCTGAATCCGCTCCGGTTCCGGCAGGGGCGGATCCGCCAGCGACAGCTGCGGCCCCTCATCAGCTTCTCGGCAGAAGGGCTCTCCTAGGCGGATGTTCCGCAGGCGCCTGGCGAACACCAGGCATTCCATCAGCGAGTTGCTGGCCAGTCGGTTGGCGCCGTGCACGCCGGTGCAGGCCACCTCCCCCACGGCGTACAGCCCCGGCAGGCTGGTGGCCGCCTCTAGGTCGGTGCCCACGCCGCCCATCCAGTAGTGGGCAGCTGGGGCCACCGGAATCGGCGCGTCGATGGGGTCGAGGCCCAGGGCCCGGCAGCGGCCCAAGATTGTGGGGAACTGACTGTCCAGCCGCGCCTGGCCCACCGGCCGCAGGTCGAGCCAGAGGTTGTCCACCCCCAGCTCCTGCATGCGCCGCGCCAGGGCGCGGCTCACTTGGTCGCGGGGGGCCAGATCAGCGCCGGCCAGCTGGGCCACCGGGCTGTTCCCGGCCGCATCGCAGAGGCGGGCCCCCTCCCCCCGCACCGCCTCGCTGATCAGGAAGTGGGGGGCGCCGGGGAGCATCAGCGCCGTGGGGTGGAACTGCACGAATTCGAGATCGCGCACCGCTGCTCCGGCGCTCCAGGCCATCGCCACCCCGTCGCCGCTGGCTTGAGCGGGATTGGTGGTGTGGGCAAACAGATGGCCACCGCCGCCGCAGGCCAGGACCACCGCCCGGGCCCGCAGCCAGCGCAGCCTGTGCCCATCCAGCACCTGCAGACCCACGCATCGCCCCCCCTCCACCCAGAGCTGCAGGGCCGGAACGCCCTTGTGTTGTTCCAGACTCTGCCGACGCAGCACCTCCCGTTCCAGGGCATCCACCAGGGCTCCCCCCGTTCGGTCCTGGGCGTGCAGCACCCTGCGATGGCTGTGGGCCGCCTCCAGGGTGGTGCTCAGCTGGTCAGCCTCCCGGTCGAAGCCCATGCCCAGCTCCAGCAACCTCGCCACACAGCCAGGGGCATCGCGCACCAGCAGGTCCACGGCCCTTCGGTCGCAGAGGTCAGCGCCGGCCCGCAGGGTGTCGTGGATGTGGCTCTCAAAGCTGTCCTCTGGCCTGGTCACCGCGGCGATCCCGCCTTGGGCCCAGCGGCTGGCGGAGGGCGGTCCGTCCTGCTTGCTGAGCAGCAGCACCCGCAGGCCGGCAGGCAGCTCCAGGCAGGTCATCAGGCCGGCGGCCCCGCTGCCCACCACCACCACATCCCAGTCGGCGGCCAGATCCGGATGCTGCATCGCCAAGCCCCGCTTCAGGGAGCCTATGGGAGCACCGCGGTCCGCCGGTTCAGGCAGAGCAGCGCCATAAAAAAACCGCCGGAGTTCCGGCGGTTCGAGAGCTTGGCGATGCTGCCTTTCTGGGTTGATCCAGGAGGCTGGGCTCAGCGGTAAACGCCGTCGTTGATTCGGTCGAACCCTTCATTGAGGGCGATGGAGGTAGGCGTCACGGTGAAGTTGGCCTTGTACTTGTCGAAAAGCTCCTTCTGACGCGGGGTCAGGTCGAGTTTGAGAACGTCATCGACACTCTCGTAGGGGCCACCCAGCACGATCTTGCCCGCCAGGGTTGGATACATGCCCGGGTACTGCTGGAAGCGACGCACAGAAGAGTTGTTGAGATCCACCTTGCCGGCGGTCTCAGCGATCTTGTCGTCGGCCACGTTGCGCCGATCTTCGGCCATTGCGGTGCCCGGCAGCACCAGGGTCACCAGCAGTCCGGCGAGCACAACACCACTCATGAGCCAGGCAAGCAGCCGCTTCATCACGACACTCCGTTGCGTAAGGGAACAGGGAACTGGCCGTGAGAGAGGCTCGGCCTGGTTCAACGTTACCGAACACCCGCCAAGGTTCCTCAGGACGGTTTCCCGGCTTTCGCAGATCTTCAGATCAGCGCCCCAGGCTGGCAGTCAGATCAGGCCGCTTGATAGGGGGGCCAGCAGGGCCGCCGCCAGGAATAGACCATCCACCGCCAGGGTGGCGGCCAGAGTGGCGGCACTCACCCTGGCCGGTCCGCCCCGTTTCCACAGCTGGGTGCAAACGCCGATCAGGAGAGCGGCCATGGCCGTCACCAAGGCGATGTTGGCCGGTTCCAGAACGGTTTCACCGGCCTGACGCAGAAGAAGTGGCGCCTCGCTCAGTGGAGCGGAGAGCACCTGCGGCCACAGGGGCATTAACCCGGTGAGGGCGATGGCGGTGTCGGTGGCCGCCGTTCCGAGCAGAGAGGCGAGGTAGAAGGCCCCCGCCAGACGCCAGCGCCCCCTAAGGCCAGCCAGGGCCAGGGGGAGGGCGAAAGCCTCGATCGGCAGGTGCAGGAGGGGATGCTCACGGAACCAGCCCCAGAAGAGGCATCCAGCCAGCCAGCTGCCGCTGAAACCCACCAGCAGAGGGCCGAGCTGCTGCCAAGAGCCGCGGCCATGACGCTCGAGCAGCACGGCCGCAGCCACCAGGGGAAGGGTGAATAAGGCTGCCGCGTGGGGCGCTTGCCTCACCAGAGGAGCCTGAAAGAACACCGGCACCGCCACCAGGAGCACGGCGGTGAGGGGAAGAAACATCTCACCCGAAAGGCTCAGTCCGGCGAAGGGGAGGGATCGGGAACTGAGGGCAGTCGAGGTCCCAATCACAGGCTGATATACAAAGCGTTACTTACCTTAAGAGGTGCGGGGGTTGGCCCGCGTCCCCCGGCCGCCATAGGGTTCGAGGCACTTTCGCCTGTTCGATGCCGTTCCTTGCCATCGCTGATGCCCCATCCCTCGGTGTCGCCTGCTGGCATGCCCTTGTGCTGGGTGTGGTGCAGGGGCTCACGGAGTTTCTGCCGATCAGCAGCACCGCCCATCTGAAGGTGGTGCCGCTGCTGCTGGGTTGGGGGGACCCCGGCGTGGCCTTCACCGCCGTGATCCAGCTGGGCAGCATCATCGCTGTTATGGCCTACTTCCGCCTCGAACTGCTCGAGGTGGTGCGGGGCATCGGCCGGGCTCTGCGGGATGGACGCTGGAGTGATCCCTCCGCCCGGCTCGGGGTTGCGATTGCCCTGGGCACGGTGCCGATCGTGCTGGCGGGCATGGCTCTCAAGCTCTGGGTCCCGGGCTACGAACACTCTGTCCTGCGCAGCGTCACCTCGATCGCGGTGGTGTCGATCGTGATGGCCTTGCTGCTGGGCCTGGCCGAACTGGTGGGTCGCCGGCGCCAGCACCTCGACGACGTGATGCCCCGCGACGGTCTGGTGGTGGGTCTGGCCCAGGCCCTGGCCCTGGTGCCGGGTGTGTCCCGCTCCGGCAGCACCCTCACCGCTTCCTTGTTTGATGGCTGGGAGCGGGCTTCGGCCGCCCGCTTCTCCTTTCTGCTCGGCATCCCCGCCATCACCCTGGCCGGTCTGGTGGAACTGAAGGATGCCCTTCATCAGAAGGCCAACGGCGGGCTGCTGCCCACCCTGGTGGGGGTGGTGGCCGCCACGGTGGTGTCCTGGTTGGCGATCGCCTGGTTACTCCGGTTCCTGCAGCGCAACAGCACCTGGATCTTCGTGGCCTATCGCCTGCTGTTCGGCGTGGTGCTGCTGCTCTGGTTCCGGGGCCTCGATGCCGTCCATCCCTGAGCTCGTCACCCTCTCCCGTCGGCGCTACGGCCGGCTTGGTTCCAGACTGATCGCAGATCGGAGCCGCTGCGGTGTGGAAGGAGCCTTCGGCGGGGATCGCCGCCCAGACCCAGGCCACCGCCGTTGACGACGACAGCGGCAACGCTGCGGCGCCCCGGCCGGCCCGGCTGCCCGATCCCGCCGTGGTGGCCAGCGTCGAACCCGGTTCGATCGGCGAGGACCTGGGGTTCCAGCCCGGCGATCGCCTGCTCCGCATCAACGGCGTCGCCCCGCGGGATCTGATCGATGTGCAGGTGCTTCAAGGGGAGGAGGACCTGATCCTTGAGGTGGAGGATCCCCAGGGCACGCTCCATGTGGTGGAACTGGAGAAGGATGCGGATGAGGGCCTGGGACTCGGCTTTACCGAGGCGCTCTTCGATGGCCTGCGCCAGTGCAACAACCACTGCCCCTTCTGCTTCATCGATCAGCAGCCCCCCGGCCGCCGCGCCAGCCTTTACCTCAAGGACGACGACTACCGCCTGAGCTTTCTCTACGGCTCCTATCTCACCCTCACCAATCTCACCGCCGCCGACTGGCAGCGGATCGAGGACCAGCGGCTCTCGCCCCTCTATGTCTCTGTTCATGCCACCGATCCCGAGCTGCGCAGCCGTCTGCTGGTGAATCCCCGGGCCGCCCTGCTGAGCGATCAGCTCGCCTGGTTCGCGGAGCGGCGGCTGCAGATCCATGCCCAGGTGGTGGTCTGCCCGGATCTCAATGATGGCGAGGCCCTGGAGCGAACCCTCCGGGACCTGGCGGCGTTCGGCGATGGCGACTGGCCGGCGGTGCTGTCGACGGCGGTGGTGCCGGTGGGGCTCACCCGCTTCCGCCCCTCCGGCGATGGGCTGCGGGCGGTCACCCCGGCCGATGCGGCGGCGGTGATCGAGCGGGTCGAGCCGCTGCAGAGGCAGTTCCAGGCCACCCTCGGCAGTCGTTTTGCCTGGCTTTCCGATGAGTGGTATTTGATCGCTGGCCTTCCCCTGCCCCCCCGCTCCAGCTACGAGGACCTCCCCCAGCGCGAGAACGGGGTGGGCAGCATCCGGGGTTTTCTCGAGGAGCTTGAGGCAGCCACCCGAACCCTGCCGGAGCGGGTCGAGCCTCCGCGGCGTTTGAGCTGGGTGGTGGGCAAACTCGTGGCCGGAGCCCTTCAACAGGCGGTGGAGCGCCTCAACCGGGTGAAGGGCCTGGAGCTGTTGCTCCATGGGCTGCCCAGTCCCTACTGGGGCCAGGATCAGGTGGTCACGGGGCTGCTGACCGGGGCGGATTTGTTGCAGGGTCTGGCGGGGCGCGATCTCGGGGGGCTGCTGCTGCTGCCGCGGGTGATGCTCCGGGAGGGTGAGGAGGTCTTCCTGGATGACATGCGGCTTGAGGAGCTGCGGGATCGGGTGGGTGTGCCGATCCGACTACTGGGTGGGGCGGACGACCTGGTGGCCGCCTGCCTTGGTTCGGAGGGTGGAGGTGCCTAAGCTCCCCACACTTCCCCGCTTCCGTCTTGCGGCGCCTCTCTCCCCTGCTCGCCTCCTTGACGGTGGTGTCCAGCCTTGCCGCTCCGGTGGCCGCTGCCCCCAAGGCCCTCCCCGCCGGAGCGCCTGGCCTGTCTAGATCCGGAAGCCAGGCCGCCCTGCTCCAGCTGCCCGAAGCCCTGCCCCTGGCTCCCGCCCTGAAGGGCGATCGCCCCAAGTCCAATCCGAAGGTGCTGCCCCCGGCGGCCACCACCCTGCCCCCGGAGCTGCGCGATCTGGTGTCGCCGGCGACCCTCGCCTTGCCGGATCGCCCCCGCCAGGTGCGCATCAACCAGCTGCGGCCCCTGAGCCTCGATCAGGTGGAGATTCTGGCGGAGGTGAACAACCCCGACCTCAAGGCCCTCGCCAGCCAGGTGGAGCAGGCCCAGTCGAATCTGCGGGCCAAGATCGCCCTCTGGTACCCCCAGCTCGGCTTTAACACCAGCAGCTTTCCCTTCTACACCGCGGGTCAGCAGTACAGCAACGGCTTCACGGGCACCGGTCAACCGATCGGTACGACCCTCGACAGCATCTGGAGGATGCAGGCGGCCCTACAGGCCAGCTGGTCGTTGATCGACCCCACCCGCACCCCCCAGATCGCCATTGCACGCGATCAATTTGAGAAGGCCAAAAACCAATATCTGATCGGCCTGCGCGACCTGCGTCTGCAGGCTTCCCTGGCCTATTTCGACCTCCAGACCGCCGATAATCAGGTGCAGATCGGCCAGGAGGGGGTGCGGGCGTCGCTGGTGAGCCTGCGCGATGCCCGGGCCCGCTTCCAGGCCGGCGTGGCCACCAAGCTCGAGGTGCTGGAAGCGGAAACCCAGTTGGCTCGCGACCAGCAACTGCTCACCACCGCCCTGCTGAGCGGCACCCCGGGGCAGCCCGGCCAGGCAACCGCCCGTCGCGCCCTGGCGGCCCTGCTTGATCTACCGCAGGATGTGACCCCCACGGCCGCCGACCCGGCCCGGGTGATTGGCACCTGGTTGCCTTCGCTGCAGGAGAGCATCGTGGCCTCCTTTGCCTTCCGCGAAGAACTCGATCAGATCCTGTTGGATATTTCGATCGCCAACAGCTCCGCCAATGCTGAGCTCGGCAGGGTTCAACCTTTCCTGAAGATCGTGAACAACTTCGGTTTCGGCCGGACCTATGGCTATGAGTTCTCCCCATCAGTGGTGCCATCGATCACCGGTTGGAATGTCGACAACGCGGTTGGACTGAACCTCAACTGGACGATCTATGACGGTGGCAGTGCCCAGGCCAACTACAGGGGGCAGAAACAGAAAGCCCAGGAGAACCGCTTCCTGTTCGCCCAGAGGCGCAACACCATCCGCTCCGAGGTGGAAAGGAGCTTCTATGAACTCGATAAGAACAACCGCAACATCCTCACCACCTCCCGCGAAGTGATTTCCACCCGCGAATCCCTGCGGCTGGCCCGCCTGCGCTTCCAGGCCGGTGTCACCACCCAGCGGGAGGTGGTGGACACCCAGCGCGACCTCACCCAGGCCGAGGTCCGCTATTCCACCGCCATCTCTGACTACAACAGGGCCTTGGTGGAGCTGCGGCGCCGCACCGGTCTGGATCAGATCGCCACCTGTGAGCCTCCCCGCCTCCCCGCGAACAAGCCCGTGATGCAAGGGGCCACCGATGTCCCGGTGGAGCCCCTCCCCCTGGTTCCTGCCTGCCCGGCGGCCCGTGCCCAGCTGCCTCCCGCAGCCAATCGCCGTTGAAGCCTTGGCCGAAGGTCTCCCCGCTATCCCACTCCGCCCTTCCCTCAGCCTGCCCCAGACCCTGAGGCTGGGGCTGTTTCAGGCCTGCCTGGGATGCCTCGCGGTGATCTTCGCCGGGCTGCTCAACCGCGTGATGCTCACCGAGCTGGGATTCCCCGGGCTGCTCGTGGGCACCTCCCTGGCCTTTGAGCAGTTCGTGGCACCGTCGCGGGTGCTGTTCGGTCAGATCTCCGATTCCCATCCGCTGGCCCGGCGCCACAGGGTTCCCTACGTGTTGCTGGGCACCGCCCTCTTCTGCGGGATAGCGATGATCGCCGTGCCCCTGATTTTTAGAGTGGGGCAGGTTCTCCACCAGGGATCTCCTGGAGCGATCGCTTTAGCCGTCGTGGCCCTGGGCGCGTTGTTCGCCTGTTATGGCCTCGCGATCTCTCTGGCCACCACCCCTTACCTGGCCCTGGTGATCGACCGCACCAGCGAGGAGGAGCGATCCCGCGCTGTGGGCGTGATTTGGTGCATGCTCACGGTGGGCATCGTGGTCGGAGCGATCCTGATCAGCCTCAGCCTTCGCTCCCTGGATGGAATCAGCGATCCACGGCTGCTCGAGCCCACTCTCTCAGCCTTCATGGCCAAGGTGGCGATCGGCGTGATGGGCCTCACCGTGATCGCCACCTGGGGCATGGAATCGCCCGCCGATTCGTCGGGGCTGTCCCAGGAGGGGGGCCGGGAGGATGCTGTCACCCTGCGGCAGGCCTGGACCCTGATCCGTTCCAGCAGCCAGGTGCTGATCTTCTTCTCGTTTTTGATCCTCTTCACGCTCGCCCTCTTCCTTCAGGATCCGGTGCTCGAGAGTTATGGGGCCCAGGTGTTCGGCATGCCCATCGCCGCCACCGTCCAGCTCAATGCCTTCTGGGGGGTGGGAACCCTGGTTGGTCTGCTGGTGGCGGGTCTCTGGATCGTGCCCTGGCTGGGCAAGCTGGCCACGGCCCGGCTCGGCTGCCAGCTGATCGCCCTCAGCCTGCTGCTCCTGTTGCTCAGCGGGTTCACTGCCAGCGTTCCCACCCTGCAGCTGGTGATGGTTCTGTTCGGCCTGGCGGCCGGAATCGGCACCAATGGCGCCCTTTGTCTGATGCTGGATCTCACCCTGCCGGAGGTGGCCGGCACCTTTGTGGGGGTTTGGGGTCTGGCCCAGGCACTCTCCAGGGCGGTGGGCAAGGTGATCGGCGGCGGCCTGCTCGACCTGGGCAACCTGCTCAGCGCTTCGGGCCTCCTTCCCAGATCGATGGGCAGCTACCCCGCCTTTGCCCTGGTGTTGAGCATCGAGCTCCTGGTGGCGATCGCGGCCCTGCTGATGCTGCAGCGTGTGAATGTTCGCCAGTTCCGTCACGACACGGGTCAAAGCCTGGCGAAGGTTCTCACGGCGGAATGGTCATGAGCGACTCCCTGTATCCCCCGATTCCTGTGGCAGCCGATGCCGTGCCTTCGCTCCTCCCGGCGGGTTTGGAGGCCCTTCTCGATCGGGTTGCTGAGCGGCAGCGCGGCGACTTCGGTCATATGGCCTCCACGCACAAGGCCGATGGTTCCCTGATCACCGCCTGTGACCGTTGGAGCGATGCCACCTTGGTGGAAGGACTGACGAACCTCTATCCCGAGGAAGGGGTGTTGAGCGAGGAGGGCGATCAGCGTGTTCCCCTCACGCCGGCCTACTGGGTTGTCGATCCCCTCGATGGCACCACCAACTTTGCCGCCGGCATCCCTTACTGGGCCATCTCCCTGGCGCGCTTCGAGCACGGCGAACCGGTGCTGGCCGTGCTTGATGTGCCGCCCCTGCGCCAGCGGATCGTGGCGGTTCGGGGGCGGGGCGCCTGGCGCAATGGCAAGGTTCTGTTGCCTCCGTCCCAGCAGAGTCATCCGGTGGGCTGCGCCTCCCTGTGCAGTCGCTCGATCGGCGTGCTGCAGAAGCTGCCCAACCGCCGTTTTCCCGGCAAGATCCGCCTGCTCGGTGTCGCCAGCCTCAATCTGGTGAGCGTGGGGATGGGCCAGACCGTGGCGGCTCTCGAGGCCACACCCAAGATCTGGGACCTGGCGGCCTCCTGGCTAGTGCTGAGCGAATTGGCCTGCTCGGTGCAATGGCTCGACCAGAGCCCCGTGGCGATTCCTCCCGGCACCGATTTGGCCTGCACCGATTTTCCCGTGCTCGTTGCTGATGGGCCGGAAACCCTGGATCGGTTCATGCCCTGGGGCGAGGCCCTGCTGGCTTAAGTACCCGTCATCTGTCGCTTGCACAGACAGATCCAAACTCTCCCCTGGCAAGCATGAAGCGCCCCGGGGAACCTGGGACCCGGGGCGCTTTATGCTTGCCGAGTACTGGAAAGCGATTTGGCTGTGGTGGGGGCAGCAGGCTGGCTGAAGAGGCTCCCCGTGGGCTAGTCACTCAAGGATTGGCTTGTTGGTCCGCCCCCTTATTTGCCTCGCGTTGCCCAGGGAGCACAGGAAGTGTGGTAAGGTATCGGACTGCTCGGGGAACTGAGCAGCCGGAGCTGAGCTCGGGGCAATCGGTGAGGTGCGAGAGCGCTGAGCTGAGGAGCC
>JAPLIE010000182.1 GCA_026389265.1 Cyanobacteriota bacterium | reverse complement strand
GCGACGGATCACTGAGCAGCAGGCCCGTGAACTGCAGAGCACCCTGCGCCAGCGGGGCGTGGACGCCACCACCTATGTGGCGATGCGCTATTGGCATCCCTTCACCGAATCGGCCGTGGCCGACATCAAGGCCGACGGCGTAGAGGAGGTGGTGGTGCTGCCGCTTTATCCCCAGTTCTCGATCAGCACCAGCGGCTCGAGCTTCCGGGAGCTGCAGCGGCTGCGCCAGGCCGACCCGGCCTTCAGCCGATTGCCGATCCGCTGCATCCGCAGCTGGTATGACCACCACGGCTACATCGAAGCCATGGGCGGCTTGATCGCCCGCCAGATCCGCGCCGCCGGCGATCCGGCCGGGGCCCATGTGTTTTTTAGTGCCCATGGCGTACCCAAGAGCTACGTGGAGGAGGCCGGCGATCCCTACCAGAGGGAAATCGAAGCCTGCACCCTCCTGATCATGCAACGCCTGGAGCGCGATTTGGGCCACACCAATCCCCACACGCTCGCCTACCAGAGCCGCGTCGGCCCGGTGGAGTGGCTGAAGCCCTACACCGAGGACGCGCTCCACGAACTGGGCGAGGCGGGGGTGAAGGATCTGGTGGTGGTGCCGATCAGCTTCGTGAGCGAACACATCGAGACCCTCGAGGAGATCGACATCGAATATCGCGAGATCGCCACCGAAGCCGGGGTGAGCAACTTCTTGCGGGTGCCGGCTCTCGACATCGATCCCACCTTCATCGCTGGCCTCGCCGACCTGGTTCAGGAGGCGATGGCGGGCCCCGAAGTGAATCTCGACCAAGCCGCCGAGCTGCCCACCCGGGTCAAGCTCTATCCGCAGGACAAGTGGGCCTGGGGCTGGAACAATAGTTCCGAGGTCTGGAATGGAAGGTTGGCGATGGTGGGATTCTCCGCTTTCTTGTTGGAGCTGATCAGTGGCCATGGTCCCCTGCATGCCATTGGCCTGCTCTGAGGCCCGGCCCGGGTGGAGTGAGCGGGGCCGGCGTCGCCTCCCACCTTTTGCTGGCGTTTTCCTCGCACCGCTGCTCTTGAGCCTCGGTGCCGCCTTCGCCTTTCCTGGCGACGCTCGGGCGTTGGGGGAGCTGGGTTGGGTCCAGGCGGTGTTTCCGGTGGTGGGCTTTGCGGGTTACACCAGCTCCTTCGGCATGCGGGTCCATCCCCTCTCCGGCTCGCTGCGCTCCCACGACGGCATCGACATCGCTGCCCCCCTTGGGGCTCCTGTTCGCAACTGGTGGAGTGGCCAGCTGGTGGAGGTGATCCAGGACGGAGGCTGTGGCAACGGCCTGGTGATCCGCTCTGGCGATTATGAGCATGTCTATTGCCACTTGGGCGGCGTCGTTGACGGAGCCCGTTACAGCAGTGGTCCGGTGCAACTGATGGAGGGCCAACGACTGCGTTCCGGCCAAGTCATCGGCCATGTGGGCCTGACCGGATCCACCACCGGCCCCCATCTCCACTGGGGGCTTCGCTACCGGGGCACCTGGCTCGATCCGGCCCGGGTGCTCCGGGCGATGGCCGCGAGCCGTAGCGATGCACGGACCTCCCAGGGTCGCCGACCTAGTGTGGGTGTGTTCCGCTAGGACAAATCCCTCCGCTCCGCCCTATCCCGCCTCCTGCCGCCGTGACCCTCACGCCCCTGAACCCCGCGGCAACGACCGCTCCGTCCCCGTCCGTCGACCTCGGCTCAGCTCCTGTGCCGGCTCCCGATTCCGGCCGTGGCCTGCGGGTGAGCGGCGGCTATGCCTTGATGGATGCGTTGCACCGGCATGGGGTACGCCACATCTTCGGCTACCCCGGGGGAGCGATCCTGCCGATTTACGACGAGCTGCATAAAGCTGAGAGCCGCGGCTGGCTCCAACATATTTTGGTGCGCCACGAACAGGGCGGCACCCATGCGGCTGATGCCTACGCCAGGGCCACCGGCAAGGTAGGGGTGTGCTTTGGCACCTCCGGTCCCGGCGCCACCAATCTCGTCACCGGCATTGCCACGGCCCAGATGGATTCGGTGCCGATGGTGGTGATCACCGGCCAGGTGCCGCGGGCGGCGATCGGCACCGATGCCTTTCAGGAAACCGACATCTTCGGCATCACCTTGCCGATCGTGAAGCATTCCTGGGTGGTGCGGGATCCCGCCGACATTGGTCGGATCGTGGCCGAGGCCTTCCTGATCGCTGCCAGCGGCCGGCCCGGCCCCGTGTTGATCGATGTGCCCAAGGATGTGGGCGCCGAACTGTTCGACTACGTCCTTGTGGAGCCGGGTACGGCGGTCCCCGCCGGCTTCAGGAGCACCCAGCCCCCCGATCCCGCCGCCATCGCCGCTGCCCTTGAGCTGATCCGCGAGGCCCAGCGCCCCCTCCTTTACGTAGGCGGTGGCGCGATCAGTTCCGGCGCCCATCAGGCCGTTCTTGAGCTGGCCGAGCGCTTTCGCTTGCCGGTCACCACCACGCTGATGGGCAAGGGCGCCTTCGATGAGCGCCATCCCCTCGCGGTGGGGATGCTGGGCATGCATGGCACCGCCTATGCCAACTTCGCCGTTACCGAATGCGATCTGCTGATCGCCGCCGGTGCCCGCTTCGATGACCGGGTCACCGGCCGTCTCGACAGCTTCGCGCCGCGGGCGCGGGTGATCCACATCGACATCGACGCCGCCGAGGTGGGCAAGAACCGCATCCCCGAGGTGCCGGTGGTGGCCGATGTGAACCAGGCCCTCCGCCAGATGCTTGCGGCCTCAGTGGGTGAACAGTCCCTTGGCCGCACCGAAGCCTGGCTCCAGCGGATCGACACCTGGAAGCAGCACTACCCACTGGTGGTGCCGACACCCACCGGAGAGATCGCCCCCCAGGAGGTGGTGCTTGCTTTGCGGGAGCTGGCTCCCAAGGCCTACATCACCACGGACGTGGGCCAGCACCAGATGTGGGCCGCCCAGTTCCTTCCCACCCAGCCGCGCCACTGGATCAGCAGCGCTGGCCTCGGCACGATGGGCTTTGGCATGCCCGCGGCGATGGGGGTGCAGACCGCCTTCCCCGACGCCCAGGTGATCTGTGTGGCCGGCGATGCCAGCATCCTGATGAACATCCAGGAATTGGGCACCCTGAGCCAGTACAACCTGCCGGTGAAGGTGGTGGTGCTCAACAACGGCTGGCAGGGCATGGTGCGCCAGTGGCAGGAAAGTTTCTATGATCAGCGTTATTCCGCCTCCGAGATGACCGGCGGCATGCCCGATTTCCCAGCCCTCGCCGAGGCGTTTGGCGTGAGGGGGGTAGCCATTCGTGATCGCGCCGATCTCCATCGCCTGCTTGCTGAGGCGTTGGCCCATCCCGGTCCTGTGTTCGTGGATGTAACGGTGCGGCGCAACGAGAACTGCTACCCGATGGTGCCCCCCGGGGCCAGCAATGCCCAGATGGTTGGATTGCCCAGCCATCCGGAACTGGCGATCGACACCATTCGCCAGTGCGGCGCCTGCGGCGAAACCACCGCCAGTGCCCACCTCTTCTGTCCAAGCTGTGGCGCCAAACTCTGATCCCCTCACTCCTTGCGACCGCTCTGGCGGCCCTGCTGCTGCTGCCGTCGTTCTTTTTTGGCGGGGTGGCACCGGTCAGTGCTGCCGAAGTGCTGCAGGTGAGTGGACCTGATCGCCTGCTGATCGGCGATCGCAACCGCACGTCCATGGTGCGGCTCGGCTGCATGGCTGTGACCCCCGGCTCCGAGGCCGCTGCCCAGGCCTGGCTGCGGTTGCGGCTGCCGCGGCGAACACGGGTGAACCTGAGGCCCCTGACAGAGAGCGAGGAGGGGGTTCTGGTGGCGCGGGTGAGCAGTCTTGAGCGCGATACCGGTGACCTGGCGGACGGTTTGGTGGCGGCGGGGCTGGCCAGCCCCCTGCCCTGCGGCTGAATCCCATGGGCCTCAACCGCACCGCCAGGGGAATCGTGTTCGTGCCCAGCCTGTTGCTGGGTGGTGCCTTTCTGGCCACGGCGGTCTGGATCGACGGTCCCGCCGCCGCCAACCGTCCATTGGCCCTGGTGCTGGGCGGGGTGCTGGTGGCGGCAGGCCTGCTCGCCCTGGTGCTGCCGGATGGACCGAAGCCAGATTCCCCGCCTGCTAAGGGAGAGGTGCCATCTCCCAGACGCCCCGGCGCTGGCGCCTGACCCCGGCAGCGCCCTTTCCTTTGGTTGTTCCTCATCCGGATCGGAACCGCAGCCGTCGTCCTGGCGACCATTCCGCGACCATGGTTGCAGCAGCTTGAAGCTCCCTCATGGCCATCGCTGATTCAGGATCCGGGCGCCCCGCCCCCACGGATGAGCCCCTGGTGCTGCCGCTGGCCGCCGTTGGGCTGGAGATGATCGCCAGCGTGGGCGGCAAGAATGCCTCTCTCGGCGAGATGATCCGCACCCTGGCCGCCTCGGGGGTGCGTGTGCCGGAAGGGTTCGCCACCACCGCCGCCGCCTACCGGCTCTTCTTAGCCAGCAACGGCCTTGAGCCTTCCCTGCGCGCCATCCTGGAAGGCCTCGACACGGCCGATCTGGCCGCCCTCCAGGCCGCTGGCCAGGCGGCCAGGTCCTTGCTGCTGGCAGCCCGCCTGCCCGAGCGGCTGGAGCAGGAGATCCGCATCGCTTACCGCGCCCTGGGGGCGCCCGCCGTGGCCGTGCGCTCCAGCGCCACCGCTGAGGATCTGCCCGACGCCAGCTTCGCCGGCCAGCAGGAAACCTTTCTGCATATCGAGGGGGAAGCGGACCTGCTGGAGGCCTGCCGCCGCTGCTACGCCTCCCTGTTCACCGACCGGGCCCTCTCCTACCGCCAACTCAATGGCTTCGACCATCTCGAGGTGGCTCTTTCGATCGGGGTGCAGCGCATGGTGGTGGCGGATCGGGCCTGCTCCGGGGTGATGTTCAGCATCGATACCGAAACCGGCTTTCGCGATGCGGTGCTCCTCACCGCCGCCTACGGGCTGGGCGAGACGGTGGTGCAGGGTTCGGTGAATCCCGATGAATGGCTGATCTTCAAGCCCACCCTGGCCCAGGGTTTCCGGCCGATTCTCAGTCGCCGGCTGGGCAGCAAGGCGATCCGCCTGGTGCGTGCCGATCCCCCGGAAGCAGGACGGCCGGTACGCATTGAGGCGGTGGACCCTGACGATTGCCAGCGCTTCGCCCTCAGCGACGAGGAGATACTCACCTTGGCCCGCTGGGCGGTGACGATCGAGGTCCACTACTCCGCGCTCCGGGGCACGCCAACCCCGATGGACATCGAGTGGGCCAAGGATGGCCCCGATGGTGAGCTCTACATCCTCCAGGCCCGCCCGGAGACGGTGGAATCTCGCCGGAGTGGCGCGGTGCTGCGCAGTTGGCATCTGGAGCCCCACCAGGTGAGCCCGATCGTGAGCGGCCAGGCGATCGGCGCCTCCGTGAGCAGCGGAGTGGTGCGGCTGATTCGCGATCCCGCCGCCATGGAGCATTTCCAGCAGGGTGATGTGCTGGTCACTGAGCGAACCGATCCTGATTGGGAGCCGATTCTCCGCATGGCTAGCGGCGTGGTGACCGACCAAGGCGGCCGCACCTGCCATGCAGCGATCATCGCCCGCGAGATGGGCATCACGGCCATCGTGGGCAGTGGTGATGGCACCCGCCTCCTTGAGGACGGTGCCGCCGTGACCCTCTCCTGCTGTGAGGGGGAGGTTGGTCATGTCTACCTCGGACGGCTGCCCTTCCGGCTCGATGAGCAGTCCCTCAGTGATCTGCCCACCACGAGAACCCGCATCCTGATGAATGTGGGCAATCCGGAGGAGGCCTTCAACCTGGCCGCCATCCCCTGCGACGGCGTCGGGCTAGCGCGGCTTGAGTTCATCATCGCCAACCACATCCGAGTCCATCCGCTGGCGCTGCTCCATCCCGAGCAGCTCGGTTCGGAACAGGAGCGGCAGCAGATTGCCGCTTTGATCAGGGGCTACGAGGATCCTGGCGAGTACTACATCGACAAGCTGGCCCAGGGCATGGCCCGCATCGCGGCAGCGTTCCATCCCCGACCAGTGATTTTGCGCTTCTCCGATTTCAAGAGCAACGAATACGCCCGGCTTCTGGGCGGAGCAGCCTTTGAGCCGATTGAGGAGAATCCAATGTTGGGCTGGCGCGGCGCCTCCCGTTACACCGCCGCCGCCTTCGCCCCGGCTTTCGCCCTGGAGTGTCAGGCCCTCATACGGGTGCGGGAAGGGATGGGGCTCACCAACACGATCCCGATGGTGCCCTTCTGCCGCACCCCTGAGGAGGGGGACAAGGTGCTCGCCCTGATGGCGGAGCAGGGTCTGGTGCGCGGCGAGAACGGCCTGGAGGTGTTCGTGATGTGCGAACTGCCCAGTAATGTGATCGCCGCCGAGGCGTTCGCTGAACGCTTCGATGGCTTCTCGATCGGCTCCAATGACCTCACCCAGCTCACCCTGGGCCTCGATCGTGATTCGGCCCTGGTGGCCAATCTCTTCGATGAACGCCACGCCAGCGTGAAGGCGATGATCGCCCTAGCGATCCGCACGGCGAAGCGGTGTGGTCGCAAGATCGGTCTCTGTGGTCAGGCCCCGAGCGACCACCCCGATTTCGCCCACTTCCTGGTGGAGGAAGGCATCGATTCGATCAGCCTCAACCCGGACGCTGTGGTTCGGACCCGTCTGGCCGTGGCGGCCCTTGAGGCCGCAGCGGCGCGGTAAACGGCCCTTCCTCCTCCTCAAGCCTCGCGGATAGCAGCTGCTGGCGGCGCCAGCGGCGCTCGGCTTCCGCATCGGCGGCCCGGATCGCCGCACGGTCGCGCTTCATCTGGTTCGATCCCGCCAGGACCAGGCAACCCGACAACACCCACACGGCGATGGCGGGGGCTGGATGGACCAGCATCAGGATCAGCCCGAGGGCCACCAGCACCAGGGCCAGGCAGTCGCCTGTGCCTCGGCTCGGCTCGCTGGGAGCCCCCAGTTCCATGCGCACCTGAACACGGAACTGGGCGTAAGCCACCTGTTGGGCCTTTTCTCCTGCCCGCAAGATGTCTCGCTGCAACTGGGCCCGTCGTGAATAACTCCCCGAGCCCTGGTCGGGCAGACGGGCTCGAGAAGCATGGGGATCGCGGGCCTGGGGGTCAGGCATGGGCTCGGGCTTGATTAGGGCGGCGGCGGCGGGTTCAGGCCAGACGCCAGAGGAGAACGGCGTGGGCTCCGCTGCGAATGACGCAGAGAACGGCCAGACCCATGCAGAGTGGACAGTGGGTGAGGCCCATCAGAGGCTGCCAGAGATGTGCTTAGTGACACCTTGGCACCTTTCGTGAAGCCTGTGGGTCTCCGTGCTGCCCTAAACATCAGACAACCCGGACCATGGCCTGCGTGCTGCGTCTCAGCGAACTCAAGCTGCCTCTCGACCACGGCGAAGATGATCTGGCGGAGGCGATCTGCCGCCGGCTTCGGGTGCCCAGGGAGGTGCTGCTCTCCCATCGCCTGGTGAGGCGCAGCGTCGACGCACGGCGCCGCAACGCCATTGCGCTGGTCTACAGCGTGGATCTGGAACTAGCTCTCGATTCGGCCTCGCAGCGGCGTCTGCTGCGCCGCTTCCAGGGGGACCCGCACCTGCGTCCCGTTCCGGACGATCGCTATCGCCTCGTGGCCCGGCTGGAGGAGCCCCCGTCCAGCCCCCGTCCCGTGGTTGTGGGGGCTGGCCCCTGCGGCTACTTCGCCGCTCTCCTGCTGGCCGAGATGGGTCTGAGGCCCCTCTTGCTGGAGCGGGGCAAGCCTGTGAAGGAGCGCACGGCCGACACCTTCGGCTTCTGGCGGGGCCAACGCCCCCTCGATCCGGAGTCGAATGTCCAGTTCGGGGAAGGAGGGGCCGGCACCTTCTCCGATGGCAAGCTCTACAGCCAGGTGAGTGAGTCGGAAACACTCATCCGCAAGGTTCTCGAGGAACTGGTGGCCGCCGGCGCCCCTAACGAGATCCTCACCCTGCACCGGCCCCATATCGGCACCTTCAAGCTCGCCACGGTGGTGCGCGGACTGCGCCGCAGGATCGAGGCTCTGGGCGGTCAGGTGCGCTTCGGAGCTCGGGTGGAGAGCCTGGCCCTCCATCCCACCACCCGGGCTGTTGAGGGGCTGATCCTGGCGGATGGTCACCGTGTTGCCGCCGATCAGGTGGTCTTGGCGGTGGGCCACAGCGCCCGCGACACCTTCGCCATGCTCCATGGCCTCGGGGTGGCGATGGCATGCAAGCCCTTCGCGGTGGGGCTCCGGGTGGAACATCCTCAGCCCCTGATCGATCGGGCGCGTTGGGGGCCGTCCGCCGGCCACCACCAACTGGGGGCTGCGGAGTACAAACTCATTCACCACAGCACCACGGCCCCGGGGGACACGCCTCGCAGCGCCTGGAGTTTCTGTATGTGCCCAGGGGGCCTAGTGGTGGGGGCCACCTCGGAGCCCGGCGCGGTGGTGACCAATGGCATGAGCCAGCATTCGCGCAACGAGCGCAATGCCAACAGTGCCCTAGTGGTGAACGTGGAGCGGCAGGATCTGGAGCCGTGGGGCAGCTACGCCGGTGATCCCTTGGCCGGCGTGGCTTTTCAGCGCCACTGGGAGCAGCAGGCGTTTCAGGCCGGTGGCGCGGATGGCCGGGCACCCGCCCAGTGGGTGGATGATTTCCTGGCGGGGCGTCCGAGCGAGGACCGGGGAGCGGCAGGGGTTCCGGCATCCTTTCAGCCCGGCGTGCGGCTGGGCAGCCTTGACACCTGTCTTCCCGGATGGGTCCTAGAGACGATCCGGGAGGCGCTGCCAACGTTTGAGCGCCGCATCCCCGAATTCTCCTCCGGCGGCGCTCTGCTCACAGGGGTGGAAACCCGCACATCTTCGCCAGTGAGGATCTTGCGGGATGCCACAACAAAGGAGAGCCCGAATACACCCGGGCTCTACCCCGCAGGCGAGGGGGGCGGTCACGCCGGCGGCATCCTTTCGGCTGCGATCGATGGGATCCGGGTCGCCGAGTCGATCGCCCTCACACGTCTTCGTCTTCAGCGCCCAAGGGCACCAGGCGAATCTGTTTGCGACCGAGCTTGATTTCAAACTCATCGCCGGGCTTGAGGTCCAGCATGGCGGTGTAGGCCTTGCCCACCATCAAATTGCCGTTGAACTGAACCTTGGTGTTGAAGCTCAGCTTGCGGCCAGCTTTACCGGCTTTCGGCGCGGCGCCAAAGTCAACCCCTTTGGCGTTCAGCAGGGATTCGTAGAAGGCCGTGAAGTTGAGGCGTTCGGTGCCGTCCTTCTTGGTGGAGACGTAACCACAAGCCCGCACAAGGTCGGACTTGCTGACATCACCCAGCTCCTTGACCTTGGCAAGGAGTTCAGCTCCAGTGAGCATGGTCTCAAAAATGCAACTCCTGCATAATCACGCACAAAGGGCCGATTCGGCAAGTCCTCTGCCGTCCGAATTGTTCGATGAATGAAACTGCAAGCTTGATGGATTTCCCTTAAGGTCAAGCTGAGCTCTGCTTCAGAGCGAAAGGGAGGTTGGATCCTGATCGTTGACCGCGGCTGCATTGGGCAGGCTGGGCTTCCAGCTCGGTCGTTTCCCGAACGCGTTCACCAGATCTGTTGTCTTGGCGCAGGGTGTGCACCGGCGTTGTCTTCAACCTTGGGCAACAATTGCACTCCACTGAACCGCCTTGATCCTGTCGCGTCGCCAGGAATGGAACAAAAAAGATTCTGCAACGGTACAGAGCGGGCAGACCTCGATGCGCGCCGGATCCACCCCTGCGAGGATCAACTGGGCCCGCGCGGCCGCCCGGATGTCCAGCCGGTCGTGGGCGGGGTCAGGATCCTCCAGCAGCGCCCCGCAGGCGCGCAGAGCCCCCAGGGCGACATCGGCATCTCCTCGCTCGGGCCGGAGCGATTGCGCCACTTCCAGGCTCACCGGACGTTCCACCTGATAACCAGCCCCGCTCACCGCCGGTCCCAGGGCCACCAGCAGATCGCTTCGCCGGGATCCGGCCTGTTCCATCAGGGTGAGGGCCTCGGGCAGGATCCGGCCTGCCACCCCCCGCCAGCCCGCATGGCAGGCACCGACCCGGCCCGTCGCCGGATCAGCGATCAACACCGGCGTGCAGTCCGCTCCACAGACCCACAGGCTCTGGCCGGCCCCATCGCTCACGAGCCCATCGGCCTCGGGCCAGGGCTCCTCCCGGGCCGCGCTGGCCGCAAGCACATCGGCGCTGTGGATCTGGCGGGGCCGGTGCACCGTGATCCCGGCACTGAGGGCGCAGGCCAGCTCCTCAGGCCCGCGGCCCTGCCACTGTCTGGTGAAGAAGCCGTGTTCAAAATCCGCCAGCCGATCGGCCTGGAGGTAGTACCCCCCGTAGGTCCCCACCCAGGTCCAGCCCGGCAGGTCGTTGAAGCCCCGATCGGGGCGATCGAAGGGTGGGTCGAGGGCCTCAGCCATGGGATTCGAAGCGTGGCTCTTCAGGCATCGGGAAGATGCCGCAGCATCCAGAAGCCCTCCAGCCGTTGCTCCTGTTCCTCGGCCTGCACCGCCAGAAACTGCAGTCCACCCGCCCTGGCACGGGCCGTTTCGAAGGCCTCAGCGGCCAGCCGGGCTTCCTCCCCGGGCAGGGTGGTGAGCAGCCAGCGATCCTCCATACCGGCCTCCAGCACCAACTGGTTTCCCTCCACCTCAAGGCGCACGGGCTCCAGACCTGCCAGCCACCCCGCAATGGCCAGGGCTCGGTGGCGACTGAACAGGCGGATGCCGGGAACCGGCGCTCCGGGCTCCAGCTCGGAAGGCAGCTGGATCAGGCCAGTGAATCCAGTGCCCCATTCAGCCGCATCCTTCAGGGCTTCTGCGGGGAGGGTGGCCCAGGTCCAGCGATCGCCACGGGCGACTTCGGGTAGGGGCACCGGCACGCCCCGGATCGCTGCCGGTACCGGTGCCAGGGGACCCACCAAGGCACCGGGCTCGGCGGGATAGACCTCCGCCTCCCGTTGC
>JAPLIE010000076.1 GCA_026389265.1 Cyanobacteriota bacterium | reverse complement strand
CGGTGGCCCGCTACGGCTGGGGGCGGGACTATCACCGGGTGATCGATGCCCGGTTGCGGCGGCTGGGACGCTGGCTAGAAGCCCGGGTGCCAGGGACCCGTTGGCGGGCCTGCGTGGACAGCGCCCCCCTGCTCGACAAAGCCTGGGCGGAGGAGGCGGGCCTTGGCTGGATCGGCAAACATGGCAACCTGATCCATCGCGATCGGGGTTCCTGGCTGCTAATCGGCCACCTGCTCACAACCCTGGAGCTGCCGCCCGACCGACCGGCCGAGCCCCTCTGCGGCCGCTGCAGGAGCTGCATCACGGCCTGCCCGACCGGCGCCATCGTGGAACCCTTCGTGGTGGATGCCCGGCGTTGCATCGCTTATCACACGATTGAAAACCGTGACCCCGAGCTGCCCGGAGCCATCGCCGCGGCCCTGCACGGCTGGGTGGCGGGATGTGACATCTGCCAGGACGTGTGCCCCTGGAATCGGAAACCCCTGGAGAGCTCTGAAGACCCCGATGTGCAGCCCAGACCCTGGTTGCTGGAGCTGCGGGCCGAGGAGGCAATGGGCTGGAGTAACGACGACTGGGACGAACGGCTGCGCGCCTCATCCCTGCGGCGGATCCGTCCTTGGATGTGGCGCCGGAATCTGAAGGCGGCCGTAGGTGGGAGCGGGATGGATCCCTAGGCTGAGTCGAATTCGTTGGTGATCCGTGGGCAGGCGGTGGGGATTCCGGGCTGAACAGCTGGCTGAAAAGCTGACTCAATCCCTGGCAGAACAGCTGGCTGGAAGGTTGGCTGGAAAGCACCTACTTCCCCAGGTTCTTCCAGGGTCCCTCGAGCGATCGCTCAGGTTGGCGGCACCGGCACTGCTGGGCGCTGCCCTTGGGCTTGGAGTGATTGGGCTGGGCAACCCGGCCCGGGCCCTGGTTCCCTACGTCTACCTGCCCCCCGCCAAGGAGATGGAAGCGGCTGGACTGGGGATCGCCCAGGCAGCAGCCCGGTTGCTGCGCATGGGCCAGGCCGAGGATGCCGCCCGGCTGGCAGACCTCACGGTGCGGCTGATTCCCAATGACCCGCGGGGCTGGATCCTGCTGGCGGAGGCAGAGTTGCGCAGCAACCATCCCGACCAGGCCCTGAAGGCCCTGGCACGGGCCAAGCAGCTGGAACCCGGCAACGCCGGAATCTGGCTGGCGGAAGGGTCACTGGCCCTGCGCAGCAACGATCCCGCCCGGGCCGTGCCCCTGCTGCGCAAAGGTCTGGAGCTTGATCCCCGCAACTCCGGCGCCTACTTCGATCTGGGTAACGCCCAGATCATGCTCAATGAGCCAGCATCAGCCCTGACATCCTTTGAACGGGCCTCGAAACTCCGTCCCGACTTCTGGGAAGCGATCAACAACCAGGGCCTGGTGCTATTCGAACTCGGCCGCCAGGACGAGGCCCTGCAACGTTGGCGCCAAGTGCTCAAGATCAAGCCTGATGCTGCGGAAACCACCCTGGCCATGGCCACCGGTCTGGAGGTGAAGGGCGGAGCAGCCAACCGCAGCGAAGCTATCCGTCTGGCCAGTCAAGCCCTCGCCAACGATCCCAACTACGTGCTCGACCGATATCGCAAAGAACAACTCTGGGGCGAACGGTTGCGGGCCGCCACCCGCGCCCTGCTGGCGCAACCGGAACTGAAGGCAAGCGTGGACCGGGCCAGTGCCAATGCCTCCCTTCCCGGCGAAAAAACGGAGGAGGGTCGCTGAGGCGGCTTGGCGATCACGCCAGGCAACCCCGGCGCGATCTGTAGGCTGAGCCCCGTCTTCCGCCCCTGAGCCCAGCACCGGATGGCCGAGGACCGCCCCGAAGCAGCCAGCGAGGAG
>JAPLIE010000095.1 GCA_026389265.1 Cyanobacteriota bacterium | reverse complement strand
GCGGTTGGGGGGATCTCCCCCGGAACCACGACGGGGGCCACGGTCGGTGGGACCGGTGGAACGGCCCTGGGAACGGCCTCCGGGACGGCGATCAGGGGACGGGCTCATGGGGTGCGGGGCGACGGGTTGGGTGGATCGGTCTTCGCGAGGTGGTCCAGGAGCTCGGCCAGCCGCCGTGGGTTCCGCAGAAAGAGCCATCCCAGCATCGTCTCAAATCCTGTGGCCTGCCCATAGATGGCGGCCTCCGAGCGGCGGGGTCCACGGCCGGCCCGATTGCGGCCCCGACGCACCAGATCCCGCTCCTGCTCCATCAGCAGAGGTTCCAGACGCTGGAGGGCCTCCGCCTGGGCCTCGGCCCTCACGGCCGCCACCACGGCCCGATGGGCGCTGGCGGTGCGGGTGGCCTGGTGGCAGTGGAGCAGGCGCTGGTGGAGTTCCCAGACCGCGTCCCCGAGCCACGCCAGCTGCAAGGGACCGAGGTCGACGCCGTTGGCCAGGGGCGGCTCCACGGGCAGCCAGACCCCAGGGCATGGCGGACCGGAGGGATCGGCAGACGCCGCATCAAGCGGCGTCAAGCTGGCCAAGCGCACTCTCAAGGTCGGGCTTCAGGTGAAGGAAATCCTCCAGGCGCACCAGTTTCACGGTTTGCACCACGCGGGCATTGCCCACCACCACGAACTTCAGGGCGGCGTCGTTGCACTGCTTAGCCAGCTGCACGAGGGCTCCGAGGCCTGAGGAATCGAGGAAGTCGATTCGGCTCAGGTCGATCACCAAAGGGAGGCTGCCGCGGTGGATGTGGGCCGCCACGAACTCGGTGAACTGTTTGTCCGAATAGGCATCCAGTTGCCCGGTGAAATGGAACAGCACGCAGTGGGGCTGCCGTTCGTAGCCGCCCCGCAGGGATACCGTCAGTCGCTGCAGGTCGTTGATCGCTCCAACCCTCTCGGAAGCCTTCGCGGGCAGTGTAGTGATCGCGACCGCCAATGCCACATCCGCAACAGAACGTGGGCGAAAGCTCAGCGGCGCTGGGCCATCAACTCCGTAAAGCGGGCGAAGTGGTGGTCGGCATCATGGGGACCGGGACTGGCCTCCGGGTGGTATTGCACCCCGAACACCGGCTGATCGCGCAGGGCCAGGGCGGCCACGGTGCGGTCGTTGAGATTCAGGTGGGTCACGATCACGCGATGGGGTGGCAGGGAGGCGGCATCGAGGGCAAAACCATGGTTCTGGCTGGTGATTTCCACCGAACCCGGGGAACCGCAGGGGTGGTTCAGGCCGCGGTGGCCGTAGCCGAGCTTGAAGGTGCGGCCGCCGAGGGCCAGCCCCAGGATCTGGTGGCCGAGGCAGATGCCGAAGAGGGGCAGATCGGCATGGGTCAGCAGCGTGCGGGCCAGGGCGATTCCCCCTGTCACGGCGGCCGGATCGCCGGGGCCATTCGAGAGAAACACCCCTTCAGGCTGCAGGGCCAGCACCTGCTCGGCGGTGGCGTCGGCCGGCAGCACGGTCAGGGAGCAGCCATGGGCCACCAGCCGCTCAAGGATCGCCCGTTTGATGCCGAAATCGATCGCCACCACCCGAAAGGGGCGCTCCGGCTGGTGCTGGAGGCGGGTGTCGAATCCGGCCCTGCAGAGGTCGTTCCAAGCGTATGGACTGGTCGTGCTGACGGTGGCCGCCAGGTTGAGGCCATCCATCGAGGGCGCGCTGCGCACCCGCTCCAGTAAGGAGAGTGCACCGCTGCCATCGCTGCTAATCGCGCCGTTGATGGCCCCGCCTTCGCGTAGATGACGCACCAAGGCGCGGGTGTCGACGCCGCGGATGCCCACCACGCCGTGGCGGCTGAGCCAACTCTCGAGACCCTCGCGGCTGCGCCAGTTGCTGGCCACCGGAGAGAGCTGGCGGACAATCACGCCGCGCACATGGGGATGGTCGGCTTCGTCGTCCTCTCCGTTCACCCCCGTGTTGCCCAGCTCCGGATAGGTGAAGGTCACCAACTGACCGGCGTAGCTGGGATCGGTCATCACCTCCTGATAGCCCGTCATGCCGGTGTTGAAGACCACCTCACCGATCACCGTGCCCCGGGCCCCGAAGGCCAGGCCCCGCAGCACGGTGCCATCGGCCAGCACCAGGAGAGCCTGCTGAGGGGGAGAACCTGAGGCCTGAGCCGGAACCTCCGGACCGGGAAGGGGGGTCGCAGTCGCCGGGGCGGGGGAGGAGACCATGGCCGGGGGAATGGGAATGGGCGGTGAAGAAAACTGGTTCTGGGTTGATCATCCCCCAACGGGGGACGACAGGGCGGCGCGCAGCCGCTCCAGCCGCTGCCAGGGGGCGCCGCTGGCCAAAACCTCCAGGGCCGTCGGCACCGCTTCGGCCACGCCGGGTGCCACGCCTGCTGCCCAAAGCACTAGGGCGGTGTTGAAGGCCACCACCTCCCGCTGGGCCCGGCTGCCGCCACCCTGAAGCACCGCCTCAAGAATGGAGCGGTTGGTGGCCAGATCGCCGCCCAGCAAGGCTTCCAGGGGGGCCGAATCCAGCCCCACGTCTGCTGCATCGAGGCTCTGGCGCCGCAGTTCACCCCGCTCGACCAGGAGCAGGTCGTTCGGGCCGCTGAGGGTGGCCTCATCCAGGCCGCCATGGCCATGCACCACCACGGCCCGGCCCGGGCCGAGCCGGGCGAGGGCTTCGCCCATGGGCTCGAGTTGATCGGGCCGTGCCACCCCCAGCACCTGGGCCTCCGGCCGCAGGGGATTCACCAACGGTCCGAGCTGATTGAACACGGTGCGTACCCCCAGGCTGCGTCGCAGCGGCGCCAGACCCACCAGGGCCGGGTGCCAGCCGGGGGCGAACACAAAGGTGACCCCCGCCTCCAGCAGGGCGGCCAGCACCCGCTCAGGCGGCGCCGCCAGATCCAGACCGAGGGCCTCGAGCACATCGGCCGAGCCCACCCGACCGCTGGCACTGCGGTTGCCGTGCTTGGCCACGGTGGCGCCACAGGCGGCGGCGGTGAAGGCCACGGCGGTGGAAATGTTGAAGCTCTCGACCCCGGAACCGCCGGTGCCGCAGGTATCCACCAGTGGCAGCGGCGGCCGGGCAGCGGGCACGGGGGATGCCTCCCGCAGCACGGCCGCCATAGCCGCCAGTTCCGAACCGCTCACCCCCTTGGCCCGCAGGGCGGCCAGCAGGGCACCGGTGAGCACCGGATCAATAGCCCCGGCCAGCCAGCCGTTCATCAGCGCGCTGGCCTGATGGGGCTCCAGGTCCCGCCGCTCCAGCAGCAGGTCCAGCAGCCGGGGCCAGGGGACGGATGGGGTCATCGGGGGTTGGGGGAAGCGGCTCCTGGCCTTGAGGGGATCCGCCAAGCCGGACAGCCAGGCCGGGAGCCAAGGCCAGAAAAAAGGCCCGGGTGCAGGCACGCCGGGCCGGGTGATGGGGACACCCCCACTATCACCCGAGGATGTGGATTCTGGCCAGCATCCCCCCGAGAGGCTCAGGACTCGGCGGCGGCGGTATCGAAGCCGGAGCCCACTGCCTCAGCCCCGGCGGCCAGGCCAGGCCGGTAGCCAGCGGCCCAAATGGCCCTGGTGCGCTCCCGCAGGGCGCTCCGGTCCAGCCCCCAGAGCCGCAGCGCCCGCTCCAGGTCGTCCTTCAGGTCGGCGGCACCGGGAAAGCCTTCGTAGCGGTGAAGCAGGCGGGCGGCATTCACCAAATGCCCCTCCGTAGGAGTCGCTGCCGCCAGTAGCTGATCGATCACCTGCCGATCGATCGCGTGCAGCGGGTGGCTCTGCTCCGGCGTTGGCTTCTCCGGCATGGCCTTTGCTCTCCGGCGGGCTGCGTAGGTTAGTCGCCACCTGTTGGCGGAATGAATCGCATGGATGGACCGCGGCTCCGGCGCATCCTCCATTACTTGAAACCCCACCGCCGCATCGTGCTCATGGGGGCGGTGTCCCTCGTGGTGGTGAATCTGCTCGGGGTGAGCCTGCCCTTGATCGTGCGGAACGCCGTAGATGCCCTGCATGGCGGCTTCGCCCTTTCCGATGTGCTCCGGAAGGCCGGCTTGATCATCGCGCTGGCCACGGTGATGGGCCTGGTGCGGCTCTGGTCCCGGATCCTGGTGTTTGGGGTGGGCCGGCAGGTCGAGGCCGATCTCAAGCAGCGGATCTTCGATCACCTGCTGCTGCAGGAACCGGGCTGGGTCCAGAGCACGGGCAGCGGTGAGGTGATCAGCCGGGCCACCAGCGATGTGGAAAACGTGCGGCGGTTGCTGGGTTTTGCCGTGCTCAGCCTCACCAACACGGCTCTGGCCTATGCCCTCACCCTGCCGGCGATGCTGGCGATCGACCCCTTGCTCACCCTGGCGGCGGTGGGTCTGTATCCGCTGATGCTGCTGGTGGTGCGGCTGTTCGGCGGCCGGATGATGAAGCAGCAGCGGCGCCAGCAGGAGGCCCTTGCCCAGCTCAGCGACCTGATCCAGGAGGACCTCTCCGGCATCGGCGCCATCAAGATCTACGGCCAGGAGCTGATGGAGCAGGAGGCGTTTGAGGGGCGCAACCGCCTCTACCGCGATGCCGCCCTGCGGCTGGGGCGCACCCGTGCCACCCTCTTCCCCCTGCTCGAAGGCATCGCCTCGGTGAGCCTGCTGCTGCTGCTCGCCATCGGCAGCGGCCAGATCGAGAGCGGCCGGCTCACGATCGGTGATCTGGTGGCCTTGATCCTCTTCGTGGAGCGACTGGTCTTCCCTACGGCCCTCCTGGGATTCACCCTCAACAGCTTCCAGACCGGCCAGGTGAGCTTGGACCGGATCGAGGAGCTGCTGCAGCGAGAGTCGCTGGTGGAGTCCCCCTCGCAACCGACAGCCCCCCTCAAGCCCGCCCGGGGGGTGGTCGAGGCCCGCGGCCTCACGGTGCGCTATCCCGGCGCGGCGCGTCCCACCCTCGATGGCCTGAGTTTCCGGATCGAAGCCGGCGAACTGGTGGCGGTGGTGGGGCCGGTGGGCTGCGGCAAGACCACCCTGGCCCGGGCCCTGGGACGGATGGTGGTGGTGGATCCTGGTCAGCTTTTTTTCGATGGCATCGACATCACCCGTCTGGACCTGGAGGATCTGCGCCGCCAGGTGGCCCTGGTGCCCCAGGAGGGATTCCTGTTCACCGCCAGCCTGGCCGACAACCTGCGTTACGGCGAACCCGGGGCATCGATGGAGCGGGTGGAGGAGGCCTCACGCCAGGCCCGTCTGGAGGGCGATGTGAAGGGATTCCCCGATGGCTACGCCACGCTGGTGGGGGAGCGGGGCATCACCCTCAGCGGTGGCCAGCGCCAACGCACGGCCCTCGGCCGCGCCCTGCTGGTGGAAGCCCCCCTGCTGGTGCTCGACGATGCCTTGGCCAGCGTGGACAACAACACCGCCGCGGGAATCCTGGCGGAGGTACGCCTCCAACGCAGCCGCACCGTGCTGATGATCAGCCACCAGCTCTCGGCCGCTGCCGCCTGCGACCGCATCCTGGTGCTCGAGGAGGGCCGCCTGGTGCAGGAGGGCCATCACCGCGAACTGCTGACGGTGGCCGGACCCTACCGGCGCCTGTGGGAGCGGGAGCAGGCGGAGCGCCTGCAGGCCGCATGACCCGCAGGCCACGTGACTCGATGGGACCCGCCGGGCTGATGCCTCCCGAGGCCGCTGCGGCCTGAACAGATGTTGCCCAAACCCTGCAGAGGGCGCTGGGCTCGCTTCACTGGAAGCACCGTGTCGGGCCTGAGTGCCGATCAGCCTTCGTCCGGGCTCCACCACCCACCACCCCCATGACCACCACGCCAGGCCCCAGCATCCGCCCTTACAACCTGCGCTGCACCCTCACCTTCGGTGACATCTACGGCCAGATCCTGATCTGGATGGCCGTGATCTTCGTGAGCCTGGCGGCCGGCCTGGCCCTGATGGGAGCCTCCAAACCGATCTTCGCCCTGGTGGGAGTGGGCTTGATCCTGGTGCTGTCGCTTCCCTTCCTGTTGTTTGCCTTCACCACAACGCTGCTTAACCACATCGCCCTGGTGCCGGAGCGGGAAACCTGAGGGCCGGCCTAGGCTGCCTTTGGCGACAGTGTGAAGCCCAAGGCAACCACCGTGTTCAACAATCTGTTCAGTGACCTGCTCGGCACCGCGGCCGCCGGCACCAGCCAACCGGGGAGCAAAGCTGCGGCTCAGGAGTTGAGCCATGCCGTGCTCCACACCCCGATTGGTGCGCCCGCGGTGGAGGGGGAAGGCGAAGCCCTCTTCGGCTGCGGCTGCTTCTGGGGAGCGGAGAAAGGCTTCTGGCGCCTGCCGGGTGTGGTCACCACCGCCGTGGGCTACGCCGGCGGTCAGGGTGTTGCCCCCAGCTACGACCAGGTCTGCAGTGGGCGCACCGGCCATGCGGAGGTGGTGCGGGTGGTGTGGAACCGGGAGCGGATCGACTTCAGCGATCTGCTCAAGCTGTTCTGGGAATGCCACGACCCCACCCAGGGCAATCGCCAGGGCAATGACCGCGGCAGCCAATACCGCTCCGCGATCTTCGTGAACGATCCCGAGCTGCTGAAGCTGGCCCAATCCAGCCGCGAGGCTTACGCCGCCCTGCTGGCTGCGGCGGGCTATGGAGCGATCACCACCGAGATCGGACCCGACCGGACCTTCTACGCCGCCGAGGCCTACCACCAGCAATACCTGGCCAAACCCGGCAGCCGTCCTTACTGCTCCGCCCAACCCAGTGGGGTGCTCCTGGGCCCCTTTCCAGGCGCCGCTTACCGCCTCCCCGATGTGGTCTGGCAGTCCTACGACTGGTCCGTGGCCCACTGCGTGCTGCGGGGGGACAACACGCCGATCGCCCTGCCGTGAACCGGAACCCAACTCAACAGCGCGATCTCCCACTGGAGTGCCGCCGACCAGGCCGGCTCGCGGTTCGCCGGCCCAGAGCGGTGAAGAAGGGAGCTCTGGCGCTCGTCTTGGGCGCCAGCTTTTTGCTCGCCTTGGTGGGGACAGCAGTGCCGCTGGAGGCCGCCCCCGGGCCGATGGGCTCCCCTTGGTGGGAGAACTACGACGTGCGTCAGAGCTATCTCTGCCCGGGCCGAGGCACGGTGGTGGTGGAGCGCAACGACAGCCAGGCCTCCCTGCTCAGCGGCGGCTATCGCTCCACCCTGTTCCGGGAGCCCGCCAGCGGCAGCGAACTGAGTTTCCGCAACGATGATTTCCTTGTGACCCTGCAGGGCGATGTGCTCACCCTGGAGCAAGCCACCCGGCAGGTCACCTGCCTGCGAACCGAAGAAGTATGAATCCCCCTCCCGAACCCCTGCCCGACAGGGTTGTGATCCTGGGCCTGCTGGCCACCCTGATGCTCTGCTTCGCGCTGGTGTTCTGGAGCGTGCGGCTGGCACCGGGTCCTGAGAACCGGCCTCTGCAGTGGCGTGAGCTCCCCGCCGCCCCCAGCAACCGCCCCCTGATCTGATGGCCGAGGAGCCCGCCGACCTGACACCCCGCCGGCTGCACCCCCTGCCCCGGGGGGTGGTGGAGCTCTACGGCCTCCTAGCCGTGCTGTTCGTGCTCGTGCCGGAGTGGATGGCCGGAGGGGCCCTGTTCGGCTTTCGGGAGGGGCGCCAGGGCTCCGACCTACCCCTGCCCTCCGGGGCCTGGAACCAGTTACCGGAACTTCGCCTGGCCACGCTGAACCTGGCGGAGCTGCGCCAGCTGGCCCGCTCCGAACACCTCCCGGGCTATGCCGGCCTAGCCCGGGATCGGCTCACGGCTCGACTGCTACGGCGACTGCGGAATCGCCAGAAGGGTTCCAGCAGGAGGGGGTAGGGGCTGTGATAACTTCATTGAGCCGGGGCGTAGCGCAGCTTGGTAGCGCACCACTTTGGGGTAGTGGGGGTCGCAGGTTCAAATCCTGTCGCTCCGATTTTGTCGGCCTGAAACCAACCCATTGCCGCCCCTCTCCGAGGCGGCTTTTTTATGCCGGAGGCAGTTTGTGGGTGGTGAGGCTCAACGCAGCCGTGTGGCCGTGTGAAAGCGCTTCAGCCACTGGTTCACTCGCCGCCGCATGCGCGGCGGCACCTCCTCCAGCAACTGACCCAGCTCCATCGCGGCCAGGCGGTGCAGGATGCGCACATCCACATGCCAGAGCGCCTCTGCTTCCCGGATCAGCCGGGCCCAGGTGCGCGCGGTCTGCCAGCGACGCAACCGATCCAGCAGGGGATCCCTCTGGTGGGGGCGATCCGGCGGGAGCGTAGGGCCGTGCATGGGGCAGACCGACCAACTTTCTCCAGAGTGTCGCCCGGAGGTGGCAGCGGGGATGAACTGCTGAAGGGCTTCAGAGATCGGAAGACAATCTGCGTATTCCGCGAGCTTGTTTGAAGCCGCCTCGTCTTCTCTAATCAAGGTGTAGGAGTCGGGTCATTGCTTCGGGGTGTACCAAATCGGTGAGGTTCACGCGTGCTCTGGTCCAATGGGGGGTGGGTGCAACGCTTGGAAACCCGGGAGGCAGGAGCTGAGATCAAGCTGATTCAGTTCATCTTCACGTCAACGCTGTGGATCGTGCCATCGAAACGGAATGGTCGGCGCTCGAAGTAGTCGAACGATACCGTTGAGCCAAGATCCACGCCCACATCAAACGTTTCGCTGGCGGAGAAGGCAGCCGGAACGGTGCGAGCCACCGTGGTGCGCGCCACCTCCCGCCCATCGACGGTCAGCACCACCTCGGCCGGTGAGAGTGGCTTGGCACTGGCGAGGGTGGTCGTGACCTCAATGCGGTGCCTGCCGGCAGGGATCTTGTTCTTCGAGCGGGCTATGTAACGCTCGATGATCATCATGTTGTACTCATAGACGAGTTGGCCCTGGTCCAGGTAGAGGCTGAGGCCACCCCCCGAACCCCCTAATGCGTACAACACACCGGAGGCATTCTCATTGAAATCCGCATCGATGCTGACAGTGTTACTTTCACGGCCTGGTTATGAAGTTATTCCGGTGGCCCTTGGTCATGCCTGAGCCAGGAAATTTCAGCTGCGGGCTGAATGCATGGCCTCATGAAACCCCTTGCCGAAGGCAATGGAACGCTGCTTTGTTGGCTCCCACCAAAGTGAACTCATCATTTGAACGCTGCCCCCGAGTGACAGGCAAGGAACCCAAGGAGGCGAAGCGGAGAGTTGAAGGCGGCCTGTCCACTCGAGGGGTGTGTTCGAAGTGTGGCGTCTTTACAGAAAACATCTGCAGACCTGCGCCTAAACTGCAAAATGAAATTCATTCACGGGGTCACCAAGGGAATCATCTGTCTTCCATGACGGCGGTAGATATGAAAATCACTGTCGGTAGTAAGGAGCAATGGCGAATCGTTGATTTCCGCCAGCCGAATCAAGGCAGCGTCCGCAAGGGAAGCGGGGACATTCTCGTACCGCTTAAACAAGGAACTGACAGAACCAATCTGCTCCTGCAACACGAAAGGAAGTTGAACAACTCCTCGTTCGATGAACCGCAAAGCCAATGAAGGATCAAAGCCCGACCGCTTGAGCAGAAAACAAGTCTCGGCAACCACAGCCTCACAGCTCAGCAGTGGAGGAGTCAACAGTCGAAACTGTTCTACAGCCCATTTGTGGTGAGTATCATTGCGACTTAGGAGGGCAACCCATGGCCCCGTGTCTAGCAGCACCGCCATGATCAGTTAATGCCAAAGTCAGACAGGTGAGCAGGATTAGAGGAAAGATCAGGCGGACCATCTTCACAACAACCCACGAGATCGGCCAAAAGATCAGCCGCGGATTGTGGCTGCGGGCCATCAACTCCTTGCTCTGAGGCCTGGAGGAACGCAGTCAATGCTCGTCGAACCAACTCAGACTTGCTCAGCCGACGTTGTTGCGCCTGCGCTGTGAGTTGGGCATCAAGGGCCTCGGTCAGCTTGAGTGAGATCACCGCCATGGAACGCATCACTTCAGGCCACATCATCTTAACCCCTGACAGCAGGTATTACACCCATCGCTGGACGACCTTATTCGGAGCAGGTTGTCGGCGGTTTCTGCCCACGCCTTCGACGCTACGCTTGTCACCAGGAGATTCTCGCTCTCTCTTCCCGATCCTTCTAACGCAAAGATCAGAAGCGGGACGTAACCTCCACATAGGTATCATCTCCTGCTCCCGCCTTCTGTATCTTGATGTTAGGAGGTCCGATTAGTAGAGGTGCACAAGTTCAGTGGGGACGCGTCTCACGAGAGGGCCTGTATAACCAAGTCAAAATAAGATGCGATCTCGGAATTTATACGATCGAAATCAGCATATTGGTCAACTTCAACGATACTTTCGCCCTCGGGATCAATGACAATTGAGGATGCAAGGCCTTTCATTATCCGAATACTTTCTGCTGTAGATGCGATTGGAACACCAAGAGCCAGATATGTTTCTCTAAGTCCATTGATGCAGCGGTCCTCGATGATGGCAGAATCTCCAGCAAAGGCTGCATATGTGATATAGCGCAGAATCATTTCCATATCTCGCAAACAAGCCGCCATACGACGATGTGAATATGCATTTCCCCAAGGTCGAATTAAAGGGCACCTCGAAAAATAAGCGCATTCCAGTGCTTCTGCGGACATGAAAAAGCCGCCAATCGGGCGGCATGGAAAGAAGTTCTTATATCGACCATTGACGATATCACTTGGCCCATCGCACCATCTCAACAAGGGTCA
>JAPLIE010000195.1 GCA_026389265.1 Cyanobacteriota bacterium | reverse complement strand
CCAGGCCGGGTCCGAGCGGGATGAGATCGCGCCGGAGCTGCCGCAGGTTCAGCACGGGCGCAGCTGAGACGACGGCTCCCCGTTGATCGACCGCGCCCGTTTGCAGGCCCTGCGTGGCAAAAGGGAGCTCCGCCGCTGATGCGACGGCCGGCGGATGCAGCGCTCCTCCAGGCCCCCGTTCCTGGGTCAGCTGGGCCGAGAAAGCAACCCGGCCGGCCGCGGCGGTCCCGGACCCCCCAGCGGAGCGGGGGCTAACCGCCGCCCCGGAACCGCCGCTGTTGCGCCCGTCAGGGGCGGAGGGCACCAGCTCCCCAACCCCCAGACCAACCTCGAGCAGAGCGACCAGCTCGGACAGCACCGCGGGCGCATAGGTGCTCTGGAGCTAAACCACCAAGGCAGCCAAGGCCGCCCTTCGCGCCGTGCCGCTGCCGGCCAGCGCCTGCCGCAACAGCGGCCGCCGGGCCAGATCCCGCACGGGGCCCGCCAGGGATTGCTCGGCACCGAGCACATCCACCAGGCGATTGCCGAGGGCCACGCCGTTGTCGAGGCCAGGGCTACCGGCCTCCAGCCAGCCGGCCAGTGCTAAACCCAGGGACCGCCCGCTGCCCATCAACCCTTCCGTGTGGGGCGAGCTTAAGCAGGCCTCGCGCACAAGCCCCTCAGGCAGCCGGATGCCACAGCCGCCCAGGGCATCCAGCCGCTGCTTCAGCCGGTCTGGCCTGGGTCGGCGTTACCGACTCCAGCACCGGCGGCCACCGCATCCCGCTCGAACTGCGCCGCCGCCTCGACCGTGGGAGCGGCCGCAAAGAGAGCTGCAGCCACCGGCGGGGCCAGGGTGAAACAGCCCACCCCGGCAGCGGCTAGCCGGGTCAGGTCCGTGGGATCACGCAGGCTGGCCACCAGCAGCCGGGTGGTGGCGCCGACCCCGTCGAGGGCCTGCTGCATCGCGATCAGATCGGCGTAGCCATCGCGTCCAAGGTCGCCGATGCGGCCCAGATAGGGGGCGATGTAGCGGGCCCCGAGGGCCGCCGCCACCAGCACCTGGGGCACCGTGTAGCAGGCGGTGAAGGTCACCGGCACGTCGGCATGGATAAGCCGGCGGGCGGCTTCGGCACCGGCGCGGGTGATCGGCAGCTTCACCAGCACCCGTCCCGGTGCCAGCGCCGCAAGGCCTGCCCCGCAAGCCGCCAGGGCTTCGGCATCACCGCCCCAGGCCTGCAGATGAATTTCCTGCATGCCCCGATCCAGCACTTCGCGGGTGAGGCGCTCCAGTTCATCGAGACGGCAAGGCCGGGCCGCCCGGAGCAACAGGGTGGGATTGGTGGTCACGCCATGAAACAGACCGCTGGGCAGCCATTCGGCCCAGGCGGCCGGATCAGCCGTATCGAGCAGCAGACGTAGATGCATCACACGAAGCCGGGGCACCTGTCCCGTAGGTTGTCGGCGCCGGGGGCGCAGGACAACCTACGGAACAGGCGCCCCGGCCTTTGGGCGGGGGGTGGGTGGGGTGGGGGAGCCGTAAGAAAGAGCTCCCCGGCCTTTGGGCGGGGGGGAGGGTGGGGTGTGGGGGAGCCGTAGGAAGGGGCGCCCCGGCCTTTGGGGGGGGGGAGCTGTAGGAAGGGGCGCAACGAAAAACCCCGATCATGGGCCGGGGCTAAAAAGGTTTGGCTTGATCGATAAAAGACGATCAACAGGGCAAATCAGGACGCACCGGTGGTGCCGAACGGCTTGCTTACGGAGCGCGGTGACCCTGGCGAACTGTGAAATAAGCCGCTCAGCCGCGGCTGGCGGAAAGGCGGGCGCGGCTGAGGGCTAAGGCCTGCTCAGCTTTGACTTTCTCCGGGCTGGTGGGCTTGCCTTCCAAGACGTTGAAGGCCTCGCGGGCCTGCTCGTACTCCTTCTCGGCGGTGGCGGTGTCGATGCTGCTACCCAGCTGGGCAGCATTCACGAGCACAGTCACCTCGTTGGCCTCCACCTCGGCGAAACCGCCACTGAGGGCGATGGCGGTCCAGGTGTTCCCTTCACGCAGGCGCAGAACGCCGCTGTCAAGGGCGGTGAGCATCGACACATGGCCGGTGAGGATGCCCACCTGGCCGGTGGTGCTGGGGAGAATCACTTCGTCGGCGCTGCCGTCGAAGACGCTCTGATCGGGGGCGAGAACGCGCAGGGTGAGGGTCATCAGGAATCAACCCTTGGCTTCGGAGAGGATCTTGGCGGCCTTGGCCTTCACTTCCTCGATGCTGCCCACGAGGTAGAAGGCGGCCTCGGGCAGATCATCGAGTTCACCAGCGAGGATCTGGTTGAAGCCCTTGATGGTGTCGTCGAGCTTCACATACTTACCGGGCATGCCGGTAAAGATCTCGGCCACAAAAAAGGGCTGGGAGAGGAACTTCTCGATCTTGCGGGCCCGGTCCACTGTGCGGCGGTCGTCTTCGGAAAGTTCGTCGAGGCCCAGGATGGCGATGATGTCCAGCAGTTCCTTATAGCGCTGCAGGGTGCTCTGCACGGCACGAGCGGTGCGGTAGTGCTCATCACCCACCACGGCGGGCTGCAGCATCGTGCTGGTGGAATCGAGTGGATCCACCGCCGGGTAGATGCCTTTGGAGGCGAGGCCGCGGCTCAACACCGTGGTGGCATCGAGGTGGGCGAAGGTGGTGGCGGGGGCGGGATCGGTGAGGTCGTCGGCCGGCACGTAGACGGCCTGGATCGAGGTGATCGAACCCTCCAGGGTGGAGGTAATGCGCTCCTGCAGTTCGCCCACATCGGTGCCGAGGGTGGGCTGGTAGCCCACAGCCGAGTGCATACGGCCCAGCAGTGCGGACACTTCCGAGCCGGCCTGCACGAAGCGGAAGATGTTGTCCACGAACAGCAGCACGTCCTGCTTGTTCACATCGCGGAAGTGCTCGGCCATGGTGAGGGCCGAAAGGCCGACGCGCATGCGGGCCCCCGGGGGCTCATTCATCTGGCCGTAGCAGAGCGCCACCTTCGATTTGGAGAGATCCTCAGAGTTGATTACTCCAGACTCCTTGAATTCCTCGTAGAGGTCGTTGCCCTCGCGGGTGCGCTCACCCACACCGGCAAACACGGACACCCCACCATGCTCCTTGGCGATGTTGTTGATCAGCTCCTGGATCAACACGGTCTTGCCCACGCCGGCACCGCCGAACAGGCCAACCTTGCCGCCTTGGCGATAAGGAGCCAGCAGGTCGATCACCTTGATGCCAGTCTCAAAAACCTTGGGCTTCGTTTCCAGTTCGGTGAGCTTGGGGGCTTCGCGATGGATGGGTGAAGTGATGGTGGTAGCCACAGGACCCTTCTCATCAACGGGCTCGCCCAGCACATTGAAGATGCGGCCCAGGGTGGCCTCACCCACGGGAACAGAGATCGGGGCGCCGGTGTCGAGGGCGGCCATACCGCGCACCAGACCATCGGTGCTGCTCATCGCCACGGCGCGGACCCGGTGATCTCCGAGCAACTGCTGAACTTCAGCCGTCAATGCCACATCCTGGCCGGCGGCGTTCTTGCCGGTCACCCGGAGGGCGTTGTAGATGCGAGGCAGCTTGCCGGCGGGAAACTCCACGTCCAGAACTGGGCCGATCACCTGTTTGACGACACCCTGAGTGCCGGAGGCGGCGGGAGCAGCTGCAGCCATAGGAAAGATGTGGGGGCGGGGAGCGCGCAGGGGGTGAACCAACCCGCCTGAAGCGGCGCAACCTTACCACTGCGTCACCCACTGGGGGAGGGCTGGCACCAGACCTGCAGTGGGTCGGCGGCGCCGGCAGGCGGCTGGCGGGGGTGGGGTTCGGTCACCCGAACCCATCGCCACTGCTGCGCTGGCCACCCACAGCCCTAAGTTGGCAGTCGACGGGCACGAGTGCCAGATCCGCTCCGGCCATCAATCCAAGATCAAGAACCACAGCCCCTGCGGTGGTTTCGTGCTTGGTGCGATCCGCCTCCAGCTGTCCCGATCCCGGCCCTGGCCACCACTAGGCCCCGGATCCGGTTCACCTAGGCACCCAGCCTCCTCCATACCCCAGGGGGAGGTCTGTCCGATCCGAATCCAATCCACCGCGACTACCCATGGCTGCTGTTTCCCTCAGCGTCTCCACCGTCAAGCCCCTCGGCGATCGCATCTTCATCAAGGTGTCGGAATCCGAGGAGAAGACCGCCGGCGGCATCCTCCTCCCTGACACCGCCAAGGAAAAGCCCCAAGTGGGCGAAGTGGTTCAGGTGGGCCCCGGCCGCCGCAACGAAGACGGTTCCCGCCAGGCTCCCGAAGTGAGCATCGGCGACAAGGTGCTCTACAGCAAGTATGCCGGCACCGACATCAAGCTCGGATCCGACGAATTCGTGCTGCTGTCCGAGAAGGACATCCTGGCCATCGTGAACTGAGGCCCCCGGAATCAGCCCATCAAGGCTGATCCGTTCCTCCCACGATCTTCCGGGTCAGAAGGCTGAACCAAGCCATCCCCTCCCTTTCATCCTTTCCCTCCCCAGAGACTTTCCATGGCCAAGCGCATTATTTATAACGAACAGGCTCGTCGCGCCCTCGAGCGCGGCATCGACATCCTGGCGGAAGCCGTCGCCGTCACCCTCGGTCCCAAGGGCCGCAATGTGGTTCTGGAGAAGAAGTTCGGCGCTCCCCAGATCATCAACGACGGCGTGACCATCGCCAAGGAGATCGAACTCGAAGATCACATTGAAAACACTGGTGTTGCCCTGATCCGCCAGGCCGCCAGTAAGACCAATGACGCCGCCGGTGACGGCACCACCACCGCCACCGTGCTGGCCCACGCCATGGTGAAGGCTGGACTGCGCAACGTGGCCGCCGGCGCCAACGCCATCACCCTCAAGCGCGGCATTGATAAGGCCTCCGACTTCCTGGTTGGCAAGATCAAGGAACACGCCAAGCCGATCAGCGACAGCAACGCCATCGCCCAGGTGGGCACCATCTCCGCCGGCAACGACGAAGAGGTGGGCCGCATGATCGCCGACGCCATGGACAAGGTGGGCAAGGAGGGTGTGATCTCCCTCGAAGAAGGCAAGTCGATGACCACCGAGCTGGAGGTCACCGAGGGCATGCGCTTCGACAAGGGCTACATCTCCCCCTACTTCGCCACCGACACCGAGCGGATGGAGGCGGTGCTTGAGGAGCCCTACATCCTGATCACCGACAAGAAGATCGCCCTGGTGCAAGACCTGGTGCCTGTTCTTGAGCAGATCGCCCGCACCGGCCGTCCCCTGCTGATCATCGCCGAGGACATCGAGAAGGAAGCCCTCGCCACCCTGGTGGTGAACCGCCTCCGCGGCGTGCTCAACGTGGCCGCCGTCAAGGCCCCTGGCTTCGGTGATCGCCGCAAGGCCATGCTCGAGGACATCGCCGTTCTCACCAACGGTCAGCTGATCACCGAGGACGCCGGCCTCAAGCTGGAGAACGCCAAGATCGATTCCCTGGGCACCGCCCGCCGGATCACGATCAACAAGGACACCACCACCATCGTGGCCGAAGGCAACGAGGCGGCCGTGAAGGCCAGGGTGGAGCAGATCCGCAAGCAGATCGATGAAACTGACTCCTCCTATGACAAGGAGAAGCTGCAGGAGCGTCTCGCCAAGCTCAGCGGTGGCGTGGCCGTGGTCAAGGTGGGCGCCGCCACCGAGACCGAGATGAAGGACAAGAAGCTACGCCTCGAGGATGCCATCAACGCCACCAAGGCGGCCGTGGAGGAAGGCATCGTGCCCGGCGGCGGCACCACCCTGGCCCACCTTGGTCCTGCCCTGGAAGAGTGGGCGGCCGCCAATCTCTCCGGCGAAGAGCTGATCGGCGCCCAGATCGTGGCCACCAGCCTCACCGCTCCGCTGATGCGGATCGCCCAGAACGCCGGTGCCAATGGTGCCGTCGTGGCTGAGCACGTGCGCAACAAGCCCTTCAACGAGGGCTACAACGCCGCCACCGGCGAGTACGTGGACATGCTGGCCGCCGGCATTGTGGATCCCGCCAAGGTGACCCGCTCCGGCCTGCAGAACGCCGCCTCGATTGCCGGCATGGTGCTCACCACCGAGTGCATCGTGGCCGATCTTCCCGAGAAGAAGGAAGCGGCCCCCGCCGGCGGCGGCATGGGCGGCGGCGACTTCGACTATTGATCGCTGACTGATCGCGCTGTAGTAGCGATCGCATCCAAGTCTCGGCGGGCCATGCGCGCCGGCGCTGGATCAGATGGAGGGGCTACAGCCCCTCCATTTTTTGTGCTGCGATCAGCCGGATTTCCGGGTCGCTGAGACCGCAAGGGCCCTTGATGGCCGATTCCAGCAGAAAGGCCGCCAGGTTGCTCAGGGATCGACCCTCAGCATCGGCCCTGACCTGCAGCGCCTCGTACGTGGACCAAGGCAGCGTGATGGTGACCCGACGAACTCATTCACCTAAGGCCAAGCCGAATTCCAACTGACAGCGCCCGAGCAGCCACGTTGATCAGCAACCTCTAGGCCGGACCGTTGCAAGGACCCCAGCTTCCGAGCTGCTCTGCAAGGCAGGCATCCAGGCGCGGCCTCAAGGGCTCGGGGCGGTCCACGGCCTCGCGCAGCAGTTCCCGCTCCAGCATGCGGATCCGGCTCTGGCGCAGACAGAACTTGCAGCCGCCGGTGGTCTGAAGGTGCTTCTCCGGTGTGATCGAAATCAACTTCACCGGATGGAGGCGGCAGCGGATGTGCACCGGAGTCTTGAAGCTCTTGTAGACGATGACCGAGTAGTCGTACTGATCCGCGAAGCGGGACCGGGCTCGTGCCAGAAAGGTTTCGCGGCTGATCGGAATGCCCATTGAAGCGCCGGCGGGCTGAATGCAAAGACCGTACCGGATCGGAACAGGGAAGCCGCCAGCCCGAAGGATTCGACAACTTCCGCAACGCGGCGGGATGGCGCCCCGACAGGCCACAGCCCCTTCAACCCGGCAGGAACACCAGGGCGACCCCGTTATTGCAGTAACGCTTGCCTGTGGGTGGCGGACCATCGCCAAAGACATGGCCCTGATGTCCGCCGCAGCGGCGGCAGTGATACTCAGTGCGGGGCACGATCAGCTTGAAATCGAGCTTGGTGACCACCGCATCCTGCAGGGGCTGCCAGAAACTGGGCCAGCCGGTGCCGCTGTCGAACTTGGCCGCTGATGCGAACAGCGGCAGCCGGCAGCCCGCGCATTGGTAAGTACCCTTCCTTTTCTCGTGCTCAAGCGGACTGCTGAACGGACGCTCCGTGCCCTCCTGGCGGAGCACCGCGAAAGCAGCCGGAGGGAGCCGCCGCTTCCACTCCGCCTGATCGAGCCGCCAGCGGGGATCGGTGGCCGGGGATGCAGCAGCTGCGCGGCCCGGCCAGAACAGCACACCGGCCCCCAGGGCCTGGAGGGGAAAGCCAGCGGCCAGTTGGCGCAGAAGATCGCGGCGCCTCATCGGCCCACCATCACCTAACCCAGCCATCCGGCACTCAGCACCACGGCCAGCCCCAGAAACAGCCCCAGCAGGGTCCAGGTGATCCGGTTGAGAGTCTCCTCGGCGCTGCGGGCACTGGAGAACATCGAGCCGCCGCTGGAGGCCAACCCCCCCATGCCATCCCCCTTGGGGCTGTGGAGCAGAACGCTCACGATCAACAGCACGGCGCTCAGCATCCAGAGGTAAGAAATCGCGGTCTTCAGCATGGCGGCTGGATCGGGGGATAACGGGGCGGGTGGTGTGGGTTAGGTAGGAGCCGAGATCCGAATCAAACCCGCAGGGTGTGGGGCACGGGACTCGTTGCCAGCGGTGTGGCTCCAGCCGGCAGGATCAGCGATTCGCCGGTCATGCGTTCGGGCTTCGGCAGACCGAGAATGGCCAGCAAGGTCGGAGCGATGTCGGCCAGACCTCCATGCTCGCGCAGGTGCACATCGGTGCCATGGCCCGGAAGCTTCCGCTTTTCACCCTCCACCAGGATCACCGGTACGGGGCTCGTGGTGTGGGCGGTCCAGGGACGGCCGTCGGGGCCCTGCATCAGCTCGGCGTTGCCATGATCGGCGGTGATCAGCAGGGTGCCTCCCATCCGGTTGGTGGCCTCCACCAACCGGCCGACACAGCCATCAACGGTGGCGATCGCCTGGGTGGTGGCCTCCATCAGCCCGGTGTGGCCCACCATGTCCGGGTTGGCGTAATTGATCACCACCAAGGAGTAGATCCCCTTCTTGATGGCCGCCACACAGCTGTCGGTGAGGGCCTCGGCCGACATCGCCGGAGCCTGGTCGTAGGTGGCCACCCGCGGAGAAGGCACCAGGTGGCGGTCTTCGCCGGGGAAGGCCTGCTCGATGCCCCCATTCATGAAATAGGTGACATGGGGATACTTCTCCGTCTCGGCGGTGCGGAACTGGCGCAGACCGTTGTCGGAGATCACCTGACCAAGCAGGCCATCGAGGGACTCGGGAGGGAAGGCCACGGCCACGGGAAGACCCTTCTCGTACTGGGTGAAGGTGACCAAGTGCAGCGGCTCGATGCGGCACCGCTCGAATCCCTGAAATGGCTCCAGCACCAAGGCGCGCACCAACTGACGCACCCGATCGGGGCGGAAGTTGAAGCACACCAGCCCATCACCCGCCCTGATCAGCCCCGGTGCCAGACGCACCGGCTCCAGGAATTCATCGGTGATGCCGGCTGCGTAGGAGGCCTCAAGAATCTTGGCGGGAGTGAAGCTGCTGAGCGGACTCTCCTCCGTAAAGAGGCGATAGGCCTTCTCGGTGCGATCCCAACGGTTGTCGCGGTCCATGGCCCAGTAGCGGCCGCAGAGGGTGGCGATCCGGCCGACGCCGGCTTCGGCAATCTGGCGCTCGATCTTGGCCAGGAAACCTGGAGCACTGTTGGTGGCGGTGTCGCGGCCGTCGGTCACCACATGGATACAGATGTCTGTAAGACCCCGGCCTGCGGCCCAGCGCAGCAACCCGCCTAGGTGATCGACATGGCTATGGACACCGCCATCGGAACACAGGCCAATCAGGTGAAGGGTGCCCCCTTCAGCCAGGAGGGTGTCGGCAAGTTTGTTGAGAGCAGGATTGGCGGCGATGCTGCCATTGCGCACGGCTTGGCCGATGCGTACCAATTCCTGGCGAATAATGCGGCCAGAGCCGATCGTGAGGTGCCCCACCTCTGAATTGCCCATCTGGTCGTCGGGCAGGCCAACAGCACCGCCGCTGGCCTCAATCAAGGTGTGGGGATAGGCATGCCAGAGGGCATCCATCACCGGGGTGGTGGCACTGCGAATGGCGTTGTGGTCGACTTCGGGGCGGTAGCCCCAACCGTCGAGGATCGCCAGCACCACTGGAGCCAAAGAGGATGGATGACCCAGAGGAGGAAGCTCGGTAGTGGCCCCAGGACCATTGGCCGGGCCTTTGCCGAGAGTTGGAAAGTGGGACGAGGACGCTGCGTTCACCCGATCAGCCAGCGGCATCAACGGTGTGCCTCAACAAACCTACAGCCGTGCCCTGAAAGCCCCAACGATGGGTGATCGCAGGTCAGCCTTTGGCCACAGGCTGATCCCAGCCGACGGAGGCAACGGAGCGAGGACGGGGGGTCCATCGGTCGGCCCCCCTTAGCATCGGCCCCTTGCAAGCCTTCTGGCTCCCGCCCGGTGCAACCGGCCCCATGACTCGCTCCGTGTCCCCAGAGACCCCAGGCCAGGATCCGGAGTTCGACCGCCAGGTGAGGGTCGAACTGCTCTCGGAACCAGAACTGGGACGCACCCTCGATCGGCTCGCCTCCCAGGTATTGGAGCGCGCCAGCGATAGCCGCTCGCTCCTGCTGCTGGGCATTCCCACCCGGGGCGTGGCCCTAGCCCGGGTGCTGGCAGGGCGGCTGAAGGGCCTGAGCGGCCATCCGATCGAACACGGCAGCATCGATCCCACCTTCCACCGGGATGATCTCGAGCGCATCGGCACCCGACTCGCTGAGGCCACCCAGTTACCGGCCTCGGTGGATGGCCGCCATGTGGTGTTGGTGGACGATGTGATCTTCACCGGGCGAACCGTGCGGGCGGCCATGGAGGCCCTGCACACTTGGGGGCGCCCGACGCGGGTGCAACTCCTGGCGATGGTGGACCGGGGCCACAGGGAACTGCCCATCCAGCCCGACTTCTGCGGTCGGGTGGTGCCCACCACCCGGCAAGAAACAATCGAGCTGTGCCTGCGGTCGATCGACGGGGAGGAAGGGGTGTACCTGCTGCGCTCCTAGCCCGGACCCGACGCCCTCAGTTCCCAGGCTTCAGATCCGCGTGATCTCATCATCGCGAAAGTGGGCCCGGAACTTCCCGAAGGCCACCACCACCGGCAGGGTGGGGCTAATCGGCCGGCCTTTCCAATCGTTGAGCACCTGCAGCACCTCCCCCTCCTGTCCCTCGAGATCGAAGGCGGAGCCCCGGTGGGTGGGGTGGGTGTAGACCACCACGCTGCTGCAGACCCTGACCCGATCTCCTGGCTGCATGGTGTTGCGTTCCGGCATCGAATCTAATCTTGTCACGCCCTCGTCAACGCTGGCAGGCCGTGTCGGGACCGGCCTCCACTACGCGGCCACCGAGGGCCTGGCATCCGGCTTGGAAGGCTTTCCATTCGTCCATGCCGGCGGCGATGCGTCGGCCCACCTCGGCATCGAGCTGGGCCACAGGCACCGACTGGGGGAGATCGCCGTGGCCATCGTGTTCACGCTCCTTGCCCTTGAGTTGCTGCAGACCCTTCTCCACCCTGGCGTTGAGGGCCTGGGCCCGTCGTTGCCACCAGGGGTGATCGATCCGGTGCAGGCTGTCGAGGGCCTCCCACCAGCGAGCCTGGCCCACAAGCTTCGAGGCCCGCTCCCACTCCAGCCGGTTGCGGTTCCAGTTCAGCCGCAGCTGATCTCCAACCGCCGTGCCATCGGAGCGATGCTTCTCGCCCATCGGAGCCAGGGCGTCTAGGGCAGCGTCGAGGTCTCCGTCGCGGAAGCGGGTCAGGGCCATGCGGTGCAGGGCCGACTGCCAATCCTCCAGGCGCTGCCGGTCTCCCCGGCCGCCGGCGGGGGAGTTGAGCAGCTGCCGCTGCAGGCCGAGGGCCGCCGCCCAGCGCCCCTGCTTCCAGAGCTGGGCGGCCTTCTCACGCCGGCAGCGGCCCTGATCGAGGGAGGAACGGCCGGGAAGCCAGCTGAGGGCATCGAGCTGATCGCTGTAGCGCAGACAAGCGTCGAGCTGGCCGCGGGCAGCGGCGTCGGCCACCCGGGCCGGCAGCTGGCGCTCCCACCAGTATACGAAACCGATCCCCGCGGCGACCGTTCCCAGGGTGATGGCCAGCCAGACGAACGGTAAGCGGGGCCGGCGGGCCAAGGGGCATGGGTGGGAATGACCCCTGTTGTATGCAGTCCGCCCGGACAGGGCTGGTCCCAGTGGTCGCTCAACACACCGGCCCCAGGCAGCGAGGCTCCAGGGGCGCTTTGCTCACCAGATCCTCCCCCTCCAGCCAGAGCCGGGCCTCGGTATCGATGGAGAAGCAGAGGCGAAGCCGGTCCTGGCCGGCCTGGCCCGGCGGTTGCAGCGGCAGCGGGGCCGGAGCCTGCCGCCAGGGGGCCACCGCCGCCTCGCCGGCGGGCCGTTGCCGCAGCTGGGGCACTCCATCGCGGAACACCACCTCGGAGCGAACCTCCCCGAGCGGTTCACCCAGTACCAGTTCGATCGCCCCCTGGCCCTCATGGCTGCAGGCCAGCACGATCTCGAGAGGGTCGCTGGTGGGCCAGCCTTGGCCAGCCACAAAGAGGGGATGCCAGCGATGGGTGCCGCTGCGGCGGTCCCAACAGCGCAGGGAAACGCCACGGCTCAGCACATCCCGCAGTCTCACTCCCGGGGTGAGGGCGAGGGCGCCGAGGGCCACGGCCTCGACCGGCCGCTCACCCCGCAGGGGCACCCCGGGGCAACGCTCCTGAAGCCAGCGGTAGATCAGGGGAATGCGGCTGCTCCCCCCCACCGGCAGCACGGCGTCGATGGCGGCACCCCGGGCCAGCCCCTCCCGCCGGGCGCCGGCCCAGACGGCCTCGAGCAGGGTGTCGAGCTGCGCGAGGAGCCCCCGTTCCTCCAGCAGGGCCTCGAAGCGTCGGCGGCTGAGCCGCAGCTCCCGGGCCGGCAGACCCGCCGGACTCCAGAGCCGCACCGCCTCCTCCACCTCGCTCAGCTGGCACTTGAGCGCCTCGGCCGTCCGCAGCAACTCCCCGTCGGACCTGGTGTCGGGGACGAGTTCGGCGGCGATCCAGCGATCGATGTCCCGACCGCCGAGGCGGAGGCCGGCTTTGCCCAGGACCCGGGCACAGCGCAGCGCCTGGCCGCTGGCCACGAGATCGCGGCCGGCGAAGCGGAGCAGCTGGGCGATGGGGGCGACCCTTCCCTCCCCCCCCTCCAGCTGCACCAGGGACAGATCGAGGGTCCCGCCCCCAAAGTCCACTACCAGCACGCGGCTACCGGGGGGGAGCCCGGCGCCGATCGCGGCGGCGGTGGGTTCGTCCACCAGGGCCAGCTCGGGCACCGCGAACGAACCGCACACCTCCCGCAGCCACTGGCGGTAGCTGCGGTAGGCCTCGATCGGGGCGGTGAGCACCAGCCGGTCCGGCTCCACTCCCGGGGGCAGGGCCCGCCAGATCCGATGCAGCAGCAAGGCTCCGGCGGCCTAGGGCGTCAGCCAGGGCTGTGGGGCGGCTGCCTCAGAGCCCCCCGGGCCTTCCGATCCTTCCGAATCCTCCGCTTGAGATCCGCCCGCCCGGGCGGGGGCCCCGGGGGAGCGGCCCGGCGAGGAGGGTTCGGGGGACGCCCCGATGCGCCGCTTGAAATCCCGCAGCAGGCCCGGTCCCTCGGCATCGGCCAGCCCCGCGTCCAGCACCTGCCGGCCCACCAGAGCCCCCGCCGCGCCCTCCGGGCCGGTGAGCCAGATCAGGCTGGGCACCACGGCGGGATCGTCGAGGGCATAGGGGGCGAGCGCCAGCAGCCGCGGCGGGCTGGCGGTGCCGTCCTGCCAGGCCACCACGGTGGTGGTGCTGCCCAGGTCGATGGCGAGCGTTCCCGGCATGGGGGAGGGGGCACCTGTTCTGGCCTAGGGTGGCGGATGGCCGTGTCCACTGGAACTCTTGCGCATGCCCAGCAGCCCGACCGTGAATCCGAAGGATCTGGCCCAGCGTGCCGAGAGCCTGATCCGTCATGCCAACAATCGCTACCTCACCACGGTGCGAATCGCCTTCCGGGCCAAGCAGCGGCGCTTTGATGATTTCGACGGACTCCTCGACGACTCGATGATCAAGCCGGTGCACCGAGCCATCATCGAGCTCTCCGATGAACAGGACCAACCGGATCTGCTGCCCGGCTGAGCGCGGCGGGGCCCATGGAGGTCCGGGAAGGTTCAGGCTGGCGGCTGGTGGTCGACTCCGATCGCCACCCTTTTGGTGTGTTGATCGGCGGCGGGGATGCCGCGGCGGGAGCCTGGGCCGCTGAATTCAGCCTTGCGGAGGCGCTGGCGCTGCGGCGAGGGGTGGCAATCTTGCTACAGCAGCACCAGGCGCTACTCGCCACTTTGATGGCTGAGGAGGCCATTGAGTTGGCCATGGAGGTGGCCTGCGAGGGGGGCGATCTGTGGCTCTGCCTTGAGGGCGACCGCAACAGCTGGTGCCTGCGCTTCGTGCTCACGCCCGCCCCCGGACGGCGGGGGGTGGAGGGGAGCTGGGGACGGGAGGCCAGTGTTGCCCTGGCCGCAGCCCTCCAGAGCTGCCTGCCTTCAGAAGCCGAAGACGCATCGCACCACGGTGGTGACATCGCTGCCTGAGACCCTTGCGCCAAGCAGGCTCCAATCAGCAATGCTGATTAGGCCCGTTTTCCTGGCCTATTCCACAACGGAGGCCGCTTTGTTCCCGTTTTTCCCCAGCCCGGTCCCTGCGGAACCGGGGTCCGGGGAGAAGTCCTGAACAACCGCTTTCCACCCTTGACGGGGCCGGCCTGGGGAGACGCCCCGCCGGAGGCGCCGCCAGGGCCAGGCAGAACGCTGATCCGGCCTGAAATCTCAGCGTGGGACGGCGGATCGGACCGCCGAAGCGCGGGATTTGACGCTACCCCCAAGGTGTGGAGAACTGGTGTCAATGAGCGGGGAACGTTCCGGCGATGACACAGGACTGGCGGCGAGGCCACGACGAAGGCGCTGATGGTGAGGGTTCTCCGGAGGGAACCGCAGGAGGCGGAACGGTGAGCCTGCGGGCCGAGGTACCGGAGCAGTTGCTACAGGCCATGAGCCAGTTCATTGAATGCCATCCCAACTGGGACCAATACCGCCTCTTTCAGGCCGCCCTGGCGGGTTTTCTGGTGCAGAACGGCGTGCAGAACCGGGGCGTGACCCGCTGCTATCTGGCCAACCTCTTCCCCGGCTCCGCGGGCTTCGGTCCTCTGCCCCAGAGCCACGAAGGGAGCGGACCCACACCGTTGCCACGGCGGGGCGCTCCCGGGGCCGAGCGCCCCTGGGCCAGGGACCGGCGCGACGAGTACCGTCGCAACGCCGCCTGAAGACCGCCGCCGCATCGAGCGCTGGCCCTCAGGGGGTCTCGCCGAGCAGGACATAGATCCGCAGGGCGCTGGCCTCCTCCACCGGCAGGATCGAGAGGCGGTTGCCACGACGCACCACCGGCAGGCTTTCGGCATCGAACTGCTCGCGCAGCTCCTCAAGGCTCAGCAGCCGCCCGAACGTGCGCCCAAACCGCAGACGCACGCAGTCCCAGCGAGGCGCCTCGGCACTGGCCTTGGGGTCGAAATACTTGGAGCCGGCATCAAACTGGCTCGGATCGATCAGGCCCGTCTCCACCACCTCCATCAGCCCCACGATCCCCGGCGGCGAGGCATTGGAGTGATAAAAGAAGGCTCGGTCGCCGACCTTCATCGCGCGCATGTAATTGCGGGCCTGGTAGTTGCGGATGCCATCCCAGAGGGTGGTGCCCTCCGCCTCCAGATGGGCGATGCCGTAGACCTCCGGCTCGCTCTTCATCAACCAGTGGGCCATCGGGACTGGCGCGGTACGCCAAATTCGCTGCCTTCAGAGTGCCAGAACCAGGCGGCGGAAATGATCGCCGCGGGCCTCGAAATCGCTGTATTGATCAAAGCTAGCGCAGGCCGGCGAGAGCAGCACGGCTGGGCAGACTCCCTGCGCCGCCAGCTCCCGGGCTAGCGGCACCGCCTGGTCGAGCCCTTCCACGCTCTCCACCCGACCGCCGTAGCCACCGGCCGCCAGCAGGCCGGTGAACTCCTGCCGGGCGGCGCCATAGAGGATTACAGCCACGGCCTGGCGGTGCAATTGGGCGATCCAGCCGGCCGCATCGCCCTGCTTCGACTGGCCGCCAGCCAGCACCACCAGGGGACCGTCAAGGGCGCGGAGCGCCACTTCAGCGGCGTCGTAGTTGGTGGCCTTGCTGTCGTTGAACCAGGTGATGCCCTGGTGGAGGCGGATGCGTTCGAGCCGGTGGGGCACGCCGGGGAAGGAGCGGCAGGCTGCCTCGATCCCGGCGGGGGTGAGGCCGGCGGCCAGGGCGGCCGCCGCGGCCAGCAGCAGGTTCTGGCGGTTGTGGTCGCCCGGCATGGCCAGAGCGGCGGCGGGGAATAGCGGGCCCTCGGCATTCCACACCTCACCGGCCTCGATCCAGAGGTGGGGGTCGATGCCGGCATCGAGGGCGGCCTGGCGCGGTCCGGCGGTGATCCAGTGGGCCTGGTCCCAGCTGGCGGCGCGGCTGCGCAGATCGGCGTCGTCGGCATTGAGGATGCGCAGGCCCGACTGCTCGAGCAGTTGGCGCTTGATCGCCCGGTAGGCCTCCAGGGTGCCGTGGCGCTCCAGATGGTCGGGGGTGAGGGTGGTCCAGATGCCGATGGCCGGCGCTAATTCGGGGGCGGCCTCGATTTGATAGCTGCTCAGCTCCACCACGAGCCAGTCGGGAAGGGCCAGCTTCCCGGCGGAAGACCCGCCCGAGAGCGAAGCGCCCGAGAGCGAAGCATCCGAAATGGAAGCGCCCAAGGCCGAAAGGCCCGAAGGCGAAACGCCGCTGGCGGCCAGGCCGGCGACGATCCGCTGGCGCACCACATCGGCGGCGGAGGTGCCCACGTTGCCGCAGAGAGGAGCATCCAGCCCACCGGCCTCCAGGAGGTGATGCACCAGATGGGTCACGGTGGTCTTGCCATTGGTGCCGGTGATGCCGATCCAGGGCACGGCCCTGCCGGCCCTCCAGGCCCCCACCAACTCCCCCTGCACCGCCACCCCCCGGGCCCGCAATGCCTCCAGGGCCGGATGGTCGAAGCGGATGCCGGGACTCACCACCACGGTGGCGGGCGGCGGGGTGAGGGCATCCAAGCGGTCGGCATCAAGGGGCAGGCCCAGCTTCACCGGAATGCCCTCCGCCTCCAGGGCCGCCGCCTGCTCAGCCAGGGCGTTGCCGCTGCGGCTTTCCGCGAGGCACACCGGTTCGCCGAGGGCCCGAAGCAATCGAGCAGCGCCGATTCCGGAGCGACCCAGACCCAGCACCACCGTGCCTTGCCGTTCGCGGGTGGCCATCGGGAGTTCTGCCGGATCGGTCCGCAGATTACGGGGCAGGGGCGAGGGAGCCGCTCACTCGGGCGGTTGTGATCCGCCACAGCCCGCCACGCTGATGCCTCCACCGGCCATCTGCCCACCGAGGCCATGGAAGGTCAGCTGATCAAGCCTGGCTCATCTAACTGCCGGGAGACTTCACCTAATCAAGATGATTGATGCCAACCGGCTAACTATTAAACAAAATCGATTTAAGTGAAGCTGTTAATAATTAATGGGCGATACTGGAATCGAACCAGTGACTCCTACCGTGTCAAGGTAGTGCTCTACCTCTGAGCTAATCGCCCTAAAAACCCTTCAGGATTATCGCCTGAGTCGGGCCGGCATTGGCGGCGGGTGACTGCCGAAGCCGATATGTCGCTAAGCCCACCTGATCCCAGGAACGACCAAGAGGAATCTCCCGGTGAACTCCATCGGATCAACTGTGGCATCGAACTTAGCAGCCCCGGCCTCGCGGCCTGCCCTCAGCGCTTCATCAAACGGATCCGGTAGCGATCCCGCTTGGTGATCTCCACCGCCTCGATCTGCAGCTCGCCGCGCCCCTCCAGCTGCACCCGCTCACCGCTGCGCAGCTCCCGGCTCGGACTGGTGACCACCCGCCAGTCGATCCGCACCGCCCCCTGACGGATCAGGGCCGCCAGGCGACTGCGGGAGAGGCCGAAGCCGGCCGAGGCCACCGCATCCAGCCGGGTGGAGGCCTCCACCGTGGTGAGACTGCGGGCGACCCGCCGCGGCGGCAGCTGCAGCTCCGCCAGGGGGCGGGCCTCGAAGTGCACCTCCACCGTGCGCACCCGGCCGGCCTGACCCTGCAGACGGGCGGCCAGGGCCTGGGCCGTGATCGCCTGGGCACCCCGATCGCCGCGGACCCACAGATCGCCCAGCTCCTCGGGGAGCGCGCCGGCGGCGAGCAGGGCAGAACGGAAGTCGGCTGGCTCGGCCGGGTCAAACAGAAAGTTGCCGGCGATTTCCAAACCGACGAAATCGCCGGCAAGCTGATCCAGGGGCAGGGCCGCCTCGCTGCGCTGCAGCAGCAACCGGCAGCGCTCAGCGCCAGCGTGCCCGCCCCAGCGCTCGAGGCGGAGGTCGCTCATGGCCTCAAGGCGGGCCTCGGCCTCCTCCCTGAGGGCCCCATCGAGAAAACCGGTCCAGACCGGTTCCCAGGTGCGGAGACAGCGGTCGGCCATCTCCAGCACGGGCTTCAGCTCGGCAACCGGGGGGTCGCCCTCCGGCCGATCTCGGCGGGACTCCATCGGGGCCGGCAATTCAGGACTCACCAAGACGCACCACCGCCTTAGGCCGCGCCTGCTGAATCAGGCCCCAGGGGGGCTCGCTGCCGGAGGCCGGATCGATCAACAGCAGCCAGTTGCACTCCTGCAGGCGGTTGCGGAGGATGCGGATCCGGTCGTCCTCCTCGGAGGTCACGCTGGCGGCGGCGGCAAAGCTGCCCATCCAGCCCGAGCCCATCCCCAGCAGGCCGCCGATCAGCGGTTCAGCCCAGGGGCCCAGGGCGGAGAAGGTATGGAGATCGGTGATCTGGGTGAAGGTGAGACCCGCCAGAAAACCGAAGGGCAACAGCCAGCGCATCATGGTTTTTTGGCGCTGACGGCGGCCCGCGGCCGGATCGAGCCTCTCCACGCTGGCCAGCTCGGTTTCACCGCTGCCGATCGCCACCACCGCCAGAGGCGGTGGATCCTGAGCCGCCAGCTTCTGACGCAGGGCCTCCAGCCGCTTGCGGTCTTCGAGCACCACCACCACACTCAGGGCCACGCCTTCCTCTCCAGCTTTCCATCAGGCTCGCATCCGGGGACCAGCTGGGGCGGCACAGAACGATTTGAGGGTTCGGCCAGCCCCGTCGCGAGCCGATCTCTACACTGCACCTCCGGCCTGCCCCGCCGGGGCGCCGCTCTCCCTTGCGCCCCCGGGGCCCCCAACACGTGCCGGTCATGACGAAGGTTCTGGTTTCTGATCCCATCGATCAAACGGGGATCGATATTCTCGCCCAAGTGGCCCAGGTGGATGTGCGCACCGGTCTGCCACCTGAGGAGCTCAAGGCGATCATCGGCGACTACGAGGGCCTGATGATCCGCTCAGGCACCCAGGTCACCGAGGAGGTGATCGAGGCCGCCACCAAGCTGCGCATCATCGGCCGCGCCGGCGTGGGCGTGGACAACGTGGATGTGAAGGCCGCCACCCGGCGCGGCGTGCTGGTGGTGAATTCCCCCGAGGGAAACACCATCGCCGCCGCCGAGCAGGCCCTGGCCCTGATGCTGGCCCTCTCGCGCCATGTGCCCCACGCTCACGCCAGCACCATGGCCGGCGGCTGGGACCGCAAAACCTACGTGGGCAACGAGCTCTATAAAAAAGTGCTCGGCGTGGTGGGCCTCGGCAAGATCGGCTCCCATGTGGCCCGCGTGGCCCGGGCCATGGGCATGGATGTGGCCGCCTACGACCCCTTCGTGTCGCCGGAGCGGGCCCAGCAGCTGCAGGTGCGGCTGCTGAGTCTGCCCCAGCTGTTCGCCGAGGCCGACTACGTCACCCTGCACCTGCCCCGCACCCCCGAAACCGAGAACCTGGTGAATGCGGAGCTCCTGCGCACCATGAAGCCAACGGCGCGGCTGGTGAACTGCGCCCGCGGCGGCATCGTGGATGAGGCGGCCCTGGCCGAGGCGGTGGAACAGGGCGTGATCGCCGGCGCCGCCCTGGATGTGTTCTCCAAGGAGCCCCTGGCGGCCGATTCACCGCTGCGCAGCGTGAAGGAGCGGCTGATCCTCACCCCCCACCTCGGCGCCTCCACGGAAGAGGCCCAGGAGAACGTGGCCATCGACGTGGCGGAGCAGATCCGCGACGTGCTGCTCGGCCTGCCGGCCCGCAGCGCCGTGAACATCCCCGGCCTCAACGCCGAGGTGATGGAGCAGCTCAAGCCCCACCTGGAGCTGGCCGAAACCCTGGGCCAGCTGCTCAGCCAGCTGGCGGGCGGGCAGATCAGCGAACTGGAGGTGCGGCTGCAGGGCGAGTTCGCCTCCCACCCCGCCCAGCCCCTGGTGGTGGCGGCCCTGAAGGGGGTGCTCTCCACGGCGCTGGGGGACAGCATCAACTACGTGAATGCCAGCCTGGAGGCCAAGGAGCGGGGCATCCATGTGCTCGAGGTGAAGGACGACGCCAGCCGCGACTTTGCCGGTGGCTCGCTGCAGCTGAGCAGCCGCGGCGCCAAAGGCAGCCACAGCGTGACCGGAGCGGTGTTCGCCGACGGCGAACTGCGGATCACCACCATCGATGAGTTCCCGGTGAACGTGATGCCCAGCCGCCACATGCTGTTCACCCGCCACCGCGACATGCCCGGCATCATCGGCCAGCTGGGCTCGGTGCTGGGCGAGCACAACGTGAACATCGCCTCGATGCAGGTGGGCCGGCGCATCGTGCGGGGCGACGCCGTGATGGTGCTCAGCCT
>JAPLIE010000160.1 GCA_026389265.1 Cyanobacteriota bacterium | reverse complement strand
GGACGGCCACAGCCTCTCCACGGAGGAGGTGGAGCGCAGCGCCGCCCTCAAGAAGCTGATGGGCTGGGTGAAGCTCCACCCCCACAACATCGCCCAGAAGGTGCAGATCGTGGTGGAGCACTTCCGCCAGTTCGTCTGGCCGCTGCTCGATGGCAAGGCCAAGGCGATGGTGGTGGTGGGCTCGCGCAAGGAGGCCGTGCGCTGGAAGCTGGCCATCGACAAATACATCCAGGAGCAGGGTTACCCACTCGGCACCCTGGTGGCCTTCAGCGGTGAGGTGAACGACCCCGAGATCGGCCCCGATGGCTTCACCGAGCGCAGTGCCACCCTCAACCCAGGCCTCAAGGGCGACATCCGCGAAGCCTTCAAAGGCAACGACTATCAGATCCTGCTGGTGGCCAATAAGTTCCAGACCGGCTTTGACCAGCCGCTGCTCTGCGGCATGTATGTGGACCGGCGCCTCGATGGCATCCAGGCGGTGCAGACCCTCTCCCGCCTGAATCGCTGCCACCCAGGCAAGGACACCACCTTCGTGGTGGATTTCGTGAACGAACCCGACGACATCCTGGCGGCCTTCAAGACCTACTACGCCACGGCTGAGCTGGCCGAGGCCACCGATCCCAACCTCATCCTGGACCTCAAGACCAAGCTCGATGCCCAGGGCCATTACGACGAGTTCGAGATTGAGCGGGTGGTGAAGGTGCTGCTGGATGACACCCGCACTGACAAGGTTCGGCAAAGCCAGCTGATCGGGGCCATCGATCCTGTCGCTCAGCGGCTGATGACCCTGTACAAGGAAGCCAGGATCGCTTATCGCCAAGCGGAAGACATCAATGACGGGGATGCTCGCAAGCGTGCCAAAGACGAACTCGATGCACTCACCCTATTCCGTAGCGACATGGGCACCTATGGGCGCTTCCACACGTTTCTGTCTCAGATCTTCGACTACGCCAACACCGGTATTGAGAAGCGGGCGATCTTCTACAAAGCGCTTCTTCCACTGCTGGAGTTTGAGCGGGAGATCAACACGGTGGATCTCTCCAAGGTGGTGCTCACCCACCACCATCTCCGCAATCTCGGCACCAAGAAGCTCGACCTCACCCAGGGCAACAGCCTCCTGATCCCAGGCATGGCCCCAGGTGGTGGTGGGGTTCAGGACAAAGACAAGGTGGAGCTGGCGGAGATCATCGCCAAGCTCAATGATTTGTTCATTGGCGAGCTCAGCGACAGCGACAAGGTCACCTATGTGCGCGCCGTGATTCGTGGCAAGCTCATGGAGTCACCCACCCTGCGTCAGCAGGCGGCTGCCAACAGTAAAGAGCAGTTCGCCAACTCACCTGATTTCGGCACCGAGCTGATGGAGGCGATCATTGGCGCCCTCGATGCTCACCAGGCGATGAGCACCCAGGCCCTCAACTCGGCCGATGCGCGCGACGGCATCAAGAACATCCTGCTCAATCACACGAACCTCTACGAAGATCTGCGTGATCAAGGCCAGCAGGAATGAGCCCTGATTCGCTCGTCAACACCGCTGCGGATCAGGCCAGGATTGTGGTGCTGCAGATGACGCCCTCTTCCGCCCCGAGCGCTCCCTCGGCAGTTTCGCCGCCAAGTTCAGCCTGGCCTCCAGGCTCGCCCTGATCGATCCGGCCGTGGCGAAAGGTGCTCCATGCCCTGCGAGGCGTGCGCAACGACTTCGCCCACTCCGCTGACGCCACCAGCCTCGCCGCCCCCCACCACCGCAAACGCCTCGCCCCCGCCTACGAGGAAGCCCGCGCCAACCCCCTCTGGCCGCCGCTGGAGGCGATCCTCGAAGCCCAATGCAGCCTCGCACCACCCGCAGAGGCCGGCGGATCTGGCTCTTCCAGCAGGGCACCTAACCCGTTGGGGCAGCTGAGATCCCAAGGATCAGGAAGGGTGTTGGGGGGTCAGAATGGAGAATAGGGGACTCGAACCCCTGACCTCTGCGGTGCGATCGCAGCGCTCTTCCAGCTGAGCTAATTCCCCGTCGCCCGCCATTATCACCAGCGAACACCCTTGCGCGGATCCTCCCGTGAGCGATTCCATGGCTGATGCCGGCACCCCTCCCCTCGACGGTCGCGGTGAGCCGATCACGCCCGAGCGGCTGGAGGCCTTCGATGAGGCCGCCACCGCCGAACTGGCCCGCCGCCTGGAAGACGACGACTACCCCTCCCCCTTCGCGGGTCTGGCCGACTGGCATCTGCTGCGGGCCCTGGCGATCCACCGCCCCGAGCTGGCCCGCCCTTACGTGCACCTGGTGGATCAGGAACCCTTCGACGAGGATTGATGTCCTTGCCCCCATCGGCTGATCCCCTTGCCCCCACTGGCTGATCCTCCTGGCCCCGCCGACCCCCTGGTCGGCCGCAGGGTGCTGGTACTGATCAGCGGCAGCATTGCGGCGGTGAAGTTGCCCCAGCTAGTGAGCGCCCTGGTGAAGCGCGGCGCCCTGGTGCGCTGTGCCGTCACCCCCTCAGCTGCGCGGCTGGTGAGCCCGGTGGCCCTGGCCAGCCTCAGCCGCCACCCCTGCCACGGCGACGACGACCCTTGGAGTCCCGCTGCTCCCCGGCCCCTGCATGTGGAGCTGGCCGAATGGGCCGAGCTGGTGCTGCTGGCGCCCCTCAGTGCCACCACCCTGGGCCGCTGGATGCACGGGCTGGGCGACACCCTGGTGGCCGCGGTGCTGCTGGCCTGCGAGGCGCCCGTGCTGGTGGCGCCGGCCATGAACACCGCCATGTGGAGCTCCCCCGGCGTGGCAGCCAACTGGCAGACCCTGCAGGGCTGGGAGCGGGTGGTGACCCTGCCCCCCGCCAGCGGGCTGCTGGCCTGCGACCGGATCGGCGATGGCCGCATGGCCGAACCCGAACGCCTCCTGCTGGGCCTGGAATCCCTCGCCGTTTGGGGATGGCGGCGCGATTGGCTCGGCCGCCGTCTACTGGTGAGCGCCGGCCCCACCCGCGAACCGCTCGATCCGGCCCGCTGCCTCACCAATCCCAGCACTGGGCTGATGGGGCTGTGCCTCGCCCAGGCCGCCCTGCTGCGGGGGGCCGAGGTGGATCTGGTGCACGGTCCGCTCACGGCGCCGGATGCGCTTCGCGAGGGCCTGCGCTGCCATCCGATCAGCACCGCCGCCGAGCTGGAGGCCGCCCTCACCCGGCTGCAGCCCCAGGCCCACGCCATCGCCATGGCCGCCGCGGTGGCCGACCATCGCCGCGCCGCCCCCCGGGCCGACAAGATCGCCAAACAGGAGCTGGAGGCGGACCTCCGCGGCGGCTGGGAAACGGTGCCGGATCTGCTGGCCGGCCTGGTGGCCCGCCGGTCCCCGGGCCAACGCATTCTTGGTTTTGCGGCCTACAGCGGCACGGATCTGGAACCGGTTCGCGCCAAATTCGCCCGCAAGGGTTGCGATCTGCTGTTCGCCAACCCGATCGATCGGCCCGGCGTGGGCTTCGCCGCCTCCACCAACTCTGGCGTTCTCCTGGGTCCGAATGCACAGGAAACACCGCTGGAGCCCGCCTCCAAACTGGCGATCGCCCACCAGCTGCTCACCGCGTTGGCGGCGTCGCTGGAGGCGTACCAGGCATCGGGAACCTGAGCGAACCCCCGGCCGTCGCACCTCTATTGGGCATCAATGCGTGGGCTTAAAGCGAGAGAGCTCCAGCAGCCGCTGAAAACCTTGGGGCCGCGGCCGGCACCCGGGCCGCCGGATCGGATTACGCCGCCAGCGCCTGCTCCCCTTCAGCACCCGCCTCTCGGGGAGCCTCCCGTTGCAATAGATCCAGGAAGGTTCGTAGTTGCAGGCGGGGGATATAGGGCCAGCCGCCGCTATCCTCCATCGACTCCAGCAATTGGTAGAGGCGGTTGCGGTCTTCGGGGAGGCTGTTACGAAAAGCGCCATCCTGGATAGTGCGGTGCAGCTTTTCGAGCCGCCGCAGCAGATCGAGCAGGGCGGCCGGATCGCCTTCGAGGCTTTCGGCTAAAGCCAGCAGAATCCTGAGCTCCTCATCGCCTGTCCTTCGGCCCGTGGCAGGCCCAGAGCCACCGGTGGGCGCCTCGGAGGTGGCTGGATCGTGCCAGGGGGTGGGCGGCTCGGAGGTCATGCGCCTCTCATACAGGTTGTTGAGAGCCGCTGCAACCTATCAGGGGTGGGCGTTTTGCACCGGTAGGATCCCGGCCAGCCCAGTCCTTGTCCGTCTCTGCGGCGTTTCCCCCATGCGCTTCCGTCCCCTGCTGGCTCTCGTGCTGGCGTTGTGTATGACCCTGGTCACCGCATGCAGCGGCGGCGCCAAGGCTGTCGATCGGGCCAGCCTCACCTACGACGACATCCACAACACCGGTCTGGCCAACAGTTGCCCCAGTCTTCCCGATTCGGCCCGGGGCACCATCAGCCTCGACCCCTCGGCCCGCTATCAGCTGCGGGAGATCTGCCTGCACCCCTCCGAGGTGTTCGTGAAGGGTGAGCCGGCCAACAAGCGCCAGGAAGCCCAGTTCGTGCCCGCCAAGATCCTCACCCGCTACACCTCCAGCCTTGATCAGGTGTACGGCGAGCTCAAGCTGAATGGCGACCAGCTCACCTTCACCGAATTGGGCGGCATCGACTTCCAGCCTGTCACCGTGCTGCTGCCCGGTGGTGAGGAGGTGCCCTTCACCTTCTCCAGCAAGGAACTGGTGGCCACCGCCAATGGCAATGCCTTCACCACCAGCACCGACTTCAGCGGCCCCTATCGCGCCCCGAGCTATCGCACCAGCAACTTCCTTGATCCCAAGGGCCGTGGCCTCACCACCGGCTACAGCAGCGCCGTGGGTCTGGTGCCCGCCGGCGACGACGAGAAACTCCGCAAGGAAACGATCAAGCAGTACGTGGATGGCACCGGCACCATGGATTTCTCGATCACTAAGATCGATTCGGAAACTGGTGAGTTCGCTGGCGTGTTCGTCGCCATCCAGCCCTCCGACACGGACATGGGCACCAAGGACGCCGTGGATGTGAAGATCACCGGTGAGCTCTACGGCCGCCTCGAGAAGGCTTGATCCGCGAGTCCGCCTTTCCTGCGGAACCGCCGAGTACCCCTGCAGCCAACCAGCACCCGCAGCCAAAACGAACGGTTCACCTTTCAGGGACCGCTTCTCCAAACCAGCATTAGGCTCCCTCAGGGGGGCCTTTTTCATGGCTGTTCTCCAAGGCGCGATGGCATTCCGCGGTGCGGCGACGCCCCAGCCCTGGCCGCCCACTCCAGCGGCCACCGTCTGGGAGAATCACTAGTCCCTGCCTGCCTCTCCGGCCATGACGATCGCCGCGCCCGGTCTGATCCAGCCCCACGGAGGCTCCCTGGTGGACCTGATGGTGCCCGCCGACCAGCGGGAGGCGGTGCGCACCGGGGTGGATCGGGTGGTGGCCTGCAG
>JAPLIE010000006.1 GCA_026389265.1 Cyanobacteriota bacterium | reverse complement strand
CTGAACAGTGTCTTTGGGTTCCAGCTCGGGTTTGCGTTCCAACCTCGGAGGCGGAGGGGGCCGCGGTGCGGTGGCAAAGTGTGGCGCCGACAGGCCGCTTCCTTCCCGATGGCCCAGACCCCCCTGGCGGATGTGGCCCCGTCCGATGGTCAGCGCCGGGTGGCGGCGATCGACATCGGCACCAATTCGATCCACCTGCTGATCGCGGCGATCGATCCGGCCCTGCATTCCTTCCATGTGGTGGTGGCTGAGAAATCCACCACCCGCCTCGGCGATCGGGACCCCGAGACCGGCGCCCTGTCGCCCGAATCGATCGAGCGGGCCTTTCTCACCCTGCGCCACTGCCGTGATCTGGCGCTCAGCAATGGCGTGGAACAGATCGTGACCGCCGCCACCAGCGCCGTGCGGGAGGCCCCCAATGGCCGCGAGTTCCTGCAGGCGCTCGACGATCAGCTGGGCCTAGCGGTGGATCTGGTGAGCGGGCCGGAGGAGGCTCGCCTGATCTATCTCGGCGTGCTGTCGGGTTTTCCCTTCGGCGAGGCGCCCCACTACATCCTCGACATCGGTGGCGGCTCCACCGAGTTGATCCTGGCGGACGGCCGCGGCGAGGCCCGGGCCCTCACCAGCACCCGCATTGGCGCGGTGCGGTTGCAGCGGGAGTTCTGCCAGCTCGATCCGCTCCCTGCCAGCCGCCGCGCCTTCCTGGAGGCCTACATCCAGGGCGCGCTCGATCCTGCGGTGGCCCAGGTGAAGGGGCAGCTGAAGGCGGGCGAAACGCCCGTACTGGTGGGGACCAGTGGCACGGCGATGGCCCTGGCGGCCCTGGCGGCCGCTGAGGATCCCAAGCCCACCCTGAAGCTCAACGGGTATCGCCTCAGTCGCGCCCGGGTCGACCAGTTGGTGGCCCGGCTGGTGGCCCTCAGCCCAGAGCAGCGCAAGGCTCTGGCTCCGATCAATGACCGCAGGGCCGAGATCATCGTGCCGGGAGCCCTGATCCTCCAGACGGCCATGGCCATGCTCGGCGCTACCGAGCTGGTGGTGTGCGACCGGGCCCTGCGGGAGGGTCTGATCGTGGACTGGATGCTGCGCAATGGCCTGCTGGCCGACCGCTTCGCCTTCCAGAGCACGATCCGTCAGCGCACCGTGCGCCACCTGGCCCGCACCCACGCCGTGGATGCGGTGCGAGCCGACCGGGTGGCTGCCCATGCCTTAGCTCTCTACGACCAGACCCGGGGTCTGCTTCACGACGACCGCGGCGAAGGCCGCCAGCTGCTCTGGGCCGCGGCCCAGCTCCACACCTGCGGCAAGCAGATCAACATCGCCGCGTACCACAAGCACACCTGGTACCTGATCCGCCACGGGGAGCTTCTGGGCTACAGCGAGGTGGAGCACCTGATGGTGGCCGCCATCGCCCGCTATCACCGCCGCGGCCTGCCCAAGAAGCGTCACGAGTCATGGCAGGTGATCGAGGGCCGGGAGAATCGCCAGACCGTGTCCTCGATGGCCCTGCTCCTGAGGCTCGCGGCGGCCCTCGACCGGCGGCCCGCGGCCGTGGTCGCCGGCCTGGAGGTGGAGGCTGAGGGATCCCGCAGTGCCGGTACCACCGGGCTGGCGGTGAGGCTGCTTCCGACCGTCGCGGCGGGGGGGACCCCTACCGACCTGAGCCTGGAGCGCTGGAGCTTGCGCTCCTGCGCGCCTGCGGTGTTGGAGGCTTCGGGCCTGCGCCTCAGGGTGCCGGAGCCTTAGGCGCATTCGGCGCCGCGGCCGCTGCCTCGGCGCGTTGCGGGGTTGCGCCAAAGGAGCGCCAGATCACCTGGTTGATGGGCCCCAGCACCCGGGGCTCCTGGCCGCGCACCGCCGCTCGCACCAGATCCGGCCGACCGGCCATCACCCGAAGCCCCTGGCCCAGCGGGAAGCTCTTCTCTCCCTGCAGGGTGCCCTCGAAGAGGGTGGCACCTTGGCTGTCGCGCACCTCCAGCCAGCTGGGTTCCTGGCTGCTGAGTGTCAGGAGGGCGGGGCCGGCTGGGGCCGGTGCCTTGGCCACTGCTGCGGAGGGGGGTGCGGAGGGGGGGATTGCGGCAGCGGTGGTTGGAGCGGAGCTGGCCTGTGGAGCGCTGCTGCTGACCTGCCCGGCGCTGCCGGGGGCCGAAGGGCTGCGGTGCCACAGGAGTCCGAGCCCCACGGCAGCGGTGCTGAGCAGCAGGGCGGCCCCGGCGAGCAGGGGCCCCGCCGGCCTGTTACCAGCCCGTTCCGGGGCCCGCGCACGGGCTGGGGTGGAGGTCCAGCCGGCCTGGGCAGGCTGGACCCGCGGGCGCCGAGCCGCTGATGGGGTGGCGTCCTTGGTCCGAGCCGGGGTGGCGGCCCTCAGGGCCGCCACCGCCTCCTCCGCGTCCACCTCGAGGATCGCCGCCACCCGCCGCACCAGGGCGATCACAAACACCAACTCCGGAAAGCGGCTGGTGTCGGCGTTTTCGAGCGCCTTGAGCTGCTCATGGCCGATGCAGAGCCGCTCGGCCAGAACCTCCAGATCGAGGCCGCGGGACTGCCTGGCCGCCTTGAACTGGCGCCCCAAGGCCACCAGTTCAGGGATGGGGGCAGGGGCCTCCTGGGAGAGGGTGGAATCGGGGCCGGTCGGTGGTACCGGTTCGTCGGGCACGGCAGATGGAAATCCTGGATGCGAGTGAGTATGACAACTCAATCACCGAACCACCACAAGATGGTGTTCGTCTGCTCAGGAAAGCCATGGAATTGGGATGGGCGATACTGGACTCGAACCAGTGACCCCTTCCGTGTGAAGGAAGTGCGCTACCGCTGTGCTAATCGCCCGACTGGCCGCGCCTGTGGTCGCTGCCGTGGCTGAAGCATAGATCACCATCATCCGATCCATTTCCTGGCAGCGGCCACACCAGCCACGGCTGCTATCCATCACGATGGCTTGCGGTTGCTGCCTCTGGTTGTGGCCCCCGCAGACTCCGGCATGGGGACCTTCGGACCGGGTGACCGGATCAGGCTCCGATCGCCAGCATGGGCCGGGGGCTCAACCCTGGGCGCATCCCTTCGCCGTCCGATTCCGCCGCCGTGCCTTCCACCGTGCCCAGTCTGATCGATTCTCCTGATGCGCCCAGCCCCGGGGCGGCGGCGGTCAGGGTGGATGTGCTGATCGTGGGCGGTGGCGTGTGAACTACACCCTGGAGAAGGCCCTCAGCGTGCAGCGCACCGCCGCGATGATCGGCCGCTACGGCGAGCTCCTCGACCCGGCCGTGCGCGATCGCTGCGTGTTCCGCACGCCGAAGATGGTGCTGGCGGTGGGGGAGGCTGAGGGCGCCATGCTGCGCCGCCGTTTCGAGACGTTTTCTCCCCATTTCCCGGCCATGGAACTGCTGGAGCCCGCGGCGATCGCCGAATGGGAGCCGCGGGTGGCGCTGGTGAACGGCGAGTTCCGCCCCGAGCCGATTGTGGCCATCGGCATCCGCAACTCCCCCACGGCGGTGGACTACGAAGCCCTGGCGGAATCCTTTGTGGCCGAGGCCAGGCGCGAACTCGCCGGTTCCGCCCGTGAGCTCGATCTGCGACTTGGCACGATGGTGGAGGCGATCGAGCCGGAAGGGGATGGTTTCCGGGTTGGGCTGCGGCCGGGGCCAGGCAGCGCGGAGGCCCCCGGTGAACTGTGGGCCCGCCATGTGGTGGTGGCCGCCGGGGCCCACAGCCTGCTGCTGGCCCAGCGCCTTGGCTATGGCCTGGAGTATTCCTGCCTGCCGGTGGCGGGCAGCTTCTACTTCACCCCCGACCTGCTCAACGGCAAGGTGTACACCGTGCAGAACGACAAACTCCCCTTCGCCGCCATCCATGGCGATCCAGATGTGCGGGCTCCGGGGAAGACCCGCTTCGGTCCCACGGCCCTGCTGCTGCCGCTGCTGGAGCGCTACCGGCCCGCTTCTTTCTGGGAGTTCCTGCGGGTGCTTCGGCTGGATGGGGCCGTGCTGGCGGTGTTGTGGCAGCTCTTCGGCGTGGCTGATATCCGCAACTACATCCTCCGCAATCTCCTGTTCGAGATTCCCTGGCTGCGTCGTCGGATCTTCCTCGCCGATGCCCGCAAGATCGTTCCCTCCCTGCAGCTGGAGGATCTCAGCTTCGCTCGGGGCTACGGCGGTATCCGGCCCCAGCTGATCGATCGCCGCTCTCAACGCCTGTTGCTTGGCGAGATCCGGATCGAGGCGATGCCCGGCTTGAGCTTCAATGTCACGCCGTCGCCGGGGGGCACCTGCTGCCTGGGCAACGCCCTGCGGGATGTGGAGGCGATCGCGGCCCGGCTGGGATGCCATTTCGATCGAGGGCGGCTGGAGGCCGAACTGCTCGGGAATCCGGGCGACGGAGGTTCGGCTGAGGCCACGCCCCAGGCTGCTTAGCCGATCGGGGCAGGCGGAACGTTCAACCCTCGGGCACGAGAGCAGGCCTTTGCTTAGAACAGGCAGACGGAGTCCTGATGACCTGCCTTAATCAGCACCGCCCCGGAACAGGTGGTTGTGGCTGGCCGAATAGAGCAGGGAGCGGGTTTCGCCAGTCGCCGCCAGGGCGGGGCTCACGATGTAAAGGGTGGTGCGGATCAACTCCCGCTCCCGGCTGGTGGCGGCCATGGCCGCCAGGGGCACCACCGAGAGCCATTGGTCGGGCCAGCTGACCCGATAGCCGATCGCCACAGGGGTTTCGGGGGGATAGTGGAGCAGCAGCTCCTGCTGCACTTCTTCCACATGGCGGGCGCTGAGATAGAGGCAGAGCGAGGCTCCCAAGGCGGCCAGGCGTTGCAGCGATTCGCGCTCCGGTACCCCGGTGCGGCCGCCGGCCCGGCTGAGCACGATGGTCTGCACCAAACCGGGGATGGTGAGTTCTTGACCCAGGGCGGAGGCCGTGGCCTGGTAGGCGCTCAGGCCGGGCACCACCTCCACGGCGATGTCGGCATCGGCAAGCCGGCAGATCTGTTCCGCCAGGGCGCCGTAGAGGCAGGGATCGCCATCGTGCAGTCGCACCACGCGGAGTCCAGCGCGAGCCTTCTCGACCACCACCGCTAGCACCTCTTCCAGGGTGAGGGTGCTGGTGCGGATCTTATGGCAACCCTGCGGGGCCAGGGCGGCGATCTGGGGATTGATCAGAGAATCGGTCCACACCAAGACCTCCGCCGCTTCGATTGCTCGGGCGGCCCGCAGGGTCAGCAGATCGGTGGCACCCGGCCCGGCTCCCACGATCTGGACGTAGGTGCGTTCGGCCGGAGCGGTCATCGGGGGGAGGTTCAAGGGTTGGGATCTCCGCTCGCGAGGGAGGGATCCGGTAGGGCCCGGCGCTGGCCGTAGAGCCACCAGAGGCCGAGGGCGCCGCCACAGATGAGCAGCAGGCTCACCAGCTGGGCCATGCGCAGGCCCCCCTCACAGAAGGGCGGATCGGAGAGTAGGCAAAGGGGATCGAGCCTCAGCGCTTCGATCCACAGACGCCCACTGCTGTAGGCCATCAGATACACGCAGCTCAGGGCACCGGCCGGAAGCTGAATGCGGCCCCGGGAGGCGGCACGGAACAGGGCCAGCAACAGGGCCAGCACGCCCAGGTTCCAGAGCGATTCATACAGGAACGTGGGGTGGAAGGTTTCGGCATCGAGGAACTCGATCGGCCGGTTCTGAATCGGGATGGTGAGTTTCCAGGGGAGCTCGGTGGGCAGCCCGAAGGCTTCGGAGTTGAAGAAGTTTCCCCAGCGGCCGATCGCCTGGCCCAACGCCACCGCTGGCACCAGCACATCGAGCAGGGCCCAGAAGGGCTGGCGCCGCCAGCGGCAAAAGAGAACGGTGGCGAGGCTGCCGCCGATCAGGGCTCCGTGGATGGCGATGCCGCCCCGCCAGATCGCCAGGGCATCGATCCAGTGGCCCTGGTATTGGCGCCATTCCAGGGCCACGTAGTAAGCGCGGGCCCCAATCACGGCACCGGCCACGAGCACCGGCAGCAGATCGGCGATCAGGTTCGGGTCGATGCCGCGGCGCCGGCCCAGCCGCATGGCCAACAGCAGACCCAGCAGCACGGCCGTAGCGATCAGCAGGCCATACCAACGCAAGGCCAAGGGCCCCAGCTGGAACACCAGGGGGCCCGGGGAGGTGAACACGGCCAGCATGGGCGCCTCCGGCGGCATCAGCATGGCCACGGTTGGGGCGTGGGGGAAGGCAGCCAGCTTGAAAGTCCGATCAGATGGTGCCTTCGGCAGCCTGAACCTTCTCCACCTGGCGCTTCTTCAGCACCAGCAGGATCTGGGAGAGGGCCACCAAGGCGAAGAAGGCCAGCAGACCGTAGATGCGCACGGGATTCTGAAGAACCACCTCGGCATCCAGCTGACCGAAACCACCCACATTGGGATCGTTGGTGAGAGGGGCCCCGGCGGCCACGACATCACCAACGGCCACCTGCAGGGTGGGTCCGGCGGGGATGGTCTCGGTGACGCTGTCACCGGCGGTGCTGATCTCCACCACGGTGGCACCGTTCTCGCCGGCGGTGATCGCACTCACCGTGCCGGCCGCCGGAGCTGTGAACAGGTTGTTGTTGGTTTTCTCACCGGTGGGGGTCACCTGACCGCGGCCACGGTTGCCACCCACATGGATCTGGTACTTACCGAAATGAATGCTGCTGTCGGTGGCGGGATCGGGGGAGAGCACCGGGAAGACGATCTTCTTGTGCTGGTCACCGGGAAGGGGGCCCACCAGCAGGATGTTGGGCTGGGTTTCGCTGTACTGGGTGTAGTAGATGCCGGCCGTCTCCTCTTTCAACTCGTCGCTCAGGCGCTCGGGGGGAGCCAGGCGGAAGCCCTCGGGAAGCATCACCACGGCGCCCACATTCAGACCCGTGGCGCTCCCGTCGCCGGCCACCTGCTGGATGCTGGAGTCGTAGGGGATTTCGACTTCAGCCTTGAACACCGTGTCGGGGAATACGGCCTGGGGAATCTCCACATGGGTGATCTTCTTGGCCAGGTGGCAGTTGGCGCAGACGATCTTGCCTGTGGCTTCGCGGGGGCTGGCGTAGTTCTGCTGGGCCCAGAAGGGATAGGCCCAGCTGGCACTGGCGCCGCTCAGCAGAACCCCAACACCGAGGGTGAGGGAGAGCAGGCAGCCGAGCAGGGAGGAGATGGAACGTCGCATGGCAGTGGATCGGGCGGACGCGGGCGGCAGGGGGTGAAGCGGCGGGTTGGGAGCGGGAATCAGGCCCACCAGGGCTTGTCACCGGTGCGGAAGTCGGTCTCAGTCCACTGGCTGAGGAACACGTTGTCGTTCTCGGTCGACACGTGGGCGAGCGCCAGGGAGAGCGGGGCAGGGCCGCGCACCACCTTGCCGGTGGCGTCGTACTGGCTGCCGTGGCAGGGGCACATGAACTTGTTGGCACCGCTGTTCCAGGGCACCACGCAACCCAGGTGGGTGCAGATGGCGTTGATCCCGTAGTTGCCAATGGCCTCGGGACCCTCCACTACCAGATAGGTGGGATCACCCTTAAGACCCTGCACCAGGGAGCGATCACCCTCCTTGTGGCCGGCGAGCCAGCCAGAGAGGGTCACCGCGTTGCCGGCCTCATCCTTGGCGGTGGTGCCGCCGCCGCCACCGGCGGGCCGGGGAGGGATGAAGTAGTTGACCACCGGGTAGAGGGCGCCCAAGGCCACGCCTGTCACCGACCCGAAGGTGAGCAGGTTCATGAACTGCCGGCGACCCATGCCGGGCACATCACCATTGGATGGGTTGGAGGAGGCCGCAGGGATCTGGGTCATTCGAACCGTTCCGGTGTCATTGGGGCATTGGGCGCCATTATGAACTGCGTCCGGTCCCGAGCGGGGGCCAAGGGCGGGCCCTGGATGGAACGCTTCACGAAGAGCCTGCCTCGCGGCAGGGGAGCCTGCCAGAGTTGATCCAATCTTGCGGCCCATGGCCTATGTCAGAGCGCGAGGCCGCCGCTGGTGCTCCCCTCAGCGAGGAGGAGTTGCTTTCCCTGCTGCGCCAGCGCTGGCAGGCCTCTTACGACCTCCAGTTGGTGCGGCGCCAGGGACGCCTTTACCTGCATGTGATGTGGGGCCATCTCGAGCAGCAGTCCTTTCCGCTCACCGCCGAGGCCTACGGCGAGAAGCTGGCCGCCATCGTGGCCAGCCTCAATGGCCTCGGGGTGGCGGCCCAAGTGCGGCAGTGGCTTGCCACCACCCGGGACAGGCCGCGGCTGGGGAAGGCCCTTTCCCTGCCGCTCCAGTTGCCGGAAGGCCGCGCAAGCGAATTTCTGCTTTGAGCCCCAGGGCCTGCCGCGATCCCGCCGCGGTTGCGGACTGGCTCAAGCTTGAGCCGGATCCGATCGGGTGGGGGGTCTTGACCCGCTCAGGCTCTGGCGGGCCGTGAGCCGCTTAGGGCTACCAAGCCCACCCCCACCAGGTAAAGCGCCGTGATCGCTCCACCGAGCAGGAGCATGGTGATCGGATCGGTGGAGGGCGTCAGCACCGCCCCCGCTAGGGCGCTGCCGAGCACCACCCAGCGCCAGGCCCGCAGCATGGTGGGCGCATCGATCAATCCCAGGGCACCGAGCAGCAGTTGCAGCACCGGCAGCTGGAAGGCCAGGGCCGTGGCCACCATCAACAGCAGGACGAAGTCGAGGTAGCGCTCGATCGACCAGATCGGCTCCACCACATCGGCGCCGTAGCTCACCAGGAACCGCAGGGCTGCCGGCACCAGGGCCCACCAGGCGAAGGCCAGCCCTGCCAGGAAGAGAAGGGAAGAACCGGCCACAGCGGGGGCCACCAGCCGCCGCTCTCGTCGGGTCAGGCCGGGCAGCACGAAGGCGAGCAGCTCAAACAGCACCCAGGGCAAGGCCAGGGTGAGACCGGCATAGCCCGCCACCTTGAGAGAAACCAGCAGGAACTCCCCTGGGGCCAGCTGCAGGAAGCGAATGCCGGCGGCCGGCATCTCCAGCCAGCGCACCAGAGGTCGCACGAACAGCAGACAGAGGCCGGCCCCGATCACCACCGCCAGCAGGCTGCGCAGCACACGCCAGCGCAGCTCCTCGAGATGCTCAACCAGCGTCATCTCCACCTCGCCAGGAAACTCGTTGTCCGGGTGGGGGAGCGAAGCGGTGGCTAAGACCGGCACAGAGCTGGCCTCCGCTGCCGCGGTTCTGGATGCGCTGGCGTCGCTCGGGGGCGGCAATGGATGGTGCTCGGAGGTGGTCCCAGCCTGCACCCCGGCGGACGCCACCGGCGGGGAGAGGGGCGCTGGTGCCGGGGCGGCCTCCGGCTGGAGGTCGGGATCGGACAAAGGGGGTGTGTCTCGGGGGGACCGATAAAATTCTGCCCAGTTAGGAGCCAGTTAGGAGCCAGTTAGGAACCAGTTAGGAATACGTACCGCTGCCACTGCGGCTGTTTCAGACGTTGGTGGTTCAGTCGTTGGTTCAGTTGTTGGTTCATCCGTTGGAGGTTCAACGGTCTGGGTGGCCGCTCCTGCCCGCCCGTCGCTTCCTGCTTCTGCCACGGAGGCGATGGCCCCGATCGGCGGCGGCGGGGGGAATCAGCCCCATGGAATCAGCTCCATGGAATCAGGCCCCTGGCTCTACGCCCGACCCACGGCCGGCCTCGTCTTCCCGTCCCTGGGCAAGCAGCCTCAGGCCGCGCTCCGGTTCCCCCCAGAGGATCTCGCCGCTCCCGTGGCGCACCGTGCCGGCGCCGGCGCCGGCGATCCGCTGCAGTGTTTCAGCGGCAACTAGCACCACAGGCACCCGGCTGTTGCCGCGGGCGCGGCTGAAGTGGGCCGCGAGGTCGGCTGCGGCCGCCAGATCCTCCTCCCGGGGGCTGGCTTCGGAGCCCTTGAGCACCACGTGGCTGCCGGGGCACTCCTGGACGTGGAACCAGAGATCCCCCCGCCGGGCCTGGCGCAGGCTGATCCATTCGTTCTGGCGATGGTTGCGGCCCACCTGCAGCCGCAGGCCCCCGGGGCTGCGTAGTTCGAGCGGCTGGGGAGTGGGGGCCTCACGGCGGCGACGGCGCTGCCCCTGGCGGGGCACGAGCTGCTCTTCGATCTCCTGCTCCAGGTCCCGCAGGGCCCCGACCGCTTCGCTCTGCTCCAGGAATGCGCTCTGATCGAGGAAATGAAGGCTGGTCTCCAGCCAGTCGAGCCGCTGCCGGTGCAGGGCCAGGCGGGGTTCGATCGCGGCCACGGAGCGGCGCAGGCGGCGGGCCTGGTGGTACAGCTTCTGGGCCTGGGCGATCACCTCCTTTGGGGGATCCCCCTGACAGAGCAGGGCATCGGCCTGCAGCTGCAACGCCTCGCTGCCGGCCGCGGCCTCCAGCAGGCTCCGTTGCTGGTCGGCTTCGCGGCTCTCCCGGCTGGCCGCCGTCGCCAGCCGCTGCCGCAGGGCCGCCCGACGCTGTTCAAGCTCCCGGCTGGCCAGCCGGGTGCCGTAATAGTGCGCCAGGGCCCGGTTGATCGGGCCTGCGGCCGGGGAGTCCGGACCGGGATCCCTCGCCGCCCGTTTCCCAGCCTCCGGCGACAACGCCCCTGGCGGCGGTGGGCTGCCGCCCCCCATGGTGGTCTCCGTGCCATCCCCATCCCAGCAGCGGTAATCGCAGCCACCCCCTTCGCGGTACTGGAACCGCTTCTGCTCTACCGCCAGCAGCCAGGCCCGCCAGCGGCGGTGCAGGGCCTGCCAGTCGGCGGGTTGGAGATCGGTCACCAGCCGCTCCAGCAGCGGCGGCCCCTGCCCGACCTCGAGCCCATCGACCAGCTGCCTGGCCAGGCCTGGGCTGATGCCCTGGTAGGCGTCCTGCAGGGCTCGCTGTAGCGGCAGGGGCACCAGGCTGAGGCGGCGGCGCCAGTCGTCGAAGGATTCTTCGCTTCGGGGCGGCTCGCCGGCCAGCGGCGGCGGCGGGCTGTAGGGGTCGCCGGTGCCGATCGGCCGGAACCGCGATTGCTCTGGCCGCACCTGCCGCCCGGCCGCCACCACCCGTCGCCGTTCATCGAGCAGGAAGAGGTTGCTGCGGCGGCCCATCAGTTCCAGCACCAGCCAGCGCTGATCGGGCTCCCCCGGCCGCCGGGCGAAGCCCAGCTCCACCACCCGCTCCCAGCCCTGCTGTTCGATCGACACCAGCGCCAGACCCCGGAGGCCGTGCTGCAGCTGCTGGGCCAGGGTGCTGCCCTCCCCCTGCCGGGGCGGCGCACTGATGCCGTGGAGTCGGGGCGCCTCCGCCTGCCATCCCAGCTCGATCCAGTGGCAGCCCTCCAGGCTCCGCAGGGCCAGCTGCAGCGTGTGGGGATCGCTCTGCTGGGCCTTCTCGAAGCGGCTCGGCAGCAGACTGCTCCCCAGCTCGGCCAGCAGGGCCCGCAGGGTGGTTGCATCGATCGCCTGGATTGCCGCCATGGATCGTGCCGTCTGTGCCGCTTCTACTCTGCGGCCAGACCCCTCCCTGCCATGACCACCACCTCCAGCCCCGGCCGGCTCACCGTGATCACCGGACCGAGCGGCGTTGGCAAGGGCACCCTGGTGAACCGGCTGCTGGAGCGCCATCCCGCCATCTGGCTCTCCGTGTCGGCCACCACCCGCGCTCCTCGCTCCGGGGAAGAGGAGGGGGTCCAGTATTTCTTCCTGGAGCGGCCGGCCTTCGAGCAGCTGGTGGGCCGCGGCGGCCTGCTGGAGTGGGCCGAGTTCGCCGGCAACCTCTACGGCACGCCGCGGCAGCCGGTGGAGGCCCAGCTGGCAGCGGGGCACCCTGTGCTGCTGGAGATCGAACTGGAGGGGGCCCGGCAGGTGCGCCAGAGCTTCCCCGGGGCGTACCAGCTGTTCGTGGCTCCCCCCAGCCTCGCCGAGCTGGAGCGCCGCATCCGCGGCCGCGGCACCGACAGTGAGGAGGCGATCCAGAAGCGCCTGGCCCGGGCGCGGGTGGAGCTGGAGGCGGCGGCGGAATTCGACGCGGTGCTGGTGAATGCCGATCTTGAGACCGCCCTGCTGGAGCTTGAGGGGCTGATGGGATTGGCGGTGGCTGGTTGATGCCGCTCGACTTGAATCCAGTTCCCGGATCAGCTCGAAACCTCAAACCAATCAAACCAATCAAACCAATCGAAGCCACGGTCCAAAAAAAAAACGACCCTTCAGGGTCGTTGGGGGTTTGGATTCTCGGCTGGAGTGAAGTCCCAGCGTCTAATTCAAAAGGGGCTAAATAGCATATCGGGGTAGAAGCGGTTGAATTCGATCATGATCCCGGCGGTGATGGTGAACCAGATCGCGGCGAAGACCGGTGCGGTGGTGAGGAACTTCTTCATGGTCTTGGAAGTCGGGGATGCGGGGCCAGCTGGCGGCGGCCAGGGTGCTCTTGAAGGCCAGGGGCACGTCGATCTGGATCTCGTGCATGGTGGCGTCCTTGCGGGTGGCCACGGCCTGGAGGTAGGTGCGACCGGCCCAGCCGATGGTGCCGGTGATGTAGAGGAAGGCGAGGCCGGGGATGATGAATTCACCGGCGTGGCTCCAGCGGCCGTCCACGATCAGGTGGGGCAGGCCATCGGCGCCGCACAGTGCCTTGCTGTACATCTCGAAGCGGCGCTTGGCCTGGGTCGTGGTGGCGGTGCCGGCCCGCTGCTGGAAGCGGGCGTTCTCGGCGCAAGGCGTGAGGCCGCCGATGTCGGCGTGGGCCACCGGCGCGAAGCCGAGAACCAGGAAGGCGGAGAGGAGTACGGCGAAGAAACGGCGCATGGGGAGGAGCCGGGCAGGGACTGCCGCAGGGCAGGATGTCACCAGCGGACAGTAAGGGAGCCCCCTGGAGCCGATGCCCACCGTTCTGGCCCTCGAAACAAGTTGTGACGAGTCGGCGGCGGCGATTGTGACCGACCGCAGGGTGATTTCCAGCGCCGTGGCCTCCCAGATTGAGGAGCACGCTCGCTGGGGTGGGGTGGTGCCCGAAATCGCCTCCCGCCGCCATGTGGAGGCCCTTCCGGGCTTGGTGGCGCGGGTGGTGGCCGAGAGCGGCGTGGACCTCGCCGATGTGGATGCGATCGCCGCCAGCGTGGCGCCCGGCCTGGTGGGTGCCCTGCTGGTGGGCTCGGTGACTGGCCGCACCCTGGCCCGTCTCCATGCCAAACCCTTTCTGGGCATCCATCACCTGGAGGGGCATCTGGCCTCGGTGCGGCTCGGGGAGGATCCGCCCGAGGGGCCGTCCCTAGTGCTGCTGGTGAGCGGCGGCCACACCGAACTGGTGCGGGTCGACGGACCGGGCCGCTATCGGCGCCTGGGCCGCAGCCACGATGACGCGGCCGGAGAATGCTTCGACAAGGTGGCTCGCCTGCTCGGACTCCCCTATCCCGGGGGGCCCGCGATCGAGGCCGCCGCCCGTTCGGGTGACCCCCACCGCTTCCGCCTGCCGAAGGGCCGGGTGTCGCGGCCCGGCGGCGGTTTCCATCCCTACGACTTCAGTTTCAGCGGCCTCAAGACCGCCATGCTGCGGCAGGCGGAGGCCCTGATGGCCGCCGGGATCCCCCTGCCCCTCGCCGACCTGGCCGCCAGTTTCGAGCAGGTGGTGGCCGAGGTGCTGGTGGAGCGCAGCTGCCGCTGTGCCCTCGATGAGGGGCTCGACACCCTCGTGCTGGTGGGTGGGGTGGCCGCCAACCGGCGACTGCGGGCGCTGCTGGCGGAGCGGGCCGGGGCGGTCGGCCTGGGCTGGCGGGTGGCCCCTCTGGACTGGTGCACCGACAACGCCGCCATGGTGGGGGTGGCGGCGTGCGAGCGGTTGAGGGGCGGTTGCCGCAGCCCGATCAGCCTCGGAGTGGCCCCCCGGTTGGCCCTGGCCGAGGCCGATCGGCTTTACGAAACCCAACCCTGCTTTTAATCGCCCTAGGGTGGGTTAATTCCCGCAGGCACGGCTCCAGGCCGTCAGTGCCCATGGCCCCGGCGAATCCCGTGCCGTACGAGTCCACCCCTGAACCAACTCCGACCCCTTCCGCCGGGATGCCGGTCGGCGCTGCACCGCCGGCCGTGGTGAGCTCCAGCGGACCTGAGCTTGTCTCCCAGGAGGAGCTCAATTCTTGGCGCCGGGGCTTCACACCCCAGGCCGAGATCTGGAACGGCCGCCTTGCGATGCTCGGACTTTCGGTGGGCCTCACCGTATTGCTGGTAGCGCGACTCACAGCCCACGCCAACTAAAGCCTTACCTCTGGAGCCTTACTTCTGGCGCAGCGTCCAACGGTTGCTGCGGAAGCCCCTAGGTTTTGCCGCGAAGGGTCTGCGCCAGTTCACCCGGCCGGAGGCTATGGGAGGTCACCTCTTCGGCTGTGGCCCTTCCCTCCTGCACCAAGCGGGCCAAGGCCTGGTTGGCGGTCTGCATGCCGTCGAAGGCGCTGCGGTTCATGATCGCTTCAATGGCATCGAATTCGCCGCGGATGATGTAATCGCGGCAGGCCTCGGTGTTGATGAAGATGTCGTGGAAGGCGGCTCTTTTGCCATCGGTGGTCTTGATCAGTCCCTGGGAGATCACCCCCAGGAGCGTTTCGGCGAGGGCCCGCCGCAGGCCCTCCTGCTCTTGGAGGGGATACATGCCCAACACCAGTTCCAAGGTGCGCACCGCTGAAGTGGCGTGGAGGGTGCCGAACACGAGATGGCCGGTCTGGGAGGCCTTGATGGCGGTGTTGAGGGTTTCTTGATCGCGGATCTCATCGATCAGGATCACATCCGGATCTTCGCGCAGGGCTGCTCTCAGCGCATTCTGGAACAGCTTGGTGTGGCTGCCAACCTCCCGCTGACGGATGAGGGACTGCTTGCTGCTGTGCACGAACTCCACTGGATCTTCGATGGTGAGCACGTGCTTTTTCATGGTGGAATTGATATGATCAATCAGCGCCGCCAGGGTGGTGGTGATGCCCGAGCTCGTTGCGCCGGTGATTAGGATCATTCCTTTTGGCTTGGCGGCCAGGTCTTTCATCACACTCGGCATTCCCAGGTTTGAAAGGCTGGGAATCTGCTTGGGGATGAGGCGCAACACCATGGCCGGACCCTGCACCGTTTCGAGCAGATTGATCCTCACCCTCACGAAGGAGAAGGAGTGTGATCCATCGAATTCCTTCTCCCGCTTGAAGCTGTCCAACTGGCCAGGGTTGAGCATCTCTCGCAGCCAGTCGCGGAACGTATCAGCGCTGGTGACGGGCCAAGGGCTGGCCACGATGTCCCCAAGGCCGCGGAAGCGCGGCACCTCGCCCACGCCCAGATGAATATCGGAATAGTTGTTATCGAAGGCGATCTGCACGATCGCCTCAAGGTTGGCCGGCGGTTCGGCCGGGGTGCTGGGAGGTTCCGGGTTCGCCCGGACCGGGGCGGCAGGAGGGGCGGGTGCAGCCGGAGGTGGTGGCGCGGCCGGGATGGCGGCTCTGGTTCCCAGCTCGCTTCCCTCATCCAGTTGGGGGGGGGATGTTGGCGGCGGCGGCGGAGGTGGTGGTGGCGCCGCCGGTGGTGTGCTGGGGCTGAACGCAAAGGGCAGTTCGGCCATGGCTCCGGCGGAGAGGCTGCGGGGCCAATGGTCGCACCGTTCCCTCGGCACGGCCACCATCGATGAATCCACTGCCGGAGGGCGTCAGCGGCTCAGCGCTGGGGCGAGGGGCATCAGGCGGAGATCCGTAGGATTGGAGGGTCTGCGGCCTGGTCTTGTCTGCTGTCTCCGCTGCCGCATCCCCCGCTTCCTACGCCACATCCCCAGGCGCGCCCCTGGTGTCGATCGTGCTGGGCACCCGCCCAGAAGCGATCAAGATGGCCCCGGTGATCCTGGCCTTCCAGGCTTCCGCCGCCTTCCGCACCCGGGTGGTGCTCACCGGGCAGCACCGCGAGATGGTGAGCCAGGTGATGGAGTTGTTCGACCTCCGGGCCGATCACGATCTGGCCCTCATGGCCCCCAACCAGACCCTCACTCACGTGACCTGTGCCTCCCTGCAGGGCCTGAAGCAGGAGTTCAGCCTGCATCGCCCCGCTTTGGTGCTGGTTCAGGGGGACACCACCACGGCCTTCGCCAGTGCCCTGGCGGCCTTCTACGAGCAGATCCCGGTGGGCCATGTGGAGGCGGGTCTTCGCACCGACAACCTGTTCGACCCCTTTCCGGAGGAGGCCAACCGCCGCCTGATCTCCCAGCTGGCCCAGCTCAACTTCGCCCCCACCGAGCGCTCTGCCGCCAACCTCCGTGCCTCCGGCGTGGTGGGGGAGATCACCACCACCGGCAACACGGTG
>JAPLIE010000031.1 GCA_026389265.1 Cyanobacteriota bacterium | reverse complement strand
CCCAAGTTCGTGGATGCGGTGATCCTCGATCGCATCATCAGCGCCCGGGAGCGGGGTGTGAAGGTGCGCCTGCTCTGCGGCGGCAAGCACGGCATCAGCGACTGGGACATCTACGACACCTTCGCCTCCCTGAGGATCATGCAGCGCTTCGGCGTGAAGGTGAGGCGCCAGAAGCACCTCAAGCTCCATGCCAAGTTGATTTTGGTGGATGGCTGCTACGCCCAGACCGGTTCGATGAACATCGACCGCAGCGCCTTCGACCTGCGCCGCGAACTCGGCATCGAGAGCGATGCGCCGGAGGTGGTGGATCGGTTGCGCCGCACCTTCCTGGCCGACTGGAAGCAGGCAAGCCGCTATGAGGCCCCCGATCCACTCGATCCCAGCCTGCATGAGGCTGGCGAGCTGCCGCCCGATCCCCATTTCGTTCATGACTGATCCTCCCCCGGGTCCGCTCCCGAGTCCGCCGTCAGCCTCCGGGGCCCCAGCCAGCACCGGTTCCAATCCGCCCACCTTGCGGCAACTGTTCGTGGGGATGCTGCAGGTGGCCCTCTCGGCCTTCGGCGGTGGCCTTTCGGCCTGGAGCCAGCGAATCGTGGTGGAGGAGCGCCGCTGGCTGAGCAACGAAGAGTTCCTCACCGGCCTCACGGTGGCCCGCCTCTTCCCGGGGCCGAACCAGATCAACATGGCGGTATACGTGGGGACTTTCTTCCATGGCCTTCGGGGGGCACTGGTGGCCCTGGCCGGGATGCTGCTGCTCCCCTTCACCCTGTTGATGGTGCTGGGGTTGGCCTATTTCTCCTTCCATTCCCTGCCAGCGATCGACCGGGTGCTGGCCGGAGTGGTGGCCGCCGCCGCCGGCATGGCCCTCTCCATGGGCTTCAAGATCCTCGGCGAGTACCGCCGCGATCCTGTGGCCCTGCTGCTGGCTGCGGCCACCCTGGTGGCGATGGAGGGGTTTCATGTGCGCCTGGTGCCGTTGGTGCTGGTGGCTGGCCCCCTTGCCATGGCCTGGTACTGGCCCCGCGCTGGGGCTTCCCGGCTGCCGAAGCCCTGAGCCTCGCTCCCTTTCCGCCCTGCCGCTCCCGCTGTTTCTGGGTGTCCCCCCTCTCCCTCATGGCTCTGCCCCCCTTCCTCGTCTCGCTGGGCGCGGGTGCTGTCCCCGCTCCGGCCGGCTTTGTCGAGCTGCTGGGTCTGATCCCCTCCGGCGCCGGGGTGCTGGCCGCCGCCTCTGACGCCTCCCAGCTGGCCGCCACAGCGGCCGATCAGCTGGCCCATTGCGAGCCGATGCGCCTCAACGACCTCGGCCATCTCCTGCAGGTGATGGGCACCTTCCTGGGCCTGTCCCTCTTCTCGCTGGGGGGTGGCAACACCCTGCTTAGCGAATACCACCAGATCAGCGTCAATCAGTTCTGCTGGCTCACTTCCACCCAGTTCGCCGACCTTTATGCCCTCGCCGAAGCGGCTCCCGGTCCGAGTTCGATGCTGGTGGGCTTGCTGGGGATGGGGGCGGGTTGGCCGGAGGGACCCGGCTGGGCCCTGCTCAGCGCCTACGGGGCGGAACTGGCCATCCTCCTGCCCTCCACCTTGCTGATGGTGGCGGCCTGCCTGCGCTGGAACCGGTTGCGGGATTCCCCCTGGCGAATCGCCTTTGAGCGGGGCCTTGGTCCGATCACCCTGGGCATCCTCTTTGCCGTGGGCCTGAAGATTCTCCACACCGCCGACACCAACACCCCCGGGTTGATCGTGTCGTTGCTGGTCTGCGTGCTGATGTTGCGCACCCGTATCTCGCCCCTCTGGTTCATGGCCGTGGCGGGAGTGCTCGGCGGGCTGGGGGTAATCAACCGCTGAGGGCTCGCCTCAAGGCGTTCCCCGCCAACCGCGCCCTCATTCGTTCAGCGGCCAGACCGGATTGGCCGGTTCGATCCGGATCTCCCCATCCTCCAGGCGGGCTTCCTCGGCCAGGCCTTCCGGGGGGCGTTCCTCCGGGCCCCGGGCCACCGCCCCGGCGATGCGCAGCTGCAGGGCCCGCAGCTGCAGGGCAACGATCTTGGCGCTGGTGTCGCCCCGCCGCCCGGCATGGGCCACCCCCCTCAGGCGGCCCCACACCAGCACATGGCCGCCGGCGCTGATCCGGGCCCCGGGATTGAGGTCCCCCAGCAGCAGCACCGACCCTTCCGCCTGCAGGTGATCGCCGGAGCGCAGGGTGCCGCGATGCACCAGCAGGCCCGGTTGGCCCTCCCCCTGGGCTGGTGCGGGCGTTTCCGCGGGGGCATCCGGGGACCAGGCGGTGGGCAGTCCCAGCGCGGCGGCTGCCACCAGGGTGCTGGGGCAGCGGCCCTCCACGGCCATCAGCGTGAGGCCCCTGGGCACCAGGATGCCGATCAGCTCCCGCAGCTCGCCGGTGTGCAGGGGCCAGGCGCCGCTCTCCAGGGTCAGGGGACCCCGCACCTCGGCCCAGCCCGCCAGGCCATAGCGGATCTCATCAAGCGCTCCCACCGCATCCTCGAGGGGGGGAAGGCGCAGGCGGTGGGTGAGGGATCCCTGCGTCGCCGGGACCAGTTCAGCGGCCATGGGGGCGCTCCGGATCGGCGCTAAACCCGCGAAACCTAGGTCGCATCCGGGCGCCCGGCCGCCGCCAGCCGCAGGGCCAGCCGCTGGCGCAGGGCTTCGGACACCTCGGCGGGATGAATCAGCCAGGCCATCTCGATCCGTTCGGTGAGACCGCGCACCAGGGCGGACCGCTGCTCCAGGGCCTGGAGCCGTTGGCCATCCCAGAGCCGCAGACCTCCCTTGTAGGCGAGGTAGCCCAGGCTCTGGCGCTGGTTCAGGCCGCAGCATCCCTCCGCCAGCAGACCGGCCCGCTCCGCCAGGCCCCGCGCCTCCGCCAGCAGCTCCAGGCGCTCCGCCGGGCCCAGGTCCGCCACGTCCACGGCCCGCAGCAGCTGGCGATCCAGCAGCCGACGGCAGGGATCGGCCAGCTCCGGATCCCCTTCCTCGCTCCAGCGCAGTAGGTGATATCCGGTGCGGATGTCGTCGTTGGCGAGGAAGCTCTCCATGTCGAGGCCGCCGGGCTCCCAGAGCCAGCGAGCCATCGTGCGGTCCGCCCACACCCGCCGTGGCCCGAGCCGGCGGGCCACGCTGATCAGCCGCTGCAGCAGCCAGTTGCACACCACATTGAGGCGGTGGTTATACACGGTGCGGTACATGAGGTGCCGCACCACGAGGTAGTGCTCCACCGCTAGCAGTCCCTTGGGGTGGAGGGCCAGGCTCCCGTCCGGGGCCACGGTGAGGGCGGCCTGGATCCGTTCCAGGTCGAGCTGGCCGTAGCGGGTGCCCGTGCTGTAGCTGTCGCGCAGCAGATAGTCCATCCGGTCGCAGTCGAGCTGGCTGCTCACCAGGGCGGCGATCGCTGCGCGGGGGTGATGTCCGTGTTCGAGCAGGTCGGCCACCTCGGTGGCCAGGCCCGCTCGCTGCCGCTCCAACCGGTCCCGCAGGGCCGGATGCTCCCGGATCAGCCGCCCCGACCACGCCTCATGGCGCATGCCGTACATCTCTTCTCCCGAATGGCTGAGCGGGCCGTGCCCCACATCGTGCAGCAGGGCCGCCGCCAGCAGGCAGGCCCGGTGTCCGGCCAGACTCGGATCCCGGAGTTCCAGTTGCCGCAGGGCCTGCCGGGCCAGGTGCAGCACCCCCAGGGAGTGGGTGAAGCGGCTGGATTCGGCGCCGTGGAAGGTGAGGAAGGCTGGCCCCAGCTGGCGGATCCGCCGCAGACGCTGGAACGGCGCAGTGTCGATCAGATCGATCGCCAGGGCCTCGGCTGGATCCTCGTGATCGAGGCGTATGGCGCCATGGAGGGGATCGTGGTAGGTGCGCTGTCCCATCGGCTTAAGCGGCCGCCATCCGATCGGCCCGGGATTCGGGACCGCTCCCCCCAGGTTCTCGGCCTTCGAGCCGGGCCACCAGCATTTCGCTGGCCTGACCCAGCCAGCCGTCGCCGTCGCCGCCTGGATCGAGCGGTTCGGGTGGGTCCAGAGGCTGATCGGGGGCAATGCCCAGGTTCTGGATGTCGTGGCCGGCGGGGGTGAGGTAGCGGGCCACCGTCACCGCCAGCCCGCTGCCATCCCCAAGGGAGAGCAGCGTCTGGATCAGGCCCTTGCCGAAGGTGCGGCTCCCCGCGAGGGGGGAGCGACCCCCATCCTGCAGGGCCCCGGCCAGGATCTCGCTGGCACTCGCCGTGCCCCCGTTCACCAGGGTCAGCATCGGTCCGCCGAACAGACGGCCGGGATTGGCCTGCTGGAGGCTGGCGATGCCGCCGCGGTCCTCCGTTTCCACGATGGCGCCGCCATCGAGCAGTGCATCGGCTACCGCCACACCGGCGCTCACCAGGCCACCGGAGTTGTTGCGCAGATCGAGGATCAGGCCCTCCACCGCCGGACCGCCGTCGCCGCCGTTCAGGTCCTCGATGGCCTCGCGCACCAGCTGGGGCACCGCTTCACTAAACTGGGTGATGCGCAGGTAGCCCAGGCGGTGCCTCCCCTCCAGCAGGCGACGGTGGCGCACCGGTTGCAGATCCACTTGGCTTCGCTTCAGCCGCACCTCCCGCTCGGCGGAGCCTCCGGCCTGCCGCAGGCTGAGCAGCACCTCGCTGCCGGGTTCTCCCCGCAGCCTTGCCGCCGTGGCCTCGAGCCCCATGGTGATCGCCGAGCGTCCATCCACGCTCAGCACCTCCGTGCCTGAGGCGATGCCCGCCTCAGCGGCCGGCGATCCATCCAGGGGGGCAATCACCACAATCCTGCGGCGCTCTCCCGGTCCCTCCCCCCTCAGGGCCAGCTGCAGGCCCACCCCGCTCACGGTGCCGCGGGTGTTGGAGCGCAGGGCCCCGTAGTCGGCCGGCCGCAGCAGACGGGTATAGGGGTCGCCGATCGGTGCCAGCATCGCCTCGATCGCCGCGTAAGCCTGCTCGGAGCTCTCGATCGGCTTCTCCAGGGTTTTCTGACGCAGCCGACGCCATTGCACGGCCTCCAGTCGCGCCGGATCCACATAGCTCTGGTTCACCAGACGCCAGACCTCCACCACTTCGGCCTGGGCATCGTTGAGTGCCAGGGCCGGTGCCGGGGCGGTGCCAAGTAGACCGGCCAGGGACGCCACGAAAAGCAGCGCGGTCAGCGCCAGGGCCACCAGAGCTGTTGCAAACGGTTTGGGGCTGCGGGGCTGGGGGGCCGGAACGCTCACGACAGGGTCGGCACGATCGGTAGACTCTCACAACCAAAGCCCCAAGGCCGCATGGCGAACGCGTCACCCACCGCTCCGGACGGTCAGAACCCCGTCTACGACTGGTTTAACGAGCGCCTGGAGATCCAGGCGATCGCCGACGATATCTCCACCAAGTACGTGCCTCCCCACGTCAATATCTTCTATTGCCTGGGAGGCATCACCCTGGTGTGTTTCCTGATCCAGTTCGCGACGGGGTTCGCGATGACCTTCTATTACAAGCCCACGGTGGCTGAGGCCTACTCCTCGGTTCAGTACCTAATGAGCGATGTCAGCTTCGGCTGGTTGATCCGTTCCATCCACCGCTGGAGCGCCTCGATGATGGTGCTCATGCTCATCCTCCACACGTTCCGGGTTTATCTCACCGGTGGCTTTAAGCGCCCCCGCGAGCTCACCTGGGTCACCGGTGTCGCGATGGCCGTGATCACCGTCTCCTTCGGTGTCACCGGTTATTCCCTCCCTTGGGATCAGGTCGGCTACTGGGCCGTCAAGATCGTCAGCGGTGTGCCAGCTGCCGTTCCGGTGGTGGGCAATTTGATGGTCGAACTGCTTCGAGGCGGTGAAAGCGTCGGCCAGGCCACCCTCACCCGCTTCTACAGCCTTCACACTTTTGTGCTGCCCTGGCTGATCGCGGTATTTATGCTCATGCACTTCCTGATGATTCGGAAGCAGGGCATTTCCGGTCCCCTCTGAACCAAGCTCCACTTTCCCTTTCATTTCTGACCGGAAGCCCGCCCTCAGGCCTCATCTTCGGCCAGAATCAAATCAATCCCCCAGCTTCCCCATCACCCGCTGAGGCTCCAATGTCCAACCTCAAGAAACCCGACTTAGCCGATCCCGCCCTGCGCGCCAAGCTGGCCAAGGGCATGGGTCACAACTATTACGGCGAGCGTGCTTGGCCGAATGACCTCCTCTACATGTTCCAGGTGGTGATCCTGGGAACCTTTGCCTGCCTGGTGGGCTTGGCGGTGCTTGATCCGGCCATGCTGGGCGACAAAGCCGATCCCTTCGCCACCCCTCTGGAGATCCTTCCTGAGTGGTACCTCTATCCCGTGTTCCAGATTCTGCGGGTGGTGCCGAACAAACTCCTGGGTATCGCTCTTCAGACCATGGTTCCCTTGGGCCTGATGCTGATTCCCTTCATCGAGAGTTTCAACAAGTTCCAGAATCCGTTCCGCCGGCCTGTTGCTATGGCCGTGTTCCTGTTCGGAACCGCCTTTACCATCTATCTAGGCATCGGGGCTGCACTTCCCATCGACAAATCCCTCACCCTAGGACTGTTCTGATCGCAGATCTTTCCGGGATCTTGCCTGGTTATCCCCAATTCTTCCTCGCCGTGTCTCAAACACGGTTTTTTTTTGCCCTTCCTTGGGCGGCACCCAAGTCCTTCTCCTCTCAGGCCACTCCCCGTTCCAGGTCAAGCAGGCTCGCGTCGCCGGGGTTCAGGCGCAGCAGGTGATGCAGTAGGAGGAAGCCCACCACGGTCCAGGTCTGATAAGTGCGCGACTGTTGCCCCACCCAGGCGCCGGTGGGACCATCAAAGTATTCAGCCCACTGTTGCCGTGGTAGCTGGTTGAGCTGGCTCCAATAGCACTCCTCCAGCATGGAATGCACTTGGCCCATCAGCAGCACATCGGCGTTGGGATGGCGCTGCTGATGGAGCAGGATCGCCGCCCCCAGAAACCACAGCAGGCTGGGCCAGTGGCCGCCGTTGTGGTAGCTCCCCGGCCAGTTCTTCGGATCCGAGCCGGTGCGGCTGCGCCATTCCTCCTGGTCGAGGGGGGGATGGCAGATCCGCATCGGCATCTGGGCCATCAGGTGTTCACGGTTTTGCAGCACCAGTCGGAAGAGGGCCCGTTGCTGCGGTGCCGTGAGTAAGCCGAACAGGCAGGCCAGGGAGTTCCCCAGGCTGAAGAAGCGAAAGTCGGGCCGGCCGGTCCGCATGTTGCCGATCAGGTACCCCCCCCGGTTTTCCAGCCAGTCCTGCAGCCAGGGGGGGATCACCTGGGGCTGCACGTTGAACTCGTTCTGGTGCTGATGGTCGCCGTATTGCTCCGTCGGCCTGCGGCGCAGCACCTGCACGGTCTTGCTCGTCACCCAGTAATGCTTGAGCAGGTAGGAGCGCAGGTCATGCTGCCACTGGCGGGTGAGGCTGAGCCGCTGTTCCAGGAGGCGGCTTTCGTTCTCGCGTTGCGCCAGCTCCATCAGATGGCAGCAACTGCGCAGGCAGCCGAAGAGGAGAACCTCAATCTCGAGGGGAGCGCCCCACACGTCCATCGGTCGGTCAATCATGAAGGCGCAGTCCGGCACGAACAGCACCGGTGTCCCCTCAAAGCTGGGGTGCAGCACCAGATCCAGGAGCAGCTGAATCCCTCGCTGCACCGCCTGGCTGGTGCCGAAGCTGTGATCCCGGCTGCGCTTCACGTAGAGCCAGCACAGCACCGGCCACCAGAGGCTGGCATCCACGGAGGTGATGCGCCCGATCGAACGCTGGCCGTAGTCCGCCACCAGGATCCCCCCTTCCTCCACGAAGCTGGTGGGAAAAACTCCCCGGGTCTGGTAGGTGTTGCTCTGAAGCTCCAGGCAGACCTCCAGGAAGTGCCGCACGATCGGGAAGCGTCCCTGCAGCAGCAGGTAGAGCATCACCGGCACGTTGTCCCGCAGGAACACCTCGCCGTAGTTGGCGCTCTCGCCCAAGCGGGGATGCACCAGCGCCGCCACCGAGCCAACGGGCCTCCCGCCGACAGTCACCAGGGTGCGTTCGAAATGCTCACGGGCCAGGGCCACCACTGCGTCCTCCCGGGAGTTGGGCCGAACCCGCCGGAGTTCTTGGCTGAACTGCTGAGGCATTGCTGCACCTACCGGAGCCCGCTCTAGGCCTTGGGGAAAGCTAGTCCTGGAGACCGGGTCGTTCAGGGAGCTGCGCAGGATGTGCGTTGGTCCGCCCCCTTATTTGCCTCGCGTTGCCCAGGGAGCACAGGAAGTGTGGTAAGGTATCGGACTGCTCGGGGAACTGAGCAGCCGGAGCTGAGCTCGGGGCAATCGGTGAGGTGCGAGAGCGCTGAGCTGAGGAGCC
>JAPLIE010000045.1 GCA_026389265.1 Cyanobacteriota bacterium | reverse complement strand
GGCGGTGGCGGCGGAGCTGCCGGAGGAGGAGGTGAAGGATCTGCTGTGCCGTGCCCGTCAGCCGGTGAGCCTGGAGACGAAGGTGGGGGATGGCGAGGACACGGAACTGCTGGATCTGCTGGCGGGGGAAGGTGCGGGCCCTGAGGAGATGGTGGCCGGAGAATGCCTCAAGGGCGACCTGCGGGAACTGCTGGAGCAGCTGCCGGAGCTGCAGGAGCGGGTGCTGCGGCTTCGTTATGGGATGGAGGGTGAAGAACCGATGAGCCTCACGGGGATCGCCCGCACCCTTGGCCTGAGCCGCGACAAGACCCGCAACCTCGAGCGCCGTGCCTTGGAGCAGATCCGCAGCCGCTCGCGCGAACTTCAGGCCTACCTCAGCGCCTGAGCCGCTGCCGCCCCCAGGGGAGGATCCGTACCGCATGATTTCGGAGTCGGCGGGGCAGCCGGAATAGGTTTCGGGTTTGCACGCCCTCTTGCGGCGAATCATGTCCCCTGACGGTGTCCTCGGTCGGGTTTCCGGATTGCTCGCCCGGGTTGCGAGGGGCGGTGCTGGCGGTTCCGGCAAGGAGGCTCCCCGGCAGCGGCAGCGCCGGCTCGAACGGGAACTGGAGGAGGCGCGTCGGCTCGGGCACTGGTTCACTGAGGAGGATCGTCAGCTCCTGCGTGAACACGAGGCCCGCCTGGCGGCTGAGCGCCGTGGGGACCTGGTTCGCCAGGCTGGTCGCAACGGTGCCGTGGCTCTTTTGCTGCTCGCCTGTGTGCAACCGCTGTTGTGGCCTCTGGCTGTGGTGGGTGGTGTGAAGGCCTTTCCCCGCACAAGCCGGCGCCTTGGTTTCGCCTTGCTGGGCCTCACCGGGGTGGGGCTGATTGGGGCCACGGTGGCTCTGGTGCAGATGGGCCGGAGCCTGATGACACCGTCGGAGTCAGCGGTGCCCGCCCTTGCGCGCGCCACCGTGCCACGGGTCTCCCCTGCGCCGGGGGCGGCCGAACCTTCCGAATCGTCCCTCGGCCGCGCCATCGCCGAGCGCCTCAGCCGCGCCTGCGATTACTGGATCCTTGAGGGCACTAGCCCGGATGGGACCGCCACCTACCGCAAGGGCCTCTACCGGAGCTGGAACGGTCAGCCGGTGATGGTGTTGCCTCGCAGCACCTGGAGCTATCTCGATGGCCGCGAGCGGAGCGCCTTGGCCGATCACCTGGCCCACGACCGCGGCATCCGGGCCATCCATGTCGGTCGCGTGGTGCCCTCCACAGCCTTTGCCGGCAACACGATCACGGTCGATGAGCGCGTCTGGCCCTAGAAGAACTCATCAAAGTTGTCGAAGTCGACCGCCTTGAAGTTGCCGGCTTCCACCTGCTGCATCAGCCGCACCAGCTGGGCCCAGAGCGCGCCGGCTGTGGCGATGGAGAGCAGAAAGGCCACGAGCAATGCCGTGCCTGCGCCAAAGCCAAACACCTGCAGGCTGCCGCCGATGAACAGGGTCACCCCCAACACCAGGCCGATCCAGGGCAGCACCGTGGTGATTCCGCTCAGGGGCAGTAAAGGCAGCCGGTCCTGCTTCCAGCCGTCGAGCCGCAGCTGCACCAGCTTGGAGAAGGTGAGGCCGCACACCAGGCCGATCGCCAGCCCAAGGCCTGCCAAAAAATAGGGAGGTTGCTGGATCTGGGCGAATTCCAACAGGATCTCGGCGTCATCAAGATCCCCATACAACCCGCTCGCCGCATCCTGGGCCGCCTCCTGGAGGTTGAGGGGGGGCGCTGCCGCGCTGATGGTGGAGACGAGCAGGGCGGCAAGGGTGGCGGGCGGGGGAATCACGCGGCGGCGGCGGGGGGTGGCCCGACCTTAGGGAAAGGGAACAGCCCCAGTGAAAGCAACAGCTTCCGGCAATGGGAACAGGCCCATCCCCACCCAGCGGCCGTCATCGAGACGGGCCCGCTTCACAAGGTTGGGCCTGGTGGACAGGATGCTGCGCACGGGAATCGGGGCTGCTCGACCGGGCGATCAGCCGCTCTTTTTGCGTCCTCTGGTACCTCCTGGTGGTTTGGTCGGTTTCGCGGGGCTTGCGCTATCAGGCTTGGAGCCCCACTCGGCCGGTTGGCAGGCCACCCTGAAGCCCACGAAACTGTCGCGGAAGATCGGAGCAATGCCGCCCCGCGAGGCTGATCGGCATTGGAGAGGGTCACTGCACCAGCAACCGCCACGGGCCGTGCGATCGTCCTGCTTGGGATTTCCTTCCAGGTTGGAGTCCGGATCTTCCCAGGCCCTGCCATCTGGGGGGCAGCCCAGGGGCATGGGGTGCCAGCGGTCGAGGCACCATTCCCAGAGCTGGCCATGCATTTCGGCGAGGCCCCAGGGATTCACCAGCCCAAGTTCCCCAATGGCGATAGGTGTCTGCCGGAACACCCCAAGGGCGCCATCTCCATAGACGTAGCTGCCGTCGTAGTTCGCCCAGCTGGAATCGAGGGTGTCACCCCAGTGGAAGGGCGTGCTGGCTCCGGCTCTGCAGGCGGCCTCCCAGCAGCTCTCACTGGGCAGGCTGAGCTGGGGTGAGTTGTCCCCGAGTTCGCCAAGCAACCAGCGGTTGAGTCGCCGGATCCAAGCCTGACAATCGTTCCAGCTCACCGAGTCAACGGGCAAAGATCCTGGTTGGGCAAAGAAAGGCCAGATTCCATGGGCCTTGGCGGCTGAAGGGGCTGGGTTGAGTTCCGGCTCGGAACCCTCCGGCTTGAGGCGGGCAACGGCCGCCCATTGCTGGTGGGTGATGGGGTGGCGGCTCAGGCCAAAGGCCGCCAAGGCAACGGTGCGCAAGGCTTCGACATCGCAGCCGGCGCACTCGGGGAAGGCTCCGTAGTCGTCATGGCCCGCCTCGCTGACCTGGGAACCGAGTTGGTAGGTGCCGCCGGGAATCTCCACCAGCTCAAGGTTTTGGCCCTCGGGTAGGGGAAGTCGCCACACCTTCACCACCACAATTCTTGTGGTGACGGCTCCATGGCTATGGGTCAGGGTGACCATGGCTACGGGCCGGCCTCCAGCACGGCCCCACACCGGAAGATCATGGGCAGCCCGCATGGCTAAGGCCCTGCTGGCCGCCTGCGCCAGGGGCAACAGCGCCTCGATCCGTTCCCGTTTCTTTTCCTGTTTGAGCTCCGCTTGCTCCATCAGGTCCATGAGGGTCGATTCGATGTCCTGGTCCCGTTCGTTGGCAGGATCCAGCAGGCCGAGGGCCTCGCAGGCCGCCCGCCTCATTCCCGGCTGGGTTGCAGCGTCCTTGATCACCCCCAGAAGAGCTTCGATTGCATCAGGGATGCCCAGCATGCCCAGCAGGGTGGCCGCATCTTGGCGCTCCGTTTCCGGTAACTCCTGGGCGCCCACCATCTGGGCCAGGCGTGTGGGTGCGACCAGCTGGACGCAATCGATCTGTCGCGATTTGCAAGGGTGTGATCTGCGTGATCGCTCTTTCGCTGAAACCCTCCAAACCACTGCGGCGAGTGGTGAGCATCAGCAGACCCGCTGGCATGGTTTCTCGCACCCTTTGGCGAGCAACTTCGGGGAGTTCCGAGAAATGATCCACAATCGGCAGCACCCGCTTGTAACGCAGCAGGGCTTCGACCAGCTCCGGTTCGAGCTGGGCGCTGCCAATGCTTTGCTCCAGCCAGAGACGAACCCGTTCACTCAGGGTTTCTTCTTCTGCCAAGCCGCGGTCAATCAGAACGGGCAGCCGCTTGATCCCCCCCAGCAGGCCCTCGAGGGCCCAGAAAGCAATGCGAACGGCCAGGCTGGTTTTCCCTGAGCCGCCTTCGGCTGCGATCAGGATCAAGTGGGCCTCCGCCCCTTCAACAGCTTGCTTGAGATCGGCGGGTTCAAGCAACAGTAGTTTCGGTTTCTCGCCGGGCACCTTCATGCGCAGGTTCAGGGGCACATGGATCTTGCGTTCGGCCACGGCGGGCAATTTGGCAAAGGCATCAGCAAGGGGTTGGAAATGGACTTCCAGCCAGGCATCGACTTGGGTTGGCCCATAACTTGGGGGTGGGGCTGGATCCTGCTCCCCCTGGCGAGGGGGCGGATTGGCGGCGAGCCGGACGATGGCCTGCTCGAACAGTTCCGGTCCGGTCGCCCCGCCACCGGGTTCGTCGACGCAGAGCATCGGGGTGCAAAGGCTTCCCACCCTTGCCTTGAAGCGATCCAGGGCCTCCTGGGCCTGGGGATCGCGCTCAAAGGCATTCTTGAGATCACTGGTGAATTCGAGGAAAAAAGCCCTGATTGGCTTGTCTGCTTCCAGGGCGGCTTCAAACTCCAGTTCTGTGATCGAGAGACCACTGCCGTCTTGGGCAAGGGATCCATAGCGATAGGAAAGCAGCAGGATGTAGTGATCGGAGCTGCGGACGTCGTTTTGGCAGGTGGTGACGACAGGATCACTGGATCCGCTGTAGCTGTCTCGGTAGGCGTGGCCGGCCCGAGTGATCAGATCTTTGACACGCTCTCTTTCTTTGACTAGCCCTAGATAGGGACTAGAGATATATGGCTTTCAATCTGGTTGGAGGGTTTGCCCTTGCGCACGGGAGTCATACTGATTAAAAGCGGTAATTCAATTTTGCGTAAACGCCATTGCCAAGCAGCCAGTTATTCCATACATCAGCGTTATTTTCGGTGGAAAACTGTTTTACCCAGCCAATTTCTGTGATCCAGTGCTGTCCTGACAGCCACCGCACAAACACACCTCCTGCACCCACGTTGTCAGAGAAGCGGTCGTGGAAGCCTTGATTTTGGAAGGTGGTGCTGACTCCGCCAGCGCCAATAAAGGGTACAAGTTGAAGCCCCTGGTTGCGCCGACTCCAGAAGGTCCAGCTCAGCTCTGCGGTGCCCAGCCAGCCGTTGTCACCACTGATGAGTTGTGAGGGCAAGCCGCGCAGTCCCACATCGGAACCGAGGCTGAAACGCATCGGTTCTGTGAGCTTATCGAGGGCCACCTGTCCACCTCCGCGCAGGTTGAGCTGCCAATCGGGAAGGAAACTCCAGCCCAGGGAAAGGAACGTGCCCAGGGCGTTGGCTTTGCCAGGCACGATGTCGAAGGGGGCGAGTTCTTCGAGTTGCTGGGAGGGGGTGGCGGCGGAGAGGCCTTGGAGGCCATAAAATTGGCCGAACCAGTAGAGATTTGAAGCGGATCCGGAACCATTGAGTTCAAGCCTCAGGTAGCCGTTGCGGGGTTGGCGGAGCCTATCGGGCAGGAAACTCGGCAGGGCCTCGCCGTTGAGCTGGTTGGTGGACTGGTTGCCGCTGTAGGCCAGGGCTGCGCTCCAGCGCTGGTTGAGGGTTTCCCGCAGCAGCCATTCGATCTGTCCCAATCCTTGCCATTGGGTGGTGGAAAAACCGTTGCCGGGTGGGGGCAACTCGATCGATTGGCGCCAGCTGGAGCCGAAGGCGCCGGTGAGATTGAAGCTTTCGCCCAAGGGGTAGGTGTAGAGCGATCTGGTTGGTGACGACTGGCCAGCGAATCTTCCTGTACGTTGCTTTTAAAGCATCATCCCCAACCACACCGCTCGCAGCATCCAGGCCCACCTCCTGGAGATGAAGGGTGGTAGGCCGCTTCAGGCCTTAAGCCGCCAGTGGATTGAGGCGGGCCAGCAGGCCGCCCGCCAGCCGGCGCGGCGAGAAGGTGCGACGCACCAAGGCCAGTAGGGCCTGCAGGTCGTCGGTGTGGAGGCGGTCGTTGGCCACCAGGCTGAGCAGCAGCCGTTGGCGCAAGCTACCCCCCTGCTGGCCCAGTAGCAGCCGCAGCCCATCGCGGGCCACCGGAAGCAGATCCACCTCCGGGCCGTCACCCTCCACCACCGCTAGCAGGTTCTCGAACCGCTCCAGACGCAGCCGGCCCTGGCGATCAAAGATCACCTCCAGCAGCTTTTCGCGCATCTCGGCGGTATCGCCGGCCAGCAGACGCCGGGCCACGTAGGGATAGGCCACACGGATGATGCGGAAGTCGGGGTCAAGCCGCATCGCCAGACCCTCCTGGCTCACCACGGCGCGGATGATTAGGGCGAAGCGGGCCGGCACGCGGAAGGGATAGTCGTACATCAGCTCCGAGAAGCGATCGGTGATCGCCTTGAAGTTGAAGCTGCCCACGTTCTCGCCCAGGGCTCCGCCGAGCACCTCGGCCAAAGCGGGCACGATCGGGGCCAGATCGGCACGGGGATTGAGGAAACCCAGGGCCACAAAATCGCGTGCCAGGGCTTCAAAGTCCCGGTTGATCAGGTGCACAACCGCCGCGGTGAGCGTGAGGCGGTCGGCCTGGCTGATCGAATCCATCATGCCGAAATCGATGTAGGCCACATGGCCCAGCCCTTTGGTCACGCCGTGCAGGCCGAAGAGGTTGCCCGGGTGGGGATCGGCGTGGAAGTAGCCGAACTCCAGCAGCTGCTGCAGGCCGGCGATCACGCCGGTGCGGATCAGGGCAGCGGGATCGAGATGGTTGGCCTCCAGCTCCCGTCGGTTCTGCAGCTTGGTGCCCTCGATCCACTCGGTTGTGAGCACACGGCGGCTGCTGAGGCTCCGCTCCACCGCGGGCACCGTCACTTCGGGATGGTCGGCGAAGAGGGCGGCGAAACGTTCGGCGTTGTCGGCCTCGCGGCGATAGTCGATCTCCTCGAAGAGGGTGGAGCCGAACTCATCGATAATCCCCCCCAGACCGAAGCCCAGGTTCAAGGGCAGCAGCGGGGCCAGCAGCACCGCCAACGAGCGGATGATCACCAGATCGCGACGCATCACGAATGGCAGCCGGGGCCGTTGCACCTTGACCGCAACCCAACGGTCATCCTCAAGACGGGCTCGGTAAACTTGTCCAAGGCTCGCCGCGGCCACAGGAAAATCGGGGAACTCGGCGAACAACTGCTGGGCCGGTGCGCCCAGTTCCGTCTCGATCAGGCCCAACGCCACCTCATGAGGAAAAGGCGGCAGGTCGTCCTGTAACCGGGTGAGCTCCTCAAGCCATTCCCGCTTCACCAGGTCGGGCCGGGTGGAGAGGGCCTGCCCAACCTTGATGAAGCAGGGGCCCAGGGCGCTGAGGGTGGTCAGGATGCTGCGGGCCAGCCGCTGCTGCACGCGGGGATCAGGGCTACTCGACTGGGCGACCAGGGTGATGGCCAGCCAGCCGAGCCGGCTGATCACCTCAATGAGCCGGCTGATCCAGATCCAGGGGCGCAGGATCAGCCAGCGCAGGTCGGCGTCAGGGTCGTAGCGAGGCTCCTCCCCGGCAGAGTCGACGGAGTGTGGGAGTGGGAACACCGCGGGGGACTGAATGGGGGTCGATGGGGCCGCGTCGGCGACCGCTGGGGCGGAGGTGGGCAACGCTGCGGGGGTCGGCGCCGGGCCGGTGACTGGCCAGACTCTAGAAACCGCAAGCCTGTCTCCATGGGGGAGATCCCCGAATGGTCCCTGTTCCGGCTGCTGCGGGACCCTGGCGGGCGTGGTGGCTTGGATCTGCATCTACCGGCCCATGGGCGGGGCCGCGGCCTGGCACCAGCGCTGCGTTCCCTGTTGCGCTGCCCGCCCGGCAGCTGGGACCTCCCCGAACTGCCCGCCTTCGGTGGGCCCCTAGAGCCAGAGGGAGCGGTGGCCGAGGCCCAGGCCGCCTGTGCTGCCCTCCTGGGTGCCGAGCGTTGCTGGTTTGGGGTGAATGGCGCTAGCGGCCTGCTCCAGGCTGCCCTGCTGGCGCTGGCACCCCCGGGAGCCCGGGTGCTTCTGCCCCGCAATCTGCACCGTTCGCTGCTGCACGCTTGTGTGTTGGGAGGGCTTGAGCCACTGCTCTTCGATCTCCCCTTCGATCCCCTCACCGGACTCTGGCTGCCACCCACCGCCGCCCACCTGGAGCGAGTGCTGGCTGCTGCCGCCCCTTATCACCCCGCGGCCGTGGTGCTGCTGGATCCCACTTACCAGGGTCTCGCGGCCGACCTCCCGACCCTGGTGGCTCTGATTCATGCCCATGGCGGGTTCGGCCTGCCCGTGCTGGTGGACCAAGCCCATGGTGATGGCGCCGCCCTGGCGGCCGGGGCCGATCTGGTGGTGCTCTCCCTCCAGAAGGCCGGTGGCGGCTTGGCCCAGAGCGCGGCCCTGCTGGTTCAGGGCTCCCGCTTCGAGCCGGCCCGCCTGGAGCGGAGCCTGCTCTGGCTGCAGACCTCCAGCCCCAGTGCCCTTCTCCTGGCTTCCACCGCCGCCGCCCTGGCCCATGGCCGCAGCGATGCCGGGATGCGGCAGCGCCGCAGGGCCGTGGGACGCGCCACACGGCTGCGGCAGCGCCTGGAGGGGCTCGGCTTTCCCCTGGTGGCCAACCACGATCCGCTGCGGCTGGTGCTGGCCACCGGCCCGCTGGGGATCCGCGGCACCGAGGCCGATGGCTGGCTGCTGGAGCGGGGGGTTGTGGCCGAGCTGCCCGAGCCTGGAGCCCTCACTTTTTGCCTAGGGCTGGCTCCACCGGCCGCCCTGGAGCGGCGACTAACGCCCTCTTTCCTGGAGCTGCGCCAGAACCTCGGTGGCCCACCCCTGCCGCCCTTCGCGCCGCCCCCCCTGCCCTTGGTGGCGGCTCCGGAGCTGGCGGTTGGGTTGGCCTGGCGCTCGCAGGTCCAGGAGGTGCCCCTGGCGGAGGCGATCGGCCGGATCGCGGCGGAGCCGCTCTGCCCCTATCCACCCGGTATTCCCCTTCTGATCCCCGGCGAACGGATCGATGCGCCGCGGGCCGCCTGGCTGGAGGGTCAGCGGGCCCTGTGGCCCGGGCAGATCGCTGATACGGTGAAGGTTGTGGCCCCTTCGGTGGGGCCTGGAACGAGCGGTCGATGACGCACTCTCCCCCGGCTGACCCGCTCCGCCCCATCGGTTCCTCAGGGTTCGGCCTGCCTGCCCCACTGCAGCCCCCTTACGGCTGGGACTTTGTGACACCCGGCCTGCCCGATGCCGCCTTCGAAGACGCCCCTGGGTTCAGCCCCACTCCCATGGAGCTGCGGGTGATGCTGCTGGCCCATCTGCGGCCGCGGGCCGACTCCTTGGTGTGGGATGTGGGAGGGGGCACCGGTGCCCTAGCCCTGGAGATCGCGAGGCTGATGCCCGCCGGAGCGGTTCACACCCTCGAGCGCGACCCCGAGGCAATCGAACTGTTGGAGCGCAACCGTTTGCGCTTCGGAATCGGCAACCTCCATATCCATGCAGGCCGGGCCCCGGACGATCTCCCCCAGCTTCCCCCCCATCCGGACCGGGTGCTACTGGAAGTGGGAAGGCCCCTTGGCGATGTGCTTCGGGCGGTCTGGGATGCTCTTCAGGAGCGGGGCCGCCTGGTGATCAGCACCACCAGCCTGGAGGGGCTGGTGGATGCCACCGATACCCTGAGCCAGCTTGGTGCCTATGACGTGCAGGTGGTGCAGGCCACGGTGCACCGGATGCAGCGCCGTGGCAGTCAGGCCAAACTGGCCGCCGCAGAGCCCCTCTTCGTGATCGCTGCCGAACGTTGATTCCCCGCCCCCGCTCCACCACCTCCTTGGCCCGTCTGGCCAGCGGTTGGGCCGCCGGTGGGTTTGGTTTTTTGGTGGTGATGCTCGGAGGCTGGTGGTTCACCCTGGCGGTGGGCGTGATCGTGCACCTCGGCCTGCTCGAGTTCTTCCGCATGGCCCGCTTCAAGGGGATCCGTCCTGCCAGCCGCACCACCCTGGTGGCGGTGCAGTTGCTGCTGGTCACCACGCAGGCGGCCGCCGGCAGCGGCTGGTTTGTGCCGGAGGTGGCCTCCGAAGTGGCCGCCGCCGTGCTGCCGGCCAGTGGCGCGGTGATCTGCGGCTGGCTGTTGCTCCAGCCCACCACCGGCACGATCGCCGACATCGCGGCCTCGATCTTCGGTCTGTTCTATCTGGGCTTTCTGCCCAGCCACTGGATCAAGCTGCGGGACCTCGCCGATCCGGCCCTTGCCCCCTCCCTGGCCAACGCCACCCTGCCCGGCACCTCCTGGCCCTGGACCAGTGGGCTTGCGCTCACCCTGTTGGCCTGCTTCCTGATCGTGGCCACCGATCTTGGGGCGTACGCCATCGGCCGGCGCTGGGGCCGCCATCCGCTGTCACCAATCTCACCGGGCAAGACCGTTGAGGGGGCCCTCGGCGGCATGGTGTCCGCGCTGCTCGTGGGAGCCGTGGGGGGCGTTTGGCTTGGTTGGCACTGGGGGGCGTTGGTGGGGGGGCTGCTCGGAGCGGTGGTGTCGGTCTTCGCCCTGGTGGGGGATCTCACTGAATCGATGATGAAGCGCGATGCCGGCCTCAAGGATTCCGGCGACGCCATCCCCGGCCATGGGGGCATTCTCGACCGAATTGACAGCTACCTGTTCGTGCCTGCGGTGGTCTATTCCGTGGTCACCTTGGTCTATCCCCTCGTGGAACGGCTTGCCTAGGCACGTCGATAGGCCGCCTCAGTCCTTCTGCTCTTCGATGGCGGCCACCGTGCCGTCCCCCCGCGTGCGGCAGAGGCCGATCGGTGCCGGTGCGGGCCGGCCGTGCAGCACCCAGCCGAACTGGAGTCCTTCCCGACGCACCGCTGCGGATCCCAGGTCGCCGCTTTCGATGGCAATCCTCAGGCCCGGTATCAGCCAGATCTCCAGGCTGGCTGGGTCGGCGGCGTAGCGGCTGGCCAATGACGTTCGGCAGGCCTGGGCGGCACCGGCCACCAGGTCTTCCACGGCGCCCCCGGCCCCGGCAGCGGACAGGCTGCCGCTTCTGCCGGGGCCGGGGGCCAGCCCCAGGGAGACCCCCAGGCCGATGGCCAGCAGGCCGGTGCAGGCCGTTGGGAGTCCCAGCCGGAACGCCCCGGTCTGGTTCAAAGGGGGATGGCCAGCCATTGGGTGCAGCGCATCGGCATCACCCCTTCACCCTGGCATCCAGCACGTCTCTGAGGGACTGACCTCCTAGGGGGAAACCCGAGCTTCGCCCAGGAGTTGCAGCAGCCCGGCGCCGATCTGGGCCTGCTCGATTCGGATGGCGGGATCCATCGGCAACCGGGCCAAGGCGCCGCCATCGAGGCTCTGCACTTCAAGGTTGCCCTCTACGGCCCGCACGCTGGTCGGTACCTCCAAAGACTTTCCGCTGCCGGAGCCATGGGCGATCAGCACAAGCCGCTCTTCCTCAATCCGCAGCCCCGCCAGGGGGCTGAGGCCGAGAATCTGCTCCGCCAGGCCATCACCCAGGCTGCGCCAGGAGGGTGTGGCCAGGGACACCCCGAGGTCGTTGCCGCTGAAGGCCACGCTGCCCCGCACCTGGAAGGGGTGCTCCAGTTTCAGGCTGTGGCCCCGCAGCAGGGCCCCGATCCGCACCCGGATCACACCGCTGGCCAGCTCCACCCGGTCGAAGCGCAGGTTCCGGTACACCACTCGACGGGCCCGCAGCCTCACCCCCTCCAGGCGACCTCGCATCAGCTGGGCCGCCGACCCCTCCAGCTGAATCTCCAGCCCCTCGATCGAGGAGCACTGCTGGCGTAGCCACAGTTCCAGTCCCTTCGAGAGCAGTCCCAACAGCGGTCCGGCCGGTGTCAACGTCTCGGCACTGGTTGGGGGGAGGGTGTCCATGCTTCCGCAGGGGATTGGGGCTCTCTTAACAGGAAAGGGGAAGCCTCACTCCATCCGGGCCCGGCGGGCTGCCAGGAAGGCTTCCACTGCGCTCACGGCGGCCAACAGCAGAAGTCCCCCCAGCCCCACCATGCGCGTGCGCGGATCGATCGCGGAGGGGTCCGGCTGCAGCATGGCCCCGAGCAGGAACCAGGCGCTGGAGAGGCCCGAGGTGATCCACCAGGCCCGCCAGCGGCGTTGATACAGGTAGCCTGCCCCGAGACCGGGCAGCACGTTGAGCAACGCACCGAGCCAGGGGGCCGAGGCGGCCAGCACGGCTTTTCGGTCGGGGCTGTGGCTTTCGGGGGCCACCGGGTTGGTGGGCAGTTCCGGCATGGGGGCAGCCTTTTTCGGTTCGGGGTTGGCACCGGGGATCCCCGGCGGCGGCCATGCTGGCGCCTCATTCACCCCAGCGGCGCAGAAGGTTGCTGTAGCTGCGGCTGATCAGGTCGAACACCTCGGTCTTGCCCTCCCGCTGGAAGATCTGACGGCGGGCCGTGTCGAGGTCGAAGAGGATCTCGCGCCGTTCGGCGTCGCGCACCCGGCTCTGGATCCAGCCCACCGCCACGAGCCGTTCGCCCCCGGTCACGGGCGCCACTCGATGCAGCAGGGTGCTCGGATACACGATGGCGCTGCCGGCCGCCAGCCGCACTTCGTCCTCCCCAGCGGGCGTTTCGAGCATCAGGCCACCGCCGCTGTACGCGGCCGGATCCTGCAGGAAGAGGGTGAAGGACACATCCGCCCGCCCCCCGGCCATGAAGGCGTTGTCGACATGGCGGCCATAGCCTTCCCCGGGCCCGCAGCGGCTGAATAGCAGCCCGTGGAGTCGCACCGGCAGAGCGGCCGCCTGGAGCAGTGGCTGGGCCTCGAGGCTGGCGGTCACCAGAGCGGCCAGCCGCTGATGCAGGGGGGAGGCGCGGTCGAGCTGGCGGTTGTGCTTCACGCCGCGGGCATGCCAGCCGGCACTCTCCTGGCCTGGCCGCCAGTCGACCTCTAGCGCGAGGAGCTCATTACGCAGCTCTTCCAGGGCCTGGGATTGGAGCACGCCATCGATCTGGAACCGCATGGTGCTGGGGAACAGGGGAGACCTGAAAACGTGATGATTGGCACAGGCATCGGTGGCATCTTGGCCCCCGTGGCCTGTGCCGCTTGCCAAGAATGGCCATCCGTGAGTGAGACCTGCCTTGGATCGTTCCCGCATTGCTCTTTTTCTTGCCACTGCCGGTCTGGTGGCCATGGGCGGTGGCTGCGCCCGGGTGCCCTCCGGCGATAGCGGCCCGGGTCCGGCGGAGATGGGGAAGCCCGCTGTGGCGCCGCCTGCGGCTCCCGCTGCGCCCCGGCCCGCTGGCGAGAAGCATGGTGGCTAAGGTGGCGAAGGTGGAGAAGGCTGAGCCGGGGGGGCTCAGGCTGCCTCCAGGGCACGCCGGAGGGTGTTCAGCCGGCGGCCATTGACCCCTAGGTCGGAGTCACCGATGCGGGACAGGGAGCGTGCCTCGATGACCCCGTCGGCCGATGCGGCATGGAGTTCCAGGTCGTCCACGAAGCCGAAGATGCGGCTGCTTGCGGTGGCGTGGATGTAGCCGGATCCCGTTTCCACGATCTCAACGCCCTCAAGAGCCAACACGGCGGGTAGAAGCTTTTCCAGGGCGGCGGCAGGATCCGCCGCGGACCAGTCTTCCCGCGCGCAGTGGGCGGGAGACGGGCAGGGTGACAGATGCTCGTGGTGCAGGCCAAGGTCGGCCGGAGGGGGCCCCTCCAGGTGGAGTAAGGATGCTTGGGCGGCGCCGGGAGCGGTGAACACCAGGGCCAGGAGCATTCCCATGATCAGCGCGAATCGCGCTAGCCAGGGCATCTGCCGCTTGTCGCAGGGGCGTGACCGGTGTAGAGAGGCTTGGTGGGGCGTGAAGGAAGGACGGTCCGTGGGCATCGCTCAGCCGGTATTGGATTCCAGCCAGCATGCCGCCACCGCCTGGGGTTGGTCGACGTGGGGCAGGTGCCCGCAGGCGTCCAGTTCTCGCAGCCGATCACCGAGAAGCGTCTGGGCGGCGCGTTTCTGGGGTGGTCGCAGAATCCGATCCTCCCGGCCCCAGAGCACTTGCAGGGGCTGCTCTGGCAGGGGGTCGCCGCAACCGGCGAAACCACCGGAGCGGGCAAAGCGACCCAAGGCCTCGCCCCAGCCGGGGGTGGCCAGATGCAATGAGGCGATCTCCAGTTCGGCGGCTCCGACGGCCGAGTCCGGATCGGCGAAGGCGGAGCGGCACAGTCCCCGCCGCACCCCGGGCCGCCCCAGGAACCAGACCCCTAGGGCATCGAGGCCAGGCGGGAGCGGCATGGGGCGCCCGGTGAGCCCCGCCGGCGACAGCAGTAACAATCGCCCCACCCGCCCGGCATGGCGGCGGGCCAGTTCAACGGCCACGGACCCACCCATCGAGGCTCCGATTACACCCAGTGGTTCATCGATCCCCTGGCGCAGCAGGGCCTCCAGGAGTGCATCGAGATGGGCCAGGACACCGTCTGGGGAAAAGCTGCCATCGGCGGGGCGAGGGCTGAAGCCAAAGCCGTAAAGGTCGGGGATGAACAGCTGGTGGTGAGGAGCCAGCAAGGGAGCGAGGCGGCGGAACTCCAGGAAGGAACTGTCGAAGCCGTGGAGCAGTAGAAGCGGTGGGCCCTGGCCGATCACCGCCACAGGCCAGCGGTCAGGCAGTCCCTCCAGCTCCCACCATTGCACTGCCATAGCCAAGTCCCGGCCCAGGGGGTCGAGCAGGGTCCTGGCCGCCGACTCCACGAGCTGGCGGCCATCGCGGACGGTTGTGCTCATGCAGGCTGGCGCTCGACTGTGGTGCTGACCAGGGCCGCCAGCAGATCGTCGGGGGCAACCTGGAAGGGCAGGTGGTGAAGGTCGGAATCCTCCCGGCAGGCGAAGTCGCACACCGCCATGAGATCGCTGAGGCTGGCGGAGCCGAGGCCCAGGTCGGCGAGGCTCAGGGGCAGGGCCAGGGCCCGGAAGAAGGGAAGCAGCTGCCGTCTGGCCTGTGCCGCCAGTCGGTTGCCCCCCACCAGCTCCTCAAGCCGCAGCTGCACCAGAACGCCGAAGCCCACCTTTTCGCCGTGAAGGCTGCCATGGGTGGCTTCCAGCTGGGTGAGGCCGTTGTGGACGGCGTGGGCTGCCACGGTGCGGCAGCGGGCCCCCCCCAGGCCACCGACTAGACCGGCGGTGAGGGCCGAGGCCTCAGCCACCCGCTTCCAGGCGGCCCCGCCGGGGTTCGCCATCGCCTCCTGGCCCTCGAGTAGCAGTTGGTCCCGCAGGATGCGAGCCATTTGAACGGCCTGCTGGACCAGGCCGTCTTCGCTGCCACCGCTGCTCACCGAGGCCTCATACCACTTGGCCATGGCGTCGGCGATGCCGCTGGCCAAGGTGCGGGCCGGCGCCTGAACCACCAGGGCATGGTCGAACACCAGCAGCTCTGGACAACGCCTGAGGGTGACGTCTTGCGCAAAGGCGCCGTTGGGGGAATAGAGGTTGGCCAGCGCCGTCCAGCCGGCGCAGGTGGCGGCGCTGGTCGGCACGGTGACGCAGGGGAGGTCAAGGCGATCGGCCAGGAGCTTGCCTGCATCCAGCACCTTGCCTCCTCCGGCAGCGATGACCATGTCGCAGGCTGAAGTTTCGGCCAAGGCGCTGATCCGGGCGAGATCCTGCTCACAGCAGTCATGCTGGAGGCAAGCTGCTTGCGGCATTAGTCCGTGGCTGCCGAACTGGGCCAGCAGCCCTTCGCGGAGGGTTGCGGTGCCGGCACTGCGACCCAGAAGCAGGGGGCGATTGCCGAGCTGAGCGATGGCCTCAATCGCTTGAGGCCAAAAGACATCACCGCGCAACAGGAGCGCTGGGGCGATCGCTTGGGTGGTGGTGAAGGTGCCCATGGTCTTGGAGGCTGTGAGCCCTAGTTGGGGCACAGGTGATTGGGGACCGTGTGTGGGCTCGCCAAGAGGGATGACCTCAAGCGGAGGCCCCGGCTAGTTCGGGGATGGCAATACTCTCCAGCTGTTTTCGAATCACCACCTGTTTCTCGGCATTGACATCAACCAATGCGGCATCGCCATCGGCAAGTCGGCCTGAAAGGAATTCTTCGGCAAGGCTGTCTTCAAGCAGCCGCATCACAGCCCTCCTGAGTGGGCGAGCCCCATAGCTCGGGTTGTAACCCTCCTCAACGAGTCGCTCCTTGAACGCTTCCGTGACCGAAAGGGTGATGCCCTTCTCCTGCATGCGACCGAACACCTCCCGCAGCATGATTTCGGCGATCTCCTTCACCTCATCGCGGCTGAGCTGACGGAAGACGATAATTTCGTCGAGGCGGTTGAGGAACTCAGGCCGGAAGTACTGCTTGAGCTCTTCGTTCACCAAGGAGCGGATTCGGTTGTAGTTGGTTTCTTCTGCGTCGCCACCGCCGAATTCAAAGCCCAGCCCACCGCCGCCTTTTTCGATCACCTTCGATCCAATATTCGAAGTCATGATGATCAGGGTGTTCTTGAAATCCACCGTGCGTCCCTTGGAATCGGTGAGGCGGCCGTCTTCAAGGAGTTGCAACAGGAGGTTGAACACATCGGGATGGGCTTTTTCGATTTCATCGAACAGCACCACCGTGTAGGGGCGGCGCCGCACCGCCTCGGTGAGCTGGCCCCCTTCGTTGAAGCCCACATAGCCCGGAGGCGAACCGATCAGCTTGCTGACCGTATGCCGTTCCATGTATTCGGACATGTCGAGGCGGATCATCGCTTCTTCACTGCCGAAGAAATAGGCGGCGAGTGACTTGGTGAGCTCCGTTTTGCCCACACCGGTGGGTCCAGAGAAAATGAAGCTGGCGATCGGACGGTTGGGATTCTTCAATCCAACACGGGCCCTGCGGATCGCCCGAGACACAGCCTTCACGGCTTCGTCTTGGCCGATCAGACGCTGGTGGAGGGTTTCCTCCATGTTGAGCAGTTTCACCGATTCGCTCTCGGTGAGCTTTTGCACAGGCACGCCGGTCCAGGAAGCCACGATCTGTGCGATGTCCTCCTCGGTGACGACGGGATTCCGCTCGCCAGTAGCAACATCGCTGGTTTCGGTTCCACCCGTGGCGGGGATAGCCGCGTCCGGATTCTCACCGCTTTCGCTGGTTTCGCCATCGCGGCGGGTCTGGAGGATGGAGCGGATCTGGTCGCGCAATTCCACTTCTCTATCGCGCAGTTCTCCGGCCTTGGTGAAGTCCTGATCGCGAACGGCGTCCTCCTTCTCCTTCTGCACGGACCGAAGCTGCTTGTCCACCTCCTTAGCGGCGGGAGGCAGCTTGGAGTTCATCAGCCTCACCCGACTGCCGGCCTCGTCGATCAGGTCGATGGCCTTGTCGGGCAGGAAACGGTCGGAGATGTAGCGATCGCCGAGAGTGGCGGCGGCCACCAAAGCCTCATCGGAGATCTTGAGCCGGTGATGCTGCTCGTAGCGCTCGCGCAGGCCCCGCAGGATCTCGATGGTGTCGGTAACGGACGGCTCACCCACCATCACGGGCTGGAAGCGGCGCTCCAATGCCGCATCCCGCTCAATGTGCTTACGGTATTCGTCGAGGGTGGTTGCTCCGATGCATTGCAGCTCGCCCCGGGCCAATGCGGGTTTGAGAATGTTGGCGGCATCAATGGCGCCCTCGGCGGCACCGGCTCCGATCAGGGTGTGAACCTCATCGATCACCAGGATCACGTTCCCGGCAGAGCGGATCTCCTCCATGATTTTCTTGAGGCGCTCCTCGAACTCACCGCGGTACTTGGTGCCTGCCACCAGTAGGCCGATGTCGAGGGTGAGGACCCGCTTGTCCTCGAGGATGTCGGGAATATCACCCTGGGTGATGCGTTGCGCGAGCCCCTCAGCGATGGCGGTCTTGCCGACGCCCGGTTCACCGATCAGAACGGGGTTGTTCTTGGTGCGTCGGCCGAGGATCTGGATCACCCGATCAATCTCGTTGTGGCGGCCCACTACGGGATCCAGCTTGGCCTCGGCCGCCATCTGAGTGAGGTTGTTGCCGAACTCATCGAGGGTTGGGGTCTTGGTGGACCCCTTGCCGCCACCTCCGGCGGCAACCTCGGCGGTCTCGCCGAGCATGCGGATCACCTGGGTGCGCACCTTGGCGAGGTCAACGCCGAGGTTCTCCAGCACGCGGGCGGCGACGCCCTCGCCCTCGCGGATGAGGCCGAGCAGCAGATGTTCGGTGCCGATGTAGTTGTGACCGAGTTGGCGGGCCTCCTCCAGGGAGAGCTCAAGCACTCGCTTGGCCCTGGGGGTGAAAGGGATCTCCACCGCCACGAAGCCGGACCCCCGGCCGATGATCTTCTCCACCTCGACCCGAGCGTCCTTGAGGTTGACTCCCATTGACTTGAGAACCTTGGCGGCCACGCCGGTTCCCTCGCCGATCAACCCGAGCAGGATCTGCTCGGTTCCCACAAAGTTGTGACCCAGTCGTCTGGCCTCCTCTTGGGCCAGCATGATCACCTTGATGGCCTTCTCGGTAAACCGCTCGAACATGGGCCGGGGCCTGTTGCAGTGATACCAACCTATCAGGATTGAAGCGCAGCGTGGGTTGCCGTTGGCACCATTCCAGAAGTCTCAGTGATGGCAAGGGATCTGGCAGTTCCTGGCATAAATCAAGTCCTCAACGTTGGCTCCCGCGTTAACACAAATTGCCGGTTTCCCGTACCATTGCTCATCGAACCAGCTTCAGCCATTGGATCAGGGCATCGTCGCCATTTCGGTAGTAAGCGCGACGGATCCCCGCTTCCTGGAATCCAGCTGCTGCGTAAAGGCCCCTGGCGGCCCCGTTTGGAGCGGCCACCTCCAGGGTGGCGTGGCGGGCGCCAGCCGCCTGGCCATGGGCCAGCAGACCCGCCAGCACCCCACGACCAAGACCGCGGCGCCGGAAGAAAGGATCCACCGCCACCACGGTGATGTGGAGTTCGTCGAGGATGAGCCAACCACAGGCCATGGCCCGAAGGCCGTCCGCCTGCCAGATCCCGAGTCCCGGCCTGTTCGCCTCGGCCAGTTCACGCTGCCATTGCGTCTCGCTCCAAAGGCCTCCGAGGGCCCGCCGGTCGAGATCGAGGCAGTCCGCCAGATCCGCCGGCCGCAGCGGCCGGATCAGGCCCTGCCCCGTCTCCGTTCGTGCTTCGGGATCCACGGCGGTCGAGGTCGGGAAGATCCCTACGATTGCGGATTCCCTTTCCGCAGCGGCGCCGGATCGCTTCCGGCTGAACTCCGCAGCCCGACCACCATGGTGTCCACGTCAGCCCCCGACAGCGCCCCATCCGGCTTCGCCGAAGGCGGGACTTCCCCTGCGGCTGTTGAGGGTTTGGAAGCGTTCGAGCCCGACGTGGATGCCGTCAGTCCGAACCGGAACCTCGCACCGATCACCACAGCGGTCGATCAGGAGGGCGTCCTCGTGGTGGGCGGCTGCCGGCTCGAAGACCTCGCCCGCAGCTACGGCACCCCGCTCTACGTGCTCGACGAGGCCACTCTCAGGGCCACCTGCCGGGCCTACCGCCAGGCCCTCGAGACCTTCTATCCCGGGCCTTCCCTGGCGCTGTATGCCTCCAAGGCCAACAGCTCCCTCGCCCTGACCGCCTTGGTGGCCTCCGAGGGGCTAGGGCTTGATGCGGTGTCTGCTGGAGAGCTGCTCACCGCGCTCCAGGGGGGGATGCCTCCGGAGCGGATCGTGTTGCACGGCAACAACAAATCCGAGGAGGAGCTTGAGCTGGCCCTGGCTCACCGCGTCACCGTGGTGCTCGACAACTGGCAAGACGTGGAGATCCTCACCCGCATCGCTCCGGGCCGGCGGTCCCCGGTGCGGCTATTGGTGCGCTTCACCCCCGGCATCGAGTGCCACACCCACGAGTACATCCGCACCGGCCATCTCGACAGCAAGTTCGGCTTCGATCCTGACCAGCTGGAGCCAGTTCTCCGCCATCTGGCCAGCTGCAGCTGGGCCTGGCTGGATGGGCTCCATGCCCACATTGGCTCCCAGATCTTCGAAATTGAGCCCCACCGCGACCTGGCCGCCGTGATGGCCGACGCCCTCGCCCTGGCCCGCTCCCTAGGCCACCCCTGCTCCGATCTCAACGTGGGCGGGGGGCTGGGGATCCGCTATGTGGCCACTGATGATCCCCCGACGATCCAGGACTGGGTGCGCACCGTGGCCGAGGCTGTGGCCACCGCCTGCCGCGAGCGGGGGCTCAGCCTGCCTCGTCTGCTCTGTGAACCCGGCCGTTCCCTGGTGGCCACCGCCGGAGTGACCCTTTACACCGTGGGCAGCCGCAAGGAGATCCCCGGCATCCGCACCTATGTGTCGATCGACGGCGGCATGAGCGACAACCCGCGCCCGATCACTTACCAATCGCGCTACACCGCCGTACTGGCGGCACAGCCTCTGGCGGCAGTCGAGGGGTCCTTCACCGTGGCCGGCAAACATTGCGAATCCGGCGATGTGCTTTTGCCGGACATCGCCCTTCCCCAGCCTGCCGCCGGGGCCGTGCTGGCCGTGTTCGCCACCGGTGCCTACAACGCTTCGATGGCATCCAATTACAACCGGATTCCTCGTCCGGCCACGGTGCTCGTGCACGGTGGGGAGGCGGAGGTGGTGCAACGGCGCGAACAGCCGGAGGAACTACTGCGCTACGACCTTCTGCCGCCCCATCTACAGCCGATAACCTGAATCAGGGCATGGGCATGCTGGCCATGCGCAGCTGGCCCCTTGATTTCAGCAGCGGAACGATTGACCCAGTGATTTGGCAGCCCACCGGGGATTCCTTGTTGCTGCTGGCAGATGTTGCCCTTGCAGGATCCATCGGCGTCCTTCTGCTCGGCAGGGTCAAGGAAGCGCGCACTCTCTGGCTGCTGCGGGGTTATCTCTTCTTGGTGGCCCTGGCCTGGATGGTGCAGCGCTATGCGCCCCTTCCCCTCACCAGCAAGCTCATTGATGCCCTCGTGCTGGCCTGCAGCCTGGCCTTGGCGATCCTGTGGCAGGGCGATCTGCGCCGGTTGATGGAATTGCTCGGCACCGGTCGACTCGGGGTGTTGTTTGCTGATCGCAGTGGCGATCAGCTCACCTCCGGATCCGTGAGCACCCTCACCGAGGCGGCCGGGCGGCTGTCCCAGTCCCGGCGTGGGGCGCTGATGGTGCTGGATGTGGGCAGCGACCTGCGGCCGGAGGATTTCCTCAATCCCGGCATCCATCTCGATGCGCGCCTTTCGGTGGACCTGCTCCTGAATCTCTTCGCGGCTGATACCCCGCTCCACGACGGCGCCGTGCTGGTGCAGAAGAACCGGGTGGTGGCCGCTGGGGTGATCCTGCCCCTCTCCCGGCAAGGTCCGAACCGATTCGGCACCCGCCATCTGGCAGCCCTTGGCCTCACCGAGCGCTTCGACCGCTGCCTCTGCGTGGTGGTCTCCGAGGAGACCGGCACCCTCTCCCTGGCCAGCCAGGGGCGGCTGGAGCGACCGATCACCAGCAGCCGACTCCACGACCTGCTCACCGAGGCCCTGGCGGCGGCCGGTACGGCACCGGCGGGTCGTACCGTGGCCTTGGACCCGCCGGAGCCCCGCGGATGAGTCGCGTCCTGGCGACCACTCCCCTATCCCAGCGTCAGCCTCTGCCGCGGCAGCTGGATCCTGACCGACTCCCCGCCCATGTGGCGGTGATCATGGACGGCAATGGCCGCTGGGCCCGCCAGCGGGGGCTGCCCCGCGTGATGGGCCATCGGGCCGGCGTGGAGGCCCTCAAGCGCACCCTCCGCCTCTGCAGCGACTGGGGCATCGGGGCCCTTACCGCCTACGCCTTCTCCACGGAGAACTGGAGCCGCCCCGGGGAGGAGGTCACCTTCCTGATGACCCTCTTCGAGCGAGTGCTGGCCCGAGAGCTGGAGGCCTTGGAGAGGGAGCAGGTGAGGATTCGCTTTCTCGGCGATCTCGAGGAACTACCCCAGGGTCTGCAGAGCTTGATCGCCGATGCCACGGCTCGAACCGCCGCCAACACCGGCATCCATTTCAACGTCTGCACCAACTACGGCGGCCGTCGGGAGCTGGTGCGGGCCGCCCGTCGTCTGGCGGAGCAGGCCGCCCGGGGCGACCTCGATCCGGCCTGCCTCGATGAGGAGCGTTTTGCGGCCGAACTGCACACCGCTGGTGAACCCGATCCCGACCTCCTGATCCGCACCAGCGGCGAGCAACGGATTAGCAACTTCCTGCTCTGGCAGCTGGCTTACGCCGAGCTTCACATCACCGATGTGCTCTGGCCCGATTTCGACGCTCAGGCCCTGCTCGCAGCACTCCTGGACTACCAGGGCCGCAACCGCCGCTTCGGTGGGGTGGAGACGCCGGCATGATCACCCGTCACGACTGGAGCCAGGCCGAAATCCAGGCCCTGCTTGATCTCCCCCTGATGGAGCTCCTCTGGCAGGCCCAGCAGGTGCATCGCGCCGCTAACCCAGGTTACCGGGTGCAGCTGGCCTCCCTGCTGAGCGTCAAGACCGGCGGCTGTGAGGAGGACTGTGCCTACTGCCCCCAGTCGATCCACCACAGCAGTGATGTGAGCGGCCGTCCCGAGCTGGAGGTGGAGCTGGTGCTGGCGCGGGCTCGGGATGCCCGGGATGCCGGCGCCCACCGTTTTTGTATGGGCTGGGCCTGGCGCGACATCCGCGATGGTGCTCCTTTTGAGGCGATGCTGGCCATGGTGCGGGGCGTGCGGGAGCTGGGGCTGGAGGCCTGCGTGACCGCCGGCATGCTCACCGGGCCCCAGGCCGCCCGCTTGGCCGAGGCCGGCCTCACCGCCTACAACCACAACCTCGACACCAGCCCGGAGCACTACGACCGGATCATCAGCACTCGCTCCTATCAGGAGCGCCTCGAAACCCTGGAGCGGGTGCGCACGGCGGGCATTCAGCTCTGCTGCGGCGGCATCATCGGCCTGGGCGAGAGCAACGCCGACCGGGCCTCGCTGCTTCAAGTGCTGGCCAGCCTCGATCCCCACCCCGAAAGCGTGCCGATCAATGCCCTGGTGGCGGTGGAGGGTACCCCCCTGGAAGATCGCCCGGCGGTGGACCCCCTCGATTTGGTGCGGATGGTGGCCACCGCCCGCATCCTGATGCCCCACAGCCGGGTGCGGCTCAGCGCCGGCCGGGAGCAACTGAATCGTGAGGCCCAGATCCTCTGCCTGCTCGCCGGGGCCGATTCGATCTTCTACGGCGACACCCTGCTCACCACCGGCAACCCCGCGGTGGAGGCTGATCGGGAGCTTCTGGCAGCGGCTGGGGTTCGGGTGGAAGCGGAACCCGCTCTGGCCCGATGAGCCTGCAGGTGGCCGCCTTCTATCGCTTCGCCCCCCTGGCCGAGGCGCATCTCGCGGAGTTGCGCCAACGGCTTCTGGCCGTGGGGAGCGCGGGGGACGTGAAGGGCACGGTGCTGCTCGCCCCTGAGGGGGTGAACGGCACCGTGAGCGGTCCGGAGGCCGGAGTGGAGGAGCTGCTGGAGCTCCTGCAGCAGGCCGATCCGGGCCTCAAGTCCCTGGAGGTGAAGCGCCACTGCACAAAAGATCAGGCCTTCCACCGCCTCAAGGTGCGGCTGAAACGGGAGATTGTCACGATCGGCCGGGCGGAGGTGGATCCCACCGCGGCGGTGGGCGCCTACGTGGACCCCCAAGACTGGAACGCCCTGATCTCGGATCCCAGGACCCTGGTGATCGACACCCGCAATATTTATGAGGTCGCCGTGGGAACGTTTGCTGGGTCCGTTCATCCTGGTACGTCCTCCTTTCGGGAGTTTCCCGCTTGGGTGGAGCGGCAGCTGCGCCCCCTGGTGGAAGCGCAACGGCCCAGGGCCCTGGCCCTCTTCTGCACCGGCGGCATCCGCTGCGAGAAGGCCACGGCCCATCTGATCGAGGAGGGCTTCGAGGGGGTGCACCATCTGCAGGGCGGCATCCTGCGCTACCTGGAGGCCGTGGATCCGGCCGAGAGCCGCTGGCAGGGAGATTGCTTTGTGTTCGATCAGCGGGTGGCGGTGAACCATCGGTTGGAGCGCGGCGATCACAGCCTCTGCCATGGCTGCCGCATGCCCCTGTCACCCGCCGACCGGGCGCTGCCGAGCTACTGCGAAGGCGTGAGCTGTCGCCATTGCATCCCTCGCCTTGCGCCGGAGGACCGGGAACGATTCAGCGAACGCCAGCGTCAAGTGGATCTGGCCCGCCGGCGGGGTGAGGCGCACATCGGGAGGGAATTCCCTCCCGGGCACCCCCCGCAGCCAAGCCATGGCTGAGCGGCTTCGCGGGGTCTCTCCCCAACCCCCAACCCATCGGCCCCGCTGGCTGGCGAGTCTGCTGGCCTTGCTGCTCACCCTGGGAGTGGCCTTCTCGCTGCTCCATCACGGAGCCGCCGGTGCGGGCGATGGACGGGCAACTCTGAAACCCGGCGAAGGGCACCAGCCGCCGGTCATGCAACCGCAACCGGTGCGGCGCCGCGATCTCTACAGGCGCCTGGAGCCCATTCCCCCCGAGCTGGCCGCCGCACCGCGCATCCGCCTGGGGGTGCATCTGGAGAACGCCCACAACCTCTCGATCCCGGACCAGACCTACATGGCTGACGGCTGGTACTGGCTGGAATGGCCCGCGGCGGTGCAGCAACGGATCGAAGCCGAGAAGATCGACCCCGATCAGCTGGTAGAGGTGGTGAACAACATCGTCGGCTACGACTTCCATGTGGAAGCTGATAACGCCGAACCGCAGCTGCGCCCTGATGGTAGCCGTTACCAGCTGTTCCGCTTTTCCGGCCACTTCTACATCGATGATCTCAATATGCGCCGTTCACCCTTTAACCAGCTCTCGCTGCCTTTGCTGTTCGAAACCCGCCCCCAATCCTTTGCCGTGGATGGTGAGGATCCCGTGCTTTTGGTGCCGGAGGCCAACCAGGAGGGTCTGGTGGGGGCCTATGCCTCGATCAGGGGCTATCAGGAAGTTGGCGTGAATATTCAGCCCCTGATTCATACCTACCCGACCGATTTTGATGATCGCGCCACCCGCGATTTCTCCATGACTGAATTGCGGGTTTACTACCGCATCCACCGATTCACGGCCTTCCTACAATGGCTGTTGCCGCTGCTGATCGTGATGGCGGTCGTGTTCCTAGCCCCGAGTCTGGAGGCTTCCCTCGGCGAATTGCGGCTGGCCATTCCCTCAACCGCCCTGCTGACGCTGGTGGTGATGCAGCAGACGTACCAGGCCGAATTACCGCCACTCCCCTACCTCACCTTCCTCGACATCATCTACGCCTTCTGCTACCTGATAGCGATCGCTCAGTTTGTTTTGTTTGTCTGGGGCATCAATGTCCTTGCCGTCGCCGAGGCCGCCGTTTCCAATGAAACCGCTGATCAAGTCGCACCGGCGGCTGAATGGATGCATCGGAGAAGGATCGATCTTGCCGATCGCCGCTTTCAGCAGATCTCCCTGGCCGGCCTGGCAGCGGTGTTGATCCTGGCCTATCTCTTCTGATCATGGCCGCTCCGATGGCGCCAAGGCCAGATGAGGAGGCAGCAATCCTCTGGAGTTTCCGCCGCTGCCCCTATGCGATCCGCGCCCGCCTCGCCCTGGCCACCGCCGGGGTTGGGGTGGAGGTGCGGGAGGTGAACCTTGGGGCCAGGCCCCCGGAGTTGCTGGAGCGATGGCCGCCGGCCACGGTGCCGGTGTTGGAGCGTCCGGATGGCCCGCCGCTCACCGAGAGCCTCGATGTGATGACCTGGGCCCTGGAGCAGCGCGACCCCCAGGACTGGTTGCGTCGGGCGGTGCGGGGGGAGGCTGCGGGCGAGCAGCGGCGGCGGATCGCGGCGCTGGTGGCCGAGAACGATGGGCCCTTCAAACACCACCTGGAGCGCTTCAAGTACGCCAACCGCTACCCGGGCGAGGATCCCGGCGCCCATCACCAGGCAACTCTGGCCATCCTGCGGCGTTGGAACAGTCGGCTTGAGGAAGGCGCTTCTGGCTGCGGTGTGGGCAAAGGCTGGTTGCTGGGCCCGCAGTCCTGCCTGGCTGACTGGGCCTTGCTGCCCTTTGTGCGCCAGTTCCGCATCGCCGATCCCGCCGGCTTCGCCACCACAGCCGGGCTGGAGGCCGTGCGGGCCTGGCTGGACCGCTTTGAGACCAGCGCGGAGCTGGCGGCGGTGATGGCCCCACCCTTGGCCTTCCGTCAGCCCTGGCGGTCTCCAAGCTGGCTCTACCACCTAGCCCTGACGGAGGAGTGGCGCGTTGCCAAGGCGGAGGGGGTCTACCGCCGCTCCACCCGGGGCCTGTCCCTTGAGCAGGTGGGCTTCCTCCATGCCAGCCATGCCCACCAGATCGCCGCCACCTTTGAGCGTTTCTATGCCGACGCCGGTCCGGTTCGCTTGCTCAGCCTCGATCCCAAGAGGTTGGCGGCCGCCGGCTTGGAGGTGCGGGAGGAACCGGCGCCAGAGAGCGGTGAACTGTTCCCGCACCTCTATGGCGGTCCGCTGCCCTGTGAGGCCGTGGTGGCGGCCGAGCTCTACCGGCCATGACCAGCGCTGCCCCCTCGATCGCAACGCTTCCCCTTCCCCCCCTGAGCCTGGAGCGGGTGGAAGCGCTGGCGGCCGCGCGGGGCCTCAAGCTGCGCCTGCGGGCCCCCCGTCGCCTAGGGGTGTGGAGCTTCCAGGTGGGGGTGGCTCGGCCCCTCGCCGTTGATCGAGCCCAGCTGCTGGGAGAACTCAAGGGCTGGTGCCTACCAATCTCCGCCGGCCTGCAGCTCGACACGATGCGGGTGCAGGGCCAGGACACCGCCGGGGTCGGCCTGCTGATCTGGGCCGCCACCTTCGCCTGGGCCCTGGAGAGCACGCCCTGCCGCAGCGCCCGGCTGCTGGCCATCCGCGACGGTGACCGTCAGCACCGCTGCCTGGTGCGCTATTTCCAGCGGCTGGGCTTTGAACCGGTGCGGGAGGTGGGGGCCGGCTTCACCGACCTGCCGCTGCGCCTCGTCTGGGGGGGCTCTGGCCTGCTGATGCGGGGCGACTGCGCTGAAGGGCTGGAGCGCTGTGGCCGACTGCTCGGCTGTTAAGTCCGGCCGTGCCGGGTTCCGTAGCCCCTGGGTGAGTCGGTGATCGCTGCCCCTGAGTGGCAGGCAAGTTGTGAACCCACGGAGACCCGAAATCCGTAGCTCTTTACGGCCAAGTGATAGCAAGCGTTCTCAGGTCGAAGCTTATGCACACTCTGAATGGCTGCGCGACGATCCCAAACAGAACTCCCAAACAGAACTCCCACACAGAACTCCCACACGGAACATTGATGTGCGCTTCTCGCTTCAGCATCAGCTAACATACCCTTAGGCAATTCTGCAAAACTTGAACCAACATGTCCGCTCCAGAAAACCCAAGACCGCCATTCCCTCCCTTCAATGCTGAGACGGCAGCCAAGAAGGTCCGTATGGCGGAAGACGCATGGAACATGCGGGACCCAGAGAAGGTTTCACTTGCCTATACACCCGACAGCACTTGGCGCAACCGCTCAGAGTTCGTTTCGGGTCGTCCGGCCATTCTTGAGTTTCTGATCCGCAAATGGAACAAGGAACTCGATTATCGACTCATCAAAGAGCTATGGGCGTTTGAAGGTAACCGGATTGCCGTGCGCTTTGCCTACGAGTGGCACGATGATGCCGGCCAATGGTATCGGTCTTACGGTAACGAGAATTGGGAGTTTGACTACCATGGTTTCATGCGATTACGCATCGCTAGTATAAATGATCTTCCCATCCAAGACAGCGAACGGAAGTATCATTGGAGTCTCGGGCGCCGTCCCGATGACCATCCTTCTCTTTCAGAGCTCGGCTTGTGATCCAGATCGGCTGAATCACCGAATCAAGCGTCACAGAGCAGTCGCCCCTCGCGCTGCTGCTTATTCACTCGCCTTGTTGGCCGTGTCGCTGGGCTTGGCTCGGAAGGCCTCAATGAACAGCTGCGCCGCCATTCTCACTAAAACTGGTTAAATCAGTTCCATGGAGTCCACAATGTGCCCGGAGCGTCTATTCAAGATCACAGATTACCTCCACCCAGCAGACGGTGAGCCCTTGCGCTCTGTCCTAACCGAGTCGGCTGACTGTGCGGTCGTGGCTTGGCATGTCAAACCAGGTCAACGTATCTCTGCTCATGTACATCCTGATGGCCAAGATACCTGGACTATTCTTTCCGGTAGCGGCGAGTATCTCGTTAGTTCTACTGGGGAGTCGATTGCCATCGCCAAGGGAGATGTGCTGGTAGCCCATCGCCGAGAAGTTCATGGTGTGCTTAATACAGGTCAAGAACCGCTTGTCTTCGTTTCAGTCGTCTCTCCAGCAGCATCTGGCTTTGAGATGGTGTAGTTAAATGCGATCCCCACACAAGATCCCAAGACTATGGCCCTAGATGCATTGTATGCGCAACTAGGTATGCGCAATTAGGTATGCGCAACTAGTTGCTGCGATCAGGGGGCCTGGCCACGGCGTCCACCAGCCGATCCAGGCTGAGCATGGTGGCCGACTTGGCGGCAGCCCAGCCACAATTCATCTCCCGATGCCACAGTTAAGCCGGGGCTCGGACAGGTGGGCCTCGGAATCCAGTACGAAGGGCGCGATGAATTGCTTCAACTGGGCCGGGCTGCTGGCCTGGTGAAGTCTCCTGCAGCAGGCGGCGGATGGCGGGGCCCTTCTTGTGCTCGCCCGTGCCGGCGCGGCGGCCGGGCCGTCGATCAGCCGTTGCTGACCGTGACCCCTTTCCAGAAGGCCACGCGGCCGCGGATCTCCTCGGCGGCGGCCTTGGGATCGGGATAGAACCAGGCGGCGTTGGCATTCACCTGCCCGTCCAACACAACGTCGTAGTAGTGGGCCTCACCCTTCCAGCCGCAGACGGTGCGGTGGCTGGAGGGCCGGAAACAATCGCCGCTCAGCGCCTCCGCCGGGAAGTAGGCGTTGCCCTCCACCTTGACAATGTCGCCGCTCTCGGCGATCACCTGGCCATTCCAACTCGCCTGCATCGATGTCATGGAGTCGGGAATGGCAATCATGGCGAATCCCGGGCGCCCGCGGCCCACCCACTTCGTCGTGCCGGAAGCCCGGCCCGTGATTGCCGCACCCATCTCCAGTGCCTTTCCGTCCCTTCCTTTCTCCTAAGTCGGCGGCACACCACCGCTCAGATCGCTGTCTAGGCCAGCATTTTGCCTGCGACGGTAGGCCAGCACTGCAAGGTACAAATCTTCGTCGATCTCGCGGATGTCGTATTCGGAGGGCAGCACGCCATGCAGGTGCTGGTGCACCGCCATCCAGCAGTTGCGTTCCGGATCGGCGCCCGTGCCATCAAACTGCCGCGACGCCTCCGCCAGGGCGATCACCAGAGAATCGACCTGGTTGCCCCCTCCCTTGGGCTCAAGACCCTGGGAAACGGCCGATCTGTTGCCCTCCAGGGGTTGCGGGTTCGATCCGCTTTCCCGCTGGGGCAGAGAGGGCTCCGGAACCGGTGGCACCGACGAACCATCGGCGGCCGGGGGGTCGGCGTAGGGGACGGCCATCACAACGCAGCAGCGGCAGGAAGGATCCTGGCGCAACCGGCAGACTGAAGGCATCTCAGGAAGGCCCAGGCCGCATGACCCCGTGCCGATTTCAGCCGGTCTTGAGCGCGCTGCGCACCGCAGCGGCGCTGCTGCTGGCGTTGGCGCCGGCCGCGACGGCAGCCTTGAAGGCAGAACCCCTGCCACCGGCACCGCCCCTGAACCCAGCCTGGGCCTTTGATCCCAACGGTCCCTTCCTGCCCGGTGCCGATCCGCCCAGCTTCTTGCTGCCCGCCAACGGCCAGCGTTTTAATCCCGCCAAAGGCAGCCAGCCTCAGGCGATCAGCGGACCACGGCCACCCATTCCCCCCTGCCGCCTGATCGTGCCGGTGAAGGATGCCCCCCTGCAGCCGCTGCACCTCCACCCAGCCCAGATTCCTCTCAAGAACAGCTTCGGCTGCCTATCCGCGGCCGATGCGATCTACGGTGCTGATGGCTGCCCAAAGCGGTTGTGCGGGACCGCCAAGGGCAATCAGATCTCCCTTCCACCGGGTGGACCCTGACCCCGGGCCGAGCCCTCAGCCCATTCCCTTGGTAGGTTCCCACCCCAAACCGGTTCGGCCTGCCCATCCTGGGTAGGGGGGCCCGAACCCCGCAGTTCGGAGCACCGGCCTATCGGCTGCATCCGGATCCCATACGGTGCCGTTAATCCCACCTGAGCGCAGAACCACAGGAGGTTTGTTTATGCATCCCACCGCCGAACTGTTCACCGAAAAGGCCTGGGGCGCCGTCGTGGCGGCCCAACAGCTGGCCCAGCAGAAGCGCCAGCAGCAGATGGAGAGCGAGCACCTGCTCGGATCCCTGCTCGCCCAGCCCGGCCTGGCCACCCGCATCCTCGAGAAGGCCAGCGTGGATGTGGGCACCCTCAGCCAAAAGGTGGAGGCCTACACGGCCAGCCAGCCGAGCCTCTCGGCTCCGCCGGACAACATCTACCTGGGCAAGGGCCTCAATGCCGTGCTGGATCGGGCCGATGCCCTCAAGAAGGAGTTCGATGACAGCTACATCGCGATCGAGCACCTGCTGCTCGCCCTGGCCGAAGACCAGCGCTGCGGCCGTCAGCTGCTCTCCCAGGCCGGCACCACGGCCGCGAAGCTGAAGGAGGCGGTACTGGCGGTGCGCGGCACCCAGAAGGTGACGGATCAGAACCCTGAAGGCACCTACGAATCCCTGGAGAAATACGGCCGCGACCTCACCGAGGCCGCCAAGGCGGGCAAGCTCGATCCGGTGATCGGCCGCGATGAGGAGATCCGCCGCACGATTCAGATCCTCAGCCGCCGCACCAAGAACAACCCGGTGCTGATCGGCGAACCCGGCGTGGGCAAAACGGCGATCGTGGAGGGTCTGGCCCAGCGAATCGTGAATGGCGATGTGCCCTCGGCCCTACAGAACCGCCAGCTGATCTCCCTCGACATGGGGGCCCTGATCGCCGGGGCGAAGTACCGAGGCGAGTTCGAGGAGCGGCTCAAGGCCGTGCTCAAGGAGGTCACCTCCAGTGAGGGCCAGATTGTGCTGTTCATCGATGAGATCCACACTGTGGTGGGGGCCGGCGCCACCGGCGGCGCCATGGATGCCAGCAACCTGCTCAAGCCGATGCTGGCTCGTGGCGAACTGCGCTGCATCGGCGCCACCACCCTCGATGAGCACCGCCAGCACATCGAAAAAGATCCGGCCCTGGAGCGCCGCTTCCAGCAGGTATTCGTGGACCAGCCCACCGTGGAAGACACGATCTCGATCCTGCGCGGCCTCAAGGAGCGCTACGAGGTGCACCACGGCGTGCGCATCGCCGACAACGCCTTAGTGGCCGCCGCCGTTCTGAGTAGCCGTTATATCGCCGATCGCTTCCTGCCCGACAAAGCGATCGACCTGATGGATGAATCGGCGGCGCGCCTGAAGATGGAGATCACCTCCAAGCCCGAGGAGATCGATGAACTCGATCGCCGAATCCTGCAGCTGGAGATGGAGAAGCTCTCGCTCGGCCGCGAATCGGACACCGCCAGCCGCGACCGGTTGGAGCGGCTCGAGAAGGAACTGGCCGATCTGAGCGAGCAGCAGAGCACCCTCAATGCCCAGTGGCAAAAGGAGAAGGGCTCGATCGATGAACTCAGTGCCATCAAGGAGGAGATCGAGCAGGTGCAGCTGCAGATCGAGCAGGCCAAACGCAGCTACGACCTCAACAAGGCGGCCGAGCTGGAGTACGGCACCCTGGGCGAACTCAACCGCAAGCTGGCCGCCAAGGAGGCCGAGCTCACCAGCGGCCACGCCGGCAAAACGCTCCTGCGCGAGGAGGTCACCGAAGACGACATCGCCGAGGTGATCGCCAAGTGGACGGGCATCCCGGTGAGCAAGCTGGTGCAGAGCGAGATGCAGAAACTGCTCCATCTCGAAGAGGAGCTCCACACCCGTGTGATCGGCCAGCAACAGGCCGTGACCGCGGTGGCCGATGCCATCCAGCGCTCCCGGGCAGGCCTCTCCGATCCGAACCGACCGATCGCCAGCTTCCTGTTCCTCGGCCCCACCGGCGTGGGCAAAACGGAACTATCCAAGGCCCTGGCCGCCCAGCTCTTCGATTCCGAGGAGGCGATGGTGCGGATCGACATGAGCGAATACATGGAGAAACACGCCGTGAGCCGCCTGATCGGTGCGCCTCCCGGCTATGTGGGCTACGAGGAGGGCGGCCAGCTCACCGAGGCCGTCCGGCGCCGCCCCTATGCGGTGGTGTTGTTCGACGAGGTGGAAAAGGCCCACCCCGATGTGTTCAATGTGATGCTGCAGATCCTCGATGACGGCCGCGTCACCGATGGTCAGGGCCGCACGGTGGATTTCACCAACACGATCCTGATCCTCACCAGCAACATCGGCAGCGCCTCGATTCTCGATCTGGCCGGCGATCCGGCACGCCACGCCGAGATGGAGCGGCGGGTGAATGAGGCGCTGCGGGGCCACTTCCGGCCCGAGTTCCTCAACCGCCTCGATGAATCGATCATCTTCCACAGCCTCAAGGCCGAGGAGCTGCGCCAGATCGTGGAGCTGCAGGTAAGGCGGCTGGCCCGAAGGCTCGAGGACAAGAAGCTGGGGCTCCAGGTCGAGGGCGAAGCCCTCGACTGGCTGGCCGGCGTCGGCTACGACCCGGTGTATGGCGCCCGGCCGCTCAAGCGCGCCATCCAGCGCGAGCTGGAAACGCCAATCGCGAAGGCGATCCTGGCGGGCACCTTCGCCGCCGGCTCCACGATCGCGGTGGCGGTGGAGAATGAGAGGCTCGCTTTCCACTCGGCGGAGGCTTCTACCCTCAGCGGGCCGGTGCCAGCGCTGGTGTAATCAACCGGGGCAGGTTGCACCAGCTGGCTGCCCGGGTTGACACCGCTCAGGTGGCGTTCAGGGGGTTCCCTTCGGAACGATGTCCACCACCAGAGCCCGGGCGGGGCCTTTGCCCTCATTGCGCCACCAGTGGGTGACGCCGGTGGCTTCGAGAGCCACCCCTCCAGGCCCCAGCACCAGCGGGGCGAAGCCGGGACCACGCCGCTCCGTCATCTGCCCTTCCAGGATGTAAGCGAGGCCAGGGCGGTGATCGTGGCGGTGCAGCGCAATGCTGCCACCGGGAGCAACGGTGATCTCGCGGATGCGCAGCTCCCGGCCCGCGAGGGTGGGGAAGTCATGGTCGAGGGGCTGGGCGCCGAGCCGCCGGATGGCCAGCACGCCCTGGGTCACGCTGGCAGCCCCGGACTGGTGATAACCATCGGCCGGCAGTTGTTCCTTGGCGGGCACCACCCCGTTCGGCTGGGCCAGGCCGGGGGTCGCCAGCAGGGTGAGGGCGAGGCTGAGGCTGGCGGTGGTTCGGAGCACCGAATTCAGGGCAAGAGATCCCAGGCTAAGTAGGCCGCATTCCGCCACCCCGCGCCGGATGCAACGCCACCAGCTCCTGGTAAGCCGAGCAGAACTCGCTGCCGATAGCATCCTGGAGGATCTTGTCGGCCGCGAAGGCCTCCAGGGCTTCCTCCAGGCTGCCGGGTAGGGGCTGGGCCGTGCCCGGTGCCGGAGGGTCGGTGTAGGTGTTGGCATCGCTGCGGGGGCCGGGGTCGAGCTGGCGCTCGATGCCATCGAGGCCCGCCGCCAGCACCGCCGCCTGCAGCAGGTAGGGGTTGGCGGCGCCGTCGGGCAGGCGCAGTTCGAGGCGCTGATCGTCGGGGATGCGCACCAGGTGGGTGCGGTTGTTGCCGCCGTAGCTGATCCAGGCCGGTGACCAGGTGGCACCGGAGCTGGTGCTGGCTCGGGCCAGGCGGCGGTAGCTGGCCGGCACCGGATTGGTGAGGGCGCAGAGGGCGCGGGCATGGGCGAGCAGGCCGGCGAGGAAGTGATAGGCCAGGGTCGAAAGGCCCTTCTCGCCGGCTGGGTCGTGGAAGAGGTTGCGGCCGCCCTGCCACAGCGACACATGCAGGTGGGCGCCATTGCCGGTGAGGCCCTCGATCGGCTTTGGATCAAAGCTCACGCCGCAGCCGTGCTGCTCGGCCAGGGTGGCGGCCATCACCTTGAAGAAGGCGTGGCGGTCGGCGGTGGTGAGGGCATCGGCGAAGGTCCAGTTCAGCTCGAACTGGCCATTGGCATCCTCGTGATCGGCCTGATAAGGCCCCCAGCCCAGCTCCTCCATCGCACCGATTAATTCGCTGATCAGCGGGTAGCGCCGCATCAGGCTCAGCTGGTCGTAGCAAGGCTTCGACTGGCGATCGAATCGGTCGGCCACGCCCCCCTGCGCGGGATCAAGCAGGAAGAACTCTGCTTCCACACCGCTGCGGAATTGGAAGCCGAGGGCCTCGGCCCGCTTCAGCTGCTGCTGCAGCACCCGCCGCGGCACCTGTTCCAGCGGCTGGCCCTCCACCACCAGATCGGTGGCCACCCAGGCCACATCCCGTTGCCAGGGCAGCACCATCAGACTGGCCGGATCCGGCAGGGCCAGCACATCGGGATCGGCCGGGGTGAGCTGCAGCCAGGCCGCGAAGCCCGCAAAGCCCGCCCCGCCTTCCGCCAGCGCCGCCACGGCCGAGGCCGGCACCAGCTTGGCCCGCTGCACGCCGAACAGATCGGTGAAGGAGAACAGCACATGGCGCAGGCCACGGTCGGCAACGGTCTGGGCCAGGTCGTTCATCGGGAGGTACTTGAGGTCCTTGGGGTGGGGGGTTGGGACGGAGGGCGGCGCCATGGGCTGGGGCCCTGGGCAGGCGCGATCCAGGCGGATGCATGCCCTGGGGGATCTAGGCCTGAATGGCGCGGCCGCCCGTTCAGCATGGGCCGAATCACAACTCCGTAACCGAAGCGGAGGGCCGCAGCCGAAGCGCTGATCCGGAAGGCGGCGAACCCGGCAGACCACAGACCAGGGTGCCGAAAACGGCTCGCCTAAGGGTTGTAGCCAGCGGAGACGGACCAGAACGAACGGGCATGGCTCCATGGCAGCGAGGCTGGGGAGCGAAAGGAGGAAGGCAGAGCCTGTTGGGACGATGCTTCCTCATGATCTGTTCCTTCAACGACTCAGAAGCTCCTCCACCACCGCCCGGAGCTGGGCCTGCTCCGCCAGGGCCTGGCGAGGGTTGCCGGCCCGGTGGCCGAGGTCGGACTCCAGCACGTGGAAGGTGGCCCCCGGGATCAGCGCCGCTTCGTGGGCGCAGTCGGCCGGAGGGAAATAGAGATCGTGGCGGCCCGCCACTACGGCGGTGGCGGCCTGGATGCGGCCCAGAGCTATGGCGAGGGGGTCTGAACCGGTGCCAACGTTTTGGCTGAAAGCGGTCGCGGCCATGGGCTGGCCGCCAGGCGCGGGGATGTCGACCTCGGCAGCGAAGGGCCAATGGATTCCGGCCGCCCCCGCCACATCATTCGCGAGCCACACATCAAGCATGGCGATCAGGTCGCGGGGGTCATGGCGGCGATAGGCGGGCAGCCAGGAGTCCTTCACGTAGTCCTCCACGGTGTCGTAGCCGAGCTCCCGGTGGGCGCCGCGGCGGTAGTAAGGCTGGCTGGCAGCCCAGCTGGCGTAGATCAGCGCGAAGGTGCGTAGCCCCTGTTCGGGAGCGGCGTCGAAGCCGCTGCCGTTCCAGGCCGGATCGGCGCTGAGGGCCTGGCGCAGGCTGAGCAGAAACAAACGGTTGTGGGGGGTGGTTCGGGCCGTTCCGCACACGCAGCAGATCCGCCGGGGCCGCTGGGGTTCGAGCACCGCCCAGTGGTAGGCCTGCTGGGCCCCCATCGACCAGCCATAGATCAGAGCCGGCCGCTCCACGCCGAAGACCTCCTCCAGCAGCCGAATCTGGGCCTGCAGGTTGTCGCGGTGATCGATCGGCCAGCCCCCCTGGCGCAGCGGCGGACCACCGTTGCTGGGGCTGCTGGAGCGGCCGTTGCCGAACTGGCTCACCAGCACCACGCAGTGCTTGCTGGGATCGAGGATCGTCCCTACCGCCCAGGCGATGTCCTCCGGCCAGGCGCCGTAGGAGCTGGGATAGAGCACGAGGTTGGAGCGCTCGGTGTTGAGCTCGCCGAACACGCGGTAATCCAGCTGCGCGGCGGGGAGGGTTTCACCGCTGGCCAGGGGGAAGGAGCCCAGATCGAATCGGCGGGCCTTGGGGGGGGTCATGGCCCGGATCCCTTCGGAGAAGCCCGATGGGCGGCAGAGCGGCAGCGCGAGCCCATCGGCCTGGCGGGATCAGCAAGGCCGGCTGCTGCTGGGCCTGCATGCTTCCGATCAGAACTCGGGGTGGCGATTCGGCCAGGGCATGGGGCCGGCTCACCCGAGATGGCGCCCCCGGCGCGGTGATCGTGGGGGGTGACTGCCTGCTCGCCTGGATTGGAGCAGCCTGCCGGGTGGAGCGGACTGGCCATCAGCTCCGAAGAGACGCGGGCAACGCTGCTAACTGCCCATCAGCGGCGGCGGCTGGCATCGCCAGGGCGGCGAGGTTGGCCAGGAAACCGCGGTGCACGGCCAGGTAGCCGGGGGCCACCACCGCAAGGCTCGGCCCCAGATCCCGATGGGCCGCCGCCAGGGCATGAAAGGGCAGCGAGGGGTAGAGGTGGTGCTCGGCGTGGAAGGGCATATTCCACATCAGCCGCCGCAACGGCGCCAAGGTGTGGGTGGTGCGGGTGTTGCGCCGCCCATCGCTCACAAAGGGGCAGCCGCCGTGCTCGGCCAGCAGCACAAAACGCAGCAGGGGTTGCCCCACCGCCAGGGGCAGTAGCCAATACCAGAAGAGAAAACCGTTGGCGCCGATAAGGGAAACCAGGGCAAACAGGCCATAGACAGCGAACTGCAGCCCCAGCGAACGACGCACCGCAGGGACGGCATCGGCGGGGATATAAGGACGGGCGCTGAAATCGCCGCGCAGCCCCGCCAGATGGCCGCGCACCTTGCCGATCCACCAGGGGATGGCACTGAGCTCCAGCAGAGCGGCCCCCCGCGTGGTGGGAGGACTGTCCACCAGCGCTGGATCGAGGCCCACCAGCTGGGTGTAGCGGTGGTGCCACTGGTGGTAACGCCTGTAGAAATCGGCGTTGTAGAAACTCAGCACACCGGCCCACCAGGCCACCGCATCGTTGAGGGAGCGGCTGGCGAAGGCGGTGCGGTGGCCGGCCTCGTGCATCGCGCAGAACGCTAAGGCCAGGCCCCAACCCAGCAGCAGCAGGCCGATCAACCCCAGCGGCGCCACCAAAGGCGCAGGCACCAGAGACCAGCCCAGAAGCGATCCAGCCAGCGGACCCTGCCCCAGCGCCTGGCCCCACAGCAGCCCACCAGCCACCAGCACGCCCAGATGGAAGGCCAACTGCAGCAGCCCGTGCCGGTCATGGCGCTGGTTGAGGGCAGCCAGCCGGTCGGCCGGCAGGGATCCCAGCGCTGCTGCGGTCGGTGACGACGAAGCCGAGGACAGCGGCGACCTTGAAGCCGCAGGTTGGCTCGCAGGAGCGCCCTGGTGGGCCAAGGGAGCGGGCTCGCCCATGGAATCCGGTGGAGACAGGGGCCGCCGAACGACCTTATGGACCCGCATTGTGGCGGTGGCAGCGCCGCTGGCGCGTTCGACATGAACCGCGACCCGGAGCGCCCATCGCTGTTTCATCGAGCGGCCGTGGAGCTGGGATGAACAGGGAACCAACAACGAAAGATTGCGGCCGGCTCCGAGGGGCTACAGATTCCCTTAAGATTCTGAAGTCAGCGGCAGCCTTGTGTACGACAACCATCCTGTGCTCACCTCCATGGAGCTCCGCCTCCAGGACCTGCGCGATTGCTATCTCACTCAGCCCAACGAACACACCCGCTACCAACTGGTGCGCCATGAGCAACTGATCGCCCAGTGGGCCCCCTTCCGATTCCAGGCCAGCTGATCTCCGGTTCAGGGCCAATGTTGCGTTTTTTGCAGCAACGGGATCTGCTGCGGCCGACTCGCGTAAAACAACAATACCGACGCCCTCACCAGCCAACGTCGGACTGAGCGCCTCCCTTGCCCGGCAGCTCCAGTGGACCCCTCGGCCGTTGCGGTTGGGGGGTCTTCTGTTGGTGGATGGCCTAGTGGTTCTCCTAACCCAGTAGTTCCCGTCATCACCAGAGCAGCAGCTCAGGCCTGGCCTGATCCAGTCGCCAGAGCTGGCGGTGGCGGTGCAGCAGCTCCTGGCCGAGGATCGCCTCGACCCCGAGCTGCTCAAAGATCGGGTTGTCGGTCACGATCCCCTCCACACCGGCAGGACCATCCCCCGGCGAAGGCGAACCGGGCGTGGCGGCAAGCCCCCCGGACCCGGGGCCAAGTCCAAGCCCGGCATAAAGCCGGCGCTCAACGCGCTGCTCGCCGCAGAACCCCACCAGCCGCAGCGGCTGGGCCGGACCGAGCGGCCGCAGTCGAGCCGCCAGAGCCGGCTGCAGGAACAGCCCCTCAGCGCCGGTGTCGGCCAGAGCCTGCACGGGGCCAACCGACGTGCGCAGCTGCAGCAACGGCACGCCGCGATGCCACCGCAGCGGAACCCGCTGCGGCCGCGATCGAGAGGTCGCCGCTGCAGTGGGCTGTGGATCGCGCGGCGCAGAGGACTGAGCGGGTGGCGTTGCACTGGAAGACAGGGAGAGCGGAAACGGCAGCTGGTCGAGGGCCGCCGCGCCGAGCGCGATGCGCCCCAAAGTGGGATCAATCCGGATCGGCAGCAACCGCAGGCTCGGTGCCCCCAGCACCCCATCCACCCCCGCCGGCAGGGCGGCCACCGGCAGCACCAGCGCCTCCACACCCTCCAGGGAAAGACCAGGCGTTCCGGGAGGTGCGGCCGGGTCGCGCAGCAGCAGATCGGGAAGCCGAGTGCGCTGAGGGTTCAGATCAGCGCAACCGTGGCCGCCTCCTGCCAGTCCAAAGGTGCCCGCAGGCAGGGGGCGGCGCACCAGGGCCAGCCGCTCCGCCAGCTCCGGGGTAACCATCGTGGAGGTGGCGCCGGTGTCGAGCAGCAGACGGATGCGAGCGCCCTGGCGGCGGAGGAGGGGAGCAGGGCCAGGGCTGGCAGCGGCTGCGCCGGAGCCGGGCGCCGCCCCGACGCCCGCAACCTGAAAGTCGAGCACCGGCGTGTGGCCTCCCTCGGCCCGCTCCAGCGGCAGGCTCACCGTGCCCCGGCTGCGGCCGCCCGAAAGCGGCTGGCCGGCCAGCTGGATCAAGGCATGGGCAGGAGCGCTGGCGGCGGGACTGACCGGTGGTCGATCAGCGGCCCTGGTGGGAAGGGTCAGCAGCAGGGCCAGCAAGGCTGCTGGGCAGCGGCGCAAGCCAGCGGCGCGCCGAGCGCAGCGAATGGCAACCGGAGCAACCAGACGCAGCCCTGAGGGCTTGGCCGCCGGCTGCCAGCCCGGGTCTAGCAGGGAGCCCATGACGGGGGACACAGAAGCGGGCCTAACCCGGTGAGTGGAGGACCCCCATTGTGAGGGGCCCAACCGATCAGCCAGCCGGCAGAAGGGCCAGCAGCCGCCACCAGAGCGGCACCGTGACCAGAGCCAGCAGGGTGGTGGCCAACACCAGGTGGGCGGTGCGTTCGGCGTCGCGGCCGGCCGCCTCGGCCAGCAGCAGGGCCGACACCGCCGTGGGAGCCGCCGCCTGCAGCACCACCGCATCCCGCACGGCGAGCGGCAACGGGATCAGCCGCGTGAGCGCGATCATCAGCAGCGGCATGGCCAGGAGCTTGAAGGCCACGGCTCCCCCCAGGGGCCACACATCCCCGGGCGCCAGCGGCACCCCTTGGCGCAGGCTCGCCCCCAGCCGCATCCCCACCACGCTCAGGGCCAGCAGCAGCAACAGCTGAGACGGCCACCACAGCAGCCGGCCCAGCTCCGCGCCCCAGGGCGAAAGATGCAGCAACAGGGCGATCGCCAGTCCCTTGCAGGCCGGACTGCCCCACAGCATCGCCAGGGCGCGGCGGGCATCGAAGGCGAGCCCCTGCACCAGCAGCGGACCCACGCTCCAGGTGATCAGGGTGCCCACGAGGTCGTAGCTGATGCTGAACCCGAGCGAGGCCGGCGGCAGCAGGGCCACGGCCACCGGAATGCCGAAGTAGCCCGTGTTGCCCACCACCGCCCCCAGCTGCAGGCCGCCATGGGGGATAGAGCGGCGCAGCGGTGCCCATCCGAGCAGTAGCAGCAAGCCGGCCCCATTCACCAGGGCCGCCATCGCTCCAGACACCAGCAGCTCGCGCCCCATCCCCGAGCGCAGCAGCAGGCCCACCAGGCTGAGCGGCACCCCCCAGTTCACCAGCGGCGCAGCCAGCCGGGAGGGCAGCTGCGGAAAGCGAAGCCCCAGCAACAGGCCCACCAGCAGGGAGGGGATCAGTTCGCTGACAAAGCGCAGCACGGCGGCTCCCTTTGTGGGTGATCCTCGGATCCCGCCGTCAAACCGGCAGGAAATGCAGGGCATGCTCCCAGCGGCGGCTGTGCTGGTTAAGCGCGCTACCACAGCTCAGCCGGCGGCCGCGAACAGCGGATCGATCAACTCAGCGCGGGTTTCGGCTTCGTTCATGGAAGCAGGGAGGCCACGTGAGCGAGCAGGTCAGCGCAGAGTTGGTTCCAGGCGGCGCGATCGAGACTTTCGGGCTCGGCGACCTCGTCGTAGCGGAGCCTCGATCCAAAGGGCGTGAAGTTTTCAAGCGATAGAAAGCGTGTTGGATCACCGCCACCATCGATGATCAACTGGTCAAGCAGTGCGAGATCATGAGTGCGCGGATACTGCTCTTCAAGCGCCGAAATCCAGGCTTTCAAAGCTTTTTCTGTGGCCTGCTGAACATGGAAGCCCCATGATGCTTCATCAAAAAGATCGGGATCGAGCATCGATCTCGCAGCCTTGAGATCTCGATGGGCAATCCGCAGCATCCGAGCTGCTTCGCGCTGACGATCAGACGGCATAGAGATCTCTCCCATTGTGATAAGCCTCGGTCACCACATGCTGGATGTACTGACGTCGCTCCTGAACCTCTGCGTCGGAATAGAGAAGCAAGTCGATGGGGATTCTGTGATGAGCGAGCTTTCGGCACAGATCGCCCGTTTCCACAAACCGAGAACGGCTGCCCAACCATTCATTCGGCACCGTCACCAGCAGATCAAGGTCGGAATCGGGCCGTTCGGTGCCGCGGGCGCGGGAGCCGAACAGGCGCACCTGGGCGCCGGGAATGGCCGCCTGGATCTCAGCCGCGATCGTGCGCAGCAAAGGTTCATCCACCACGTAGTGATAGCTGGAGGGGCGGGAAGAGGTAGCCATGGGGTGAGTTTGACGCATCCGGGGGCGATACAGCTCCACGCCGGCACGCGCGATGCGGGCCAGGGAGGCGGCGCTGATCGCGGGGCCGATCAGGGTGAGGTCGATATCGGAGGCGGGACGGTGCCGCCCTAGGGCCCGGGAGCCGTAGAAGATCGCGAGCGATCGCCTGGGCCTGCTCAAGCCCCCAATGCCCCCACCGGCACCACGGCGATGCCGTCGGCGCGCCGGTAGCCATAGCCGCTGCCGCAGACCACCGCCAGGAAGGCGGGTTCGCCGGTGCGGCGGGTATCGATCTGCTGGCGAAAGCGCAGCAGGCCGGCGGCGGCGGCCTCCACCTGGCCCGGTCCGAGCTTGATCTCGATCGCACCCCAGCGGCCATCGCGCAGCTGCACGATCGCGTCCACCTCAACGCCGTAGTCGTCGCGGTAGTGGAACAGCTCGCCATCCAGCGCCTGGGCCAGCACCCGCAGGTCGCGAATCACTAGCGACTCGAACAGCAACCCCAGCCACTCCAGATCCTTCAGGAGCCGATCGGGGCTGCCGCCCAGCGCCGCCACCGCCAGAGAGGGGTCGCAGAAATGGCGCCGCGGTGCCTGGCGCAGGGCGGCTTTCGATCGCAGATGGGGCTGCCAGGCGGGCTGGTTCTCCAGCACCATCAGCCGCTCCAGGGCCTGCAGATGGTCGGCCACGGTGCGCGGGTCGAGGGGCCCATCGGCACCACCGGCATCGGCCGCCAGGGTGGACAGCTTCACCTCGGTGGCCACGTTGCGGCCGAGGGAGCGCAGCAGGGCCCCCAGGCGCTGGGGATCCCGCCGCCGCCCATCCAGCCGCTGCACGTCCACCTGGCGCACCCGCTCCAGGTAATCGCGTGCGGCGCGGCAGGCCGCCGCCAGGGGCCGCTCCAGCTGGGCCGGCCAGCCGCCGCGGCACAGCAGCTCGGCCAGATCCGCCACGCCCAATCCCGGATCAGCGCAGCTGGGCGGCTCCCCCTCCAGCAGCGCCGCCAGCGAGACGCCGCCCTGGCCGGCGCCACTTTCCACCAGGCTCATCGGCCGCAGCCGCAGAAAGGAAAAGCGTCCGGCCCCGGTGTGACGCTCGGCGTCATCGGCCGGCACCGCCGAACCGGTGAGCAGAAATTGCCCAGGCGCCTCAACGGCATCCAAAGCCCGCCGCACCTGGTTCCAGAGCACCGGCGCCACCTGCCATTCATCCACCAGGCGCGGCCGGGGCCCCGCCAGCACCAGTGCCGGATCCACCGCCAGCGCCTGGCGGGCGGCGGTGTCCACATCCAGCAGCACCGTGGAGGCCGCCAGCTGCTGGGCCAGGCGCGTCTTGCCGCAGGCTTTGGGGCCCTCGATCACCACTGCACCGGCGGCGCCCAGGCAGGCGCGCAACTCGGCGTCGGCGATGCGGGGGCGGTAGGCCAAGCCGTTGCTGGCGGCCATGGCGGGGCGGGCAATGCTGAAGATGCCGGAATTCTAATGCAGTAAAAACCGGCCATCTGATGCAGATAAAACGGAGCTTCTGATGCAGGAAAAACTGCTCAGCTCATGCAGGGGAAGGGGAGGCGACCGCCACGGCTCCAAGTTCGTCGTTGAAGGCCTGGTGCAGGTGGGACTGCTTCAGTTCCTCCAGGGCGGCGAGTTTGCGTTCGTCGAGGCGAATGAGATGTTGGGTTTCTACGCGCAAGTCGACGGCGGTCTCCTGGCTGTCGTCGTGCCGGCATCGCGCAGCGGGCTGGGGGCGATGAAGGTCAACAGAAGCTCAGTAGGTTGATGTAGGCCTGACAGCTGCCCAGGCGGAAGGCAAGCCCATTGGAGGCGTTGCGATCGATGCTTGGCCCAACCGAAGCAGGGTCAGGCACTGGATCTGAGATGGCTGCGAAGGCCTGTCCACTCGAGGAGTGTGTTTGAAATTCCTCAACTCGTTTTGCCAGCATTTTTAATTCTACGCTTAACCCGTTCAACCGTGTTTCGCACATCATCAACCAATACCCTTCCTTCACTTGCAGCGTCAACAAGCTTATCCTCAAACTTTCTTACAGTGTCTTCATCGTAAGGATCATCAATATGGCGGCAAACAGAGTGCAAAGTCTCATTTCTTTTGACACGCCATTCGTGCAGACGAGCTACAAGCACCTCGACATGCGGATCTTGATCCTCGCAATGCTTCTTGAATCTATCGATTAATGATCTAAACGAATCCCTTGGGTTGACAACAATCCCTGTCGAATAGAGGGCCGACAAAAGCCGACCCGAAAGAATGCTCTCTTGAATTGTAATTGCCTCCATTAGCCAGCCTTCTTCCATCGCCGCATCCATTCGGCTGAAGGCGTATCGGTACCTAAGGTGAGCGCCAATCATGTTCATCAGTCAGAAAATCCGGTAGCAGTATAGATGGTTGAAAACAAGCGCGGTTGGCAATGGTAAAGGTCAGGCATGGGCATGTCTAACGCTGCCCTTGAGTGGCAGGCAGGGAGCTTGTCCCGCAGGATCTTCGCCAGCAACCCAGGTCCAATTGATTCACCGGAATGCACTGGCACTACGGTTGTCCTCCCATCTGGATGCCGAACAAAATGATGACTTCCCTTTACTCTCTGGACAAGAAAGCCAGCCCTCTTAAGTTCCAATATCAGGGCTTTACCTGTAACAGATGAGTACTTCGACACCTTTACACCGTAACCCTCTGAACGCCTACAAAATCAAGTTGCTCAAAATCACCTTTCTGAACTTCGAGGCAGAGCTCAATAGCTTCTTTGATACGCTCCATCAACTGATCCAATGAGCGTGCCTGTGTGTGACACCCAGCGAGAGCGGGAACGCTGGCGACGAAGAATCCATCTGAGTCCTTCTCCACCACGACGTCAAACTGCCTTGCCATCAATCATCTCCTGGATTTCATCAGACTAGCTTCAATTTGGGCTTTGCGGGATCCCCTCACGTAGACCGGCCAACTACTATTTGGGCGGATCCGTAAAAGTCGCACCGAAGCCCCCGGCTGTCCGCCTAAGACGCATCACTCGCCCGGCAGCCAGGTGACAGAAGCACTGCGCCACAATGGATCTCATGGCTCATCGACCAACGCTGGTGCATCTTAGGTGGATCCGCATAAGATGTGTTCACTCTGCTACAAAGGAGTGCAGGGGCAGATAGGGACGAAATAATAGAGTCTGGCACGATTGAAAGACCTTGCCATGGGAAACGTGTAGACAATGCCGAAACCACCACCGAAATGAGATGAAGACGGTACGATTATTGGGTATACGCGGCCATATATGTCGATCCTCCGAACAGTTTGTTAGCGAATCCCTGAGTTTGATGGCTGGATCCGCCGATAAGGGTTTGGAAGGTTGCAAAAGGTAAGCAGTGCTGCAAGCGCCTAACGCCGGGTTGAGCTGCTGTTGATCTGCCCAGAGCACAGCTCAGCACGTTGGCGCCAGAGAGGCAGCGTTTAGGATCAAAGTCCATGCTGGAATCACCAGCCCTTGGCCCTGCTGTGCGTCCACGTCCCGTGCTCATCGGTGCCAGCGTTGCCCTGCTGCTGGGCCTGGGAGCCTTGCTGTTGCTGCGGCCCGATCGCCGCAGTGCCTGGGACCAGGCTTCCCTCAGCCGCGATCTGCCGAAAGAGAACATCCCAGGCCAGCGCGGCCTCTGGGCCGATCAGCTGCGGCCCCTGCTGCGGGAGGCCGACGCCCTGGGTCCCGAACCCAGCGATCCCGCCATGCAGCTGGCCTGGCGTTAGGCCCAGTGTGCCATCAACCAACAGCTCCAGGAGCTGCAGCGCCAGTTTGGGCGGCCGGTGGAAACGGCACAGCAAATGGGCCGGCCCCCCGCCTGCGAGCAGCTGGCTGGCAAGCGCTGAGCGCCGGGCTTGGAATCGGACGACCGGCATTAGCGCTCAGTTCACATAGAGCTGGCGGGCCTGCTCCAGGGTGGCCAGCAGGTCGGCGTCGTCGAGATCGAGGGCTTCGGGCCAGAGAGCTTGGAGCCAGGTGCGGAAGCGATTGAGATCGAGGACGGCGCTGGGTCCAAGGGCGGCCAAGGCGGGAGCCAGGCAAGGCCTCGGATTCGGCCCTGGGGCCTCACCGGGCTGGGGCACCAGGAACGCCTCGAAGAACTCCTCCTGGGCCGCCAGCACGCGGAACTTGAGGAACTCCAGCAGCCGCGCCCGCAGCCGGGCCGGATCGATCAGGCGGCAGCGGCGCGGATCGACGCCCAGCTCCAGCTCCGCTTCGGGGTGAAGGCCGGGGATCCAGGGGGCCAGCAGCTCCAGGCAGCTGGGCGCCTGGTGGTGGGCGCGCTTGGTTTCGGGGTGGGGGTAATAAATGAGGGCGGCCAGACCGGCGGAACCAACGGCGGCGGCGGCTTCGGCGGGAACCCGCAGGCGGCAGTGCCAGAAGGAGAAGGTCTCCGGTGGATGGCGATCGGTCCACTCCAGGGCCTCAATCCGGGCATCGGGGTCGCGGAGGCGCCAGTGGCCCCGAGCGGCCTCCAGGTTGAGGGTGCCGGCGAAGAAGGGCGCCAGATCGATGCCCCTGGCCGCGAAATAGGGCGCCTGCAGGTGAATCGTGCCGGCCGGGTAGGGGCTGGTGGCGGCCCGGCCCGATGCCACGCCATGGCCCGCCACCAACCGGCACCGCACCCATTGGAGCGCAGCTTCAGCCATGGCGTGAATCGCCCACCAGGGTGTGGCTGCGGCAGCCGAGCACCGCCTCCGGATCGCTGTAGTGCTTGAACTCCAGCCAGTTGCCGGCTGGATCAATCAGAAAAAAAGTGTGGTGCTCCAGCGCTTCGCCGGCAAAGCGCAGCTTCGGCTCGATCCCGAACTCCAGGCCGGCGGAACGGCTGCGTTCCAGCAAGACCTGCCAGCTGGCCAGCTCAGCGAACACCAGTCCGAAATGACGCGGATAGATGCCGCGCTGCTCCTCGCCAAGGCTGGCCGGATCGGTGCGCTGAGCCACCAGCTGGTGGCCGCCCAGATCGAGGATCAGGGCATAGGCACTGCGGCGGCCGACCACGCAACCAAGCCCCTCGACATACCAGCGCTGGGTGGCGTCCAGGTCGAGGGCGGGGATGGAGAGGTGGAACTGGATCCGGTCCATGACCCGTGAGGCTAAGGGTCCGGCAATGCCAACAGCAGCCGGTCGCCGCCGGCTTGGGTGAGCACCCCCAAGCCCACCGGCAGTCCGTGCTCACGGTCCACGCTGCCGGGCCTGGCCAGCTGGGGCAGGCCGGCGAGGCTGGCCAGGGCGCCCAGCTGCAGCAGCCGCTGGATCACGGTGTTGGTGCTGCGGTCGCTGCCGAGGCTGCCGCAGAGGGGCGCCACCGTGGGGGTGCAGGGCAGCAGCAGCAGGGCTGGCCCGCCACCGCTAGACCCTCGGGCCAGCAGCTGGTGCAGCTTCTGCCGCAGGGCCTCGCGGGCGATCAGGGCTCCCGGCAACAGGCTGCGATCACGGCCGGCCACCAGGGCGCGGTTGCGCGCCAGGGTGGGACCCACCGGCAGATCGCGCGGCAGCTGGATCAGGCTCTGCTCGATCTCGGACCACTGCACCGCCTCCAGCAGGCGCTGCAGCTCCTCCGGGGAGGCGAAGCCCAGCTCCGCCAGGGGCCAGCGCTGCAACGGGCGCCCCAGTTGCTCGGCCAGCTCCCGGGCTTGCCGCTCCAGGGGTGCCGCCACGGCGGGATCGGCCAGGGCCCACAGCTCGGGGATCCAGCCGATGGCGCGGACCGTTGAGGAGGTTGCGACGGCGATGGCGGCGGGGGCGTAGGTTGCGTGATCGCCGGAGTTGTGCGGCGAGATCGGCTCCAGCAGCGTTGCCATACCCAGCTGCAACGTCTCGCGGGAGGAGGCGAACAGGCCCACCGTGTCGAGGCTGGGGGCCAGCGGTGCTACCCCATCGGTGCTGACGGCACCGTGGCTGGGCCGCAGTCCCCAGAGGCCGCACCAGCTGGCGGGGGCTCGGATCGAGCCAGCGGTGTCGGTGGCGAGGGCCAGATCGGCCTCGCCAAGGGCCACCGCCGAGGCGCTGCCGCTGCTGGAGCCCCCCGGGATTCGGCCGGGTGCGCGCGGGTTCGGGGGCGTGCCACCCCAGGCGTTCTCTCCGGCCAGCCCGAAGGCGAATTCATCGAGCCAGGTGGTGCCGAGGCAGCGGCCGCCGGCCGCCAGCAGCCGCTGCACTGCGGCAGCAGTAACCGGGCTGGGCTCCTGGCGGGCAGCCCAGTGGGGATTGCCGCAACCCAACCGGCAGCCCCGCACCGCAAGCAGATCCTTCACCGCGAAGCGCAGGCCCGCCAAGGGGGCCGCCCCTCCAGCGGCAGGTCCCCATGCAGCAGCTCCTCCTGCGGCAGCTGCGGGGCCGGCTGCAGGGGGGGCAGCGGGGCCAGCTACGGCGCCGGCGCTGGCCTCCTCGGCCAGGGCCTCCTGCTCCTCGGCGCTGAAACGGTGGGTCCAGACCGGATCGGGGGATGGGGGGCATGGCAGGGCTGAGCGTTTGATCCATAGCGGACCATGAGATCACCATCAACCATCACCACGGAATTGTTGGCATAAGCTCATCAATCCCGAATCGCTCACCGCTTGATGGCGCTGTGATTCGCCGCTTTTCAGCACCACGAACCCACTTCGGTAGCGATGGCATCCGGAAATCACGGGGATCCGCTGACATAGCGGGGGGATTGGTACGGTTCGCCACCATTTCATCGGGGCAGCGGTCTGAATCTGCCGCCACCCCATTGCACCCCTCTCCATGCTCACGCCGAAAACCAGGCTTCGGCTCCAGGAGATCATCGACCGCATCGCTGCCGCCGAACCGGTGAGCCTCGCCGAACGCATCTACGTGCAGAAGTTCGCCGACCGCGATCCCACCGTGTGGAGCTGGCTGCGCCGGGCTCGACGCACCCAGGTTCAAGGAACACCCAGGGAAGGACTGGATCGCTTCCTCGCCCAGATGGATCTCGGCGAAGTGGGTCCGGAAGGAGCCTTCGATCCCCGCCGCGACGACCTGGGCGAGTGGTTCTCCGGCGCACCGGGCTGGTTGCGGCGCAGTTGATCTTCAGGCCGCGCCGAGGGCGGGCCCGGCGGCTGAGCTGGCCACCGCCGCCCACCAGCGCTCCACCACCGCCGGGGTGCCGTACCAGACGGGTCCAAAGGCCCCGCCATGGGCCACCCCCTCCAGCACGAGCGCTTCGGCACCCTCCAGCAGGGCCGACTCCACCGGCACCAGGCCATCGCCTCGATCGGCCGGATCACCGGTGCTGTTGCGGTAGGCGGTGGGGGCCAGCCGGCGGGCCGTGGCGCTGGCCTGACCGGCCTCCTCAGCCAGATCAATTGCCCCAGCCACCGCCACATAGCGCACCGGATCGGTGTCGGCGCTGGCGAAGAAGGCCCCCGGCAGCTCCCGCGCCACCCGGGCCCGCATGGCGGTGGCCTTCAGGGCCGTATGGGGAGAGCCGAGCATCACCAGGGTGTCGGCCAGGCGGCGGCCGCTATATCGGCGGCCCTCAAAGGGGCCGTCGGCCAGGAACAGCCGCAGCAGGATCCCGCCGGAACTGTGGCCCACCAGGGTGATGCGGCCGCTGGGGGAGCGGGCGGCCAGCTCGCCGGCCAGCGGCGCCACCCGATCGAGCAGCCGCGCCCAGCCGAAGGGAAACAGCGTCAGCAGCCAGTCGAGGCGCGACACCGGCACCAGCTCCACCGGCTGAGCGCTGAGCTGCTCCAGGCTGGCCACCAGCGGCCCATAGGCCTCTGCGCCGATCAGAAAACCACCAAGCACCAGGATCGGCTGGTCCGGGGTGCGTGCCCTGATCGGGACCAGTGGATCGGGATCGGGCGACGCCAAGGGTGAGGAGCAGAAGGGGAGGCCATGCTCTCAGGGGCGGGCCTCGCGCCACCAGGCCCAGGCCTCGCGGTTGATCAGCACACCGATCAGCAGCAGCACCGCCATCAGCGCCACCTGGTCACCGCGGGAATCGGGCACGAGGATGTCGGCCACCAGATGGGGAATGTTGGTGAGGGTATAAACCACGCTGATCCAGAAATGGGTGCGGCGCCAGCGGAGCCAGTGGCCGGGGCGTGTGGGCTGGCTGGCGGCCCAGGCGATCCGTAGCAAGGCGCCGAGCGGAATCAGGAAATACACCAATATCGCCCAGAACAGCAATCCAAGCCGCGCCGGCGGCACCTGGGCGGCGATCTCCGGCGAGAGGCCGTGAAACAGGGGCATCAGGCCCAGGTCCACGTGGAAGAGCATGGCCAGGAGGTAGGCCAGCCAGAGACTGCGCAACCGCAGGGCATGGTCGATCGGGTGGGTCCGGGACTGAGCGCCGTTGCCGGCCACGGCGGCGCTCCTGTGCAGGGACTCCGGGAGGCGGAGGGCACGCCCCCGGAATGGAGGTGGCGGGTGGGCCATGGGCTCATTCTGGGAGAGTCTGGGGGCCATGATCGAGCCGAGGGACACCTGAGCATCGCGATGCCACCCAGCCGCCACGGGCACAGCCCATGACTGCCTCCTCCCGCCAGGGGCCGGGGGCGTTACCGAGCGGAGTGCTGTGCCATGGCAGCCCCATGGCGGCACAGACCCCGGCGGGAACCGCTGTGGTGGCTCTGGTGGGTATGCCGAACACGGGCAAATCAACCCTGTTCAACCGGCTCACCGGCGGCCATGCCCATATCGCCAACTGGCCTGGGCTCACGGTGGATCTGCTGCGGGGCCGCCTGCCCGCAGACAGCGAGGGACGGCCCTTCGAATTGGTGGACCTGCCGGGCGTGCACGACCTCTCCGGCCGCAGTGAGGACGAGGCGATTGTGCAGCGCTTCCTGAGCGAGACGCCGCCGGATCTGCTGCTGCTGGTGCTGAACGCCACCCAGGTGGCCAGCCAGCTGCGGTTGGTGCTGCAGATGCGGGAAACGGGCCTGCCGATCGTGCTGGCCCTCAACATGAGCGATGAGGCCAGGCGCTTCGGCGTGCGGATCGACCCTGGGGGGCTGGCGCAGGCCCTATCCCTGCCTGTGCTGCCGGTGAGCGCCCGACGCCATGAGGGCATGGCCGGCCTACTCGCTGCCATCCACCAGGGCTGCCGCCCATCCCAGGAGGAGGGGATTCCGGGCCCGGCCGAAGGACAGCCGGACGACACCGTCAGACGCGCAGGTCGAGAGCATTCGGTGGATGGACGGGGGACTGATCCCCTCGGGCCGATCCTCTTCGGCGCTGACGACCACCAACTGGAGGCGCTTCGCCTGGAGCTGGTGGAGCGCTTCGTGGACCAACCGGAGCAGCTTCTGCGGCCCCACAGCCGCCGCCTCGATCGGCTGCTGCTGCACCCCCTGGTGGGGCCGCTGCTGTTCCTGGCCATCGTGCTGGTGATGTTCCAGACCATCTATGCCCTGGGAACGCCCCTGCAGGAGCTGATGGGCGGGCTGTTCGACGGGCTCCGCGATCAGCTGCTGGTGCCCCTCCTTCAAGTCCTGCGGACACCGCCGGTGCTACGCGACTTCCTGGTGGATGGGGTATGGCTCGGCGTGAGCACGGTGATGAGCTTCCTGCCGATCATCTTTCTCTTCTATCTGATCCTGGCGATCGTGGAGGATTCGGGCTATCTACCCCGGGCCGCCTTCCTGATGGATGGCTTCATGCACTGGCTGGGGCTCGACGGCCGGGCGTTTGTGCTGCAGGTGATGGGATTCGGCTGCAATGTGCCGGCCATCATGGGCACCCGGGTGATCCGGGATCGCGGCATGCGGCTGCTGGCGATGATGGTGATCCCGTTTGCCCTCTGTCAGGCCAGGCTCACGGTGTTCGTGTTCATGGCGGCGGTGTTCTTCCCGAAGCCCTGGTGGGCGCCGGGCCTGGTGGTGTTTGGCTTCTATCTGATGAGCTTCGCGGCCGCGATCATCACCGGCCTGCTCTTCAAGCGGGCCTATCCCAACCGCGAGGCCTTCGTGCTGGAGTTGCCGCCCTACCGCAAACCCAGCCTCCACACGATGCTGCGGCGCGCCTGGCGGGAGATGAACAACTTCATGGTCACCACCCGGGGCTTCATCGTGGCCGGGGCGGCCCTGGTGTGGCTGCTCACCAACCTGCCGCCTCAGGTGGCGGGGGCAGGCCCCACCTTCGCCAGCCGGATCGGCAGCGTCTTTGATCCGCTGCTCGCCCCGATCGGCATGACCCCCGATCTCACGGTGGCCCTGTTCTTCGGCTTCATCGCCAAGGAGATCCTGCTGGGCGCCATGGCCGTGATCCACCACACCAGCGAGGCGGGCCTGGGGGCGGCGATGCAGGCCTCAATCACGCCGCTTCAGGCCCTCAGCTTCATGACCTTCACGCTCCTCTACACCCCCTGCCTCTCCACGGTGGCGGTGCAGATCAAGGAGGCGAAGAGTCGGATGTTCGCCCTGCGCTCCGTGCTCTGGTCCATGAGCCTGGCCTGGATCGCGGCGCTGCTGGTGTTCCAGGGCGGCCGGCTGCTGGGGCTGGCCGGGGGCTGAGGCTCAGAGTCCGGTTGGCGCAGCCAGGCCATTGGCCCTCAGGGCTCCTGGGGGCGGGGCCCCTCTCCGGGAGCCCCTGCCACACCCACGGCGATCTCGGCGGCCTGCTCACGGCGCAGCATGAATTCCAGCGGCCCATGGGCCAGGTGCAGAATCCCCCCCGGCCGGCCCCGGCGCACCACCTGGATCACCACACCCGGCCGGATCCCGAGGGCCCTGAGGCGTTCCCGCAGCACGGCGTGGCTGGGAAGCGAGGCGATCCGCACCCGCTGGCCCACCGGCACATCGTTGAGCGATTGAGGGGAGGGATTCGAGGGGGATCCGGGGCTGGCAACCATCAGCGGCGAGTCTCTGCAATGGTGGGCCTGCGAAGGGAACGCCCAACTAGCCGATTCTCCTCCAGCGGCGGAAGCGGCCGGTGGTCCGCGACGGCGCCGAACTAGGCCTCCCCGAGGCTCCGGCCGCGCCTGCTCCGCCAGTTCCGCCAGCTCCACCTGTTCAGCCCCGCCATCCCCATCAGCGACGCTGCTGTCCCCATGCCTGCTCCGATCGATGCTGTTCCCGAAGGCGGGCCTGCTAAGGAGGCATTACCCAGTGGCGATGCGCTGCAGGCCTTGGAGCAAGTGGCCCGGCGGGATGGATCGGGCCTGGAGAGGGCCGACCTGGCGGGGCTCTGGTGGCTGGAGAGGGTTTGGTCTCGGGGACAGCGACAGCCCTCGCCCCTCGCCGGGGTGGCGCTGCGGGCCCTGGGGGCCAGCCTGCGGATCGAGGCGGAACCAGGCGCCGGGCCGGACTCCGGACTCGATACCGGACCGAATACCCAACCGGACGCCGGGCCTGACAACGGACCGAATACCGGCCCGGATACCGCGCCGAAGCCCCACCCCGGCTTGAAGCTCACCAATGCGGTGAAGCTTGGGCCCCTGGAACTGCGCTTTCAGGGACCAGGCTGGCTGGAGGGGCGCAGGCCCCTGCTGCGCTTCCAGTTCGATCGGCTCGAGATCCGCGCTGGCCAATGGCTGCTGCTGCAACGCTCCCTGCCGGCACCGGATTCCCGGCGCGGGGCCTTCTTTGCCCTGATCGCCAGCGGCGCTGAGGGCCGCTGGCTGGCGGCCCGCGGCCGTTCCGGGGGGTTGGCGGTGTGGCGGCGCCAAGATTGATGCCGCGACGCCGCTGCTGGAGACGCCCCCAGCCTCGCCTTCGGGTGGATCAGCCCACCAACACGTTGATCACACAGCCGCCGGCTCAGCCCCGCTGCGGCAGTTCGTTGCTGCTGAGGATGTCGGCCAGGATCTCGCCCGCCAGCGCCTCAGCCTCATCCACCAGCTGCTCGCCGAGCATGAAGGTGGACTGCCAGCCGATCCCCGCTGCGATCAAGGGGCCCGCCAGGGGAATCCAGCGGGTCGACTGGCGGCTCAGCTCGCGGCTGGCGAGGCGTTTCAGCAGGCCGATCAGGCCCTCGCGGGCCAGGTATTTGGTGCCGAACTGGGCGAGTTTGGTGAGCAACGAGGGCAGGGCCTTCGGCCCGAGCAGGCGCTTGATGTAATCGAACTGGCTGCTGGTGAGGCCATAGATGGCGGAGATCTCCTCGCCGAGCTTCAGCAGCAATGACACATCGGCAGCCAGATCCAGGCCGGGTATGGGATTGAGGCTGCCATTGGCGGCGGCCAGGCCGGCATAGGGGGGGATGCGCTCCTGGGCCACCTTGCGCTTGCGCTGGAGGGCGTCCTGGCCGTAGGCGGCCATATCGGCCACGAAGCGCGATTGCTTCAGCCCCGCCAGAGCCGCGCCGATATCCACTAGCAGCACCTGCAGGTCGTGTTGGGCGGGCTGGCGGGCCGAGGTGAGATACACCCGCTCCGGTGGATCGGGCTCCAGCTGAGCGGTAATGTCCTGTTGAATGATGCTCCGAATCTCGAACTCGTCGTGGCCGTGGTCGTGGCGGCCATCCTCGATGGCGCGATCGATCATGTTGCGCACCACAAAGCAGGGTTTGCCAAGGGCCCGCAGCTGGTGGAACAGGAAAGCGTCGTTTTCGTAAAAGCGCTGGGCTGTCACCAGCAGGAAGCAGTCGTAGCTGGCCAGATCCAGCCGCTCCACGTAGGTGTCCTTCGGCCAGCGGCGGGTGCCACAGCCCGGCAGATCCACAAACGTGATGCCGCGGTGGCTGATCTCCAGGGGATCGTTGGTGGTCTCCACCACGCCCACCCGGGCGATGCGTTCACCGGCAATGGCATTGATCAGCGACGACTTACCGCTGCCGGAGGGCCCGATCAGCCCGCAACGCACCTGGGTTTTCTCAAATTCCTCGATCCGCTCCCGGCAGCGGGAGGCGAAATCGCGGATCAGGGTGGGTTGGGCGTCAGCCAAGGCCGGGGGTGGGCAGTGGTATGTGGCAATCATTTTCAATGCCCTGAGCCTTGCCGCTAAGGCGTTTTGGTGGCGGATCTCACGCTGGCGGAGGGGGGTTGGCCGCCATCTAGCGCCGCGAACTGCGCCAGCCCAACGCGACTGGGCCATCCGGATCGATCGATCTTTGCGAAAGCGGAAGCCGGGAATCAGCGTGCATGGCCGACCCGGGAGCGGTGAAACGCTCCGCGAGCTGCTCCAGACCGCTGTTGAAAATCCTCAGCGACAGCTCCGCCAAGGTGTTGAGGGTATCGAGATGGGGATTGATCTCACAGATTTCCCAGCAGCACACCCGCGGATCGGCCAGCAGGCGTCGCAGGATCGCCTCGGCTTCATCGGCCCAGAGCCCACCGGGCACCGGTGTGCCCGTACCCTTGCAGATCGTGGAATCAAGGGCATCCACATCGAAGCTCACGTAGATCCGATCCACCGCGGCGAGGTAATTGAGGCAGCGGCGGGCGGCGGCATCGGGCCCTTCACGCCGCACTTGTTCGGTGCAGACCACCGGGATGGCATAGGAGGCCAGCGTTGCATCCTCGGCTGGCTCCGTATCGCGAACCGCGATGTAGATCAGGTCTCCCAGATCGAGGGCCGGCCCCTGGGATCCGCCCAGCTCCTGCAGCTGCCGCCAGAGCTGGCGAGTCATGGTATCCGGATCATTGATCGCCTCCGGCAGGTTGTCATGGGCGGCCGCGATCGCCAGGGGCATGCCGTGCATGTTCCCCGAGGGCGTGGTGAACGGGGAGTGGATATCGGCGTGGGCATCGATCCAGATCACCCCCAATCGATCGCCGGGATGGGCGCGGCGGATGCCGGCGATGGTGGCGGCGGCCGTCGAATGGTCGCCGGCCAGCACAATCGGAAACAGGCCCTGCTCGAGGGTGGCGGCCACCAGGTCGGCGGCATCGGCCATCACCCGCGTGATTGCCTCAATGTGGCGCGCATGGGGTGTCGCGGTGCCGCCGTCGACTTCGGAGGCTCGGGCGGTCACCCTGGCGGAAGGATCTTGTTGGCGCAGCACCTCGCCCCTGAGCAGCTCGATCCCCGATCCGGCTCCAGCGGTTCCCGCTCCCAAATCACAGTCCACCTCCACCAACCCCACGGCGGCGAGGCGGGCCGTGCTGGTGAGCTGCCCAAAGGTCGTCTTCAGCCGCTGGCTGATCTCCCCGTCGGCGTTGAGGACTAATGGGTTGAATAGGTTGGAAATATCCTGCACAGCGGTCAAGACCAAAGGAAAGACGCCAGGGGTGCACTTTCGTCGTGGCTTGACCTGAATGGCTGTGCTTACCGCTACTTGCCCTTCCAGGACCATCGCCGCTGGGCCAGCATGTTGGAGGGGGAAGTTCCAAAGCGCCGCTGGAAATCCCGACTGAAGCTGGCCAGGCTGAGATAGCCACAGGCGCTGGCGATGCTGCTCACGTTGCACTCCGGCCCGGGGTCCTCCAGCCGGCGGCGGGCCAGCCAGAGCCTTTGGCGCCGCAGGTATTGCATCGGACCGCAGCCGAACCTGGCTTTGAAGGCGTACTGCAGACTGCGGCGCGAGTAATGGGAGCGCTGTTCCAGTTCCGAGAGGCTGATCGGCTCGTGGCAGTGGGCATGGATCCAATCCACCAGCGCATCGATGGCACAGTCGGAAACCTCCGGATCGGGGGCGGCGCGATCGGCCAGCAGGGCCGGGGCCAGCACCTCCACGATCTGGCGCAGCAGCAGATCGTCGAGCCGCAGCAGATCCGACACACCTCCTTGGCGGAGCAGCAGGCCATCGATGAACAGCATCAACCGGTAGAGCCGCTCGAAGCGCACCGGGTTGGAGGGCTGCTCCAGCTCCACCACGAGCGGATGGGTGGCCAGAGCCTGCCAGGCTTCCGGGGCGGCCCGGGGTCCGGCCATGGTGAGTCCCACTTGGCGGATCAGGGCCGGATCGAGCCGGATCGTGATACCCCCCATGGCGTCGTTGCTGGTGCGCCAGGGTTCTGGGGGCAGATAGAGCAGGGTCCGGCCGGCGAGGTTGCGGAGGCTGCTGCGGCCGAGCCGGAAGTGCCCCTGGCCCCGGTAGGGAAGGATGAAGCTGGCCTGCGCGATGCCGTCCACCTCGCCCCGCAGCCCCGGTCCCCAGATCGCCACCAGGCTGAGGGGCCCGAGCCGTAGGCCACCGGTGTGACAGCGGAACGGCCGCGCCGGGGAGGGACGCTCCTGGGTATCACAACTGCGCACGGGGAGCAGGGTGGCCAGCCTCTCGGCCACCTGCACCGGGTCACCGAGCTGGGCCGAGGTTCCGGGCAGGTTGAGAAAGGGCAGTCGCGGTTCGCTGAGGCAACACGGCCCCCAACGATCCGGGATGGTGAGCATCGGGCGCGGGCGATGTCGTGAGCGTGCCAGAATAACGACCGCCAGACGGGCTTGCCTCGGAGCACGAACGCCTGGTTGGGTACCTGCCTGTCGAGCGCCTCAGGGCCTTGGCGCCAACAGCCGATCCATGGTGGCCTGCTGGGCCGGATTGAGGGGCTTCTGGGGGTGGTCGTGGGGCACCAGGCAGTTGTCCTTCTCGTTGATCGGTGCCGCTGCGGTGGTGGCCCCGCCGGCGCTGAGGGCGGGATTGCGATAGAGGCTGGTGCCCTCCTTGATCGTTTCCAGCACCTGGATGTCCTTGATGGAAAGGGGGTCCACCTTCAAGGGATTGGCGCTCAGCACCACCAGGTCGGCCAGCTTGCCGGGCTCTAGCGAACCCTTGCTTTTCTCCTCGTGGAACTGGTAGGCACCGTTGATCGTGATGGCCCGCAGGCCGTCGTAGGCGCTCACCTTTTCCTGTGGTGCCAGCACCACCCCGGATTTGGTGGTGCGGTTCACGATGTTCCAGAGGGCATAAATCAGGCTGGGGCTCACGCCGGCGGGCATGTCGTGGTGCATGGTCCAGGGGATGCCGGCCCGCTGCACTGAACCAGCCGCCCCGGCTCGATCGCCGTGAGGAAGTTATCCACCGCCTGGTCGCCGATGCTGTGGCCGGCCACCTGGCGGTTGCTCTTCCAATAGGTGGCCACGGTGGCCTCCACGGCGGCCTGGGGATCCACGGCCAGGCCGCGGAAGTTTTTCTCCGTATTTCCCGGCGGATTGTTGGTGTAGGGCTGCGACATGAAGGCGTTATCCATGCTGCCGTCCAGCCAGAATTTTGCCCCTGCCAACCGCACCCGGTTGAGATAGCGCCCATCGCCATCCACCCGCGGCGCTCGCGATGCGGGATCGGCGTATTGGGCCATCACGGCACTGCGGCCCGCCTTGGCCTGCTCCAGGAAGGACTGCTTCACATAGAGCAGCAGGTCGATCGGCAGCAGCTTCTCATCGAGCATCTGCCGGGCCACGTCGATGTCGTCATCGCTGAGGCCAAAACCCATCTCGGAGGCCGTGGTTTGACCGTTGGCCGTCCAGAGGGCCACGGCCTTGGCCACCCCGAGGCGAATCTGGGCTGGGGTGAGGGGCGCCTTGGCCGCCAGCACCGCAAACACCGGCGCTTCAGCGATGTGGCCGCTGGGCTCGCTGCTGCCCGGTTTGCGGGAGATCACCCCCCCGGCTGGATCCTTGCTGCTGGCGCTCCAGCCCATTTGCTTGAGCAGCACGGAATTGATCGAACCCTGGTGGCCGGAGCCGTCCTGCACGAATACCGCCCGGCTGGTGCTCACGCTGTCGAGCTCCTCCTTGGTGGGGTGACGGTTTTCGGCGAGCTGTTCAGCCCGGTAGCCCAGGCCCTCCACCCACACGCCCTCCGGCAAGGTGGCGGCATGGGCCTTCATGCGCCCGAGCAGTTCGGGGATGCTCTTCACGCCGATCAGGTCGGCGTTGAGCAGCGTGTGGCTGGCCAGCACCAGGTGGCCATGGGCATCGATGAAGCCCGGCAGCAGGGTGCGGCCGGTGAGGTTCACCTGGCGGGCGCCGCCACCGGCCGCCTTGATCGCCCCGGCCAGGGGCCCCACATAAAGGATGCGCCCGCCCTTCTCCACCAGCGCCTCGGCGTAGGCGGGCTTGGGCCCCGCCATGGTGAGGATGTCGCCGCCGCGATACAGGGTGGCGGCGGGCTGCTGCAGCGGTGCCGCTCCCGCCGGGGTGGCGGTGGCACCGATCAGGCCGAAGGCCAGGCCAAGGCCGGCGGCCCGAAGGCCAGGGACAACCAGGGGGGCTTTGGGGTTCATGGGGCGGCAGGGGATGGGATCGGGGGGGGGCGCACTGGAGCGATGGGTTCAGCGGGTGGGAAAGAGCAGGGTGGCCACCAGGCGGGCTCCCCAGCCGTGGGGGCCGCTAGCGGGTCCATCGACCCAATAGCGCACGCCCGCTCCCACAGAGAGGAGCTGGTTGCCCACCTTGGTCACCTTGCCCACCAGAAGATTGATCGGCACGGCCCACCGGTTGGCGGCCCAGTCGTAGGAGGATTCGGTGTTGAGGCTGATGGTCCAGGCGGTTGGGGTGGTGTAGCTCAGGAAGGGCTGCAGAAAGGTGGCATTCACATTGCTATTGGAGCCGTTGTTGGCCACGCTCCAGAGGTGGTTGGCCAGGGCGCCCACGGTCCAGGGGCCCCGCTGCACCAGAGCCACGCCGGTGGGTCCAAGGCCCCATTGGTGGATGCCGCTGAGTTGGCCGGTGGCGGTGGGCAGCAGGGCCACCGGGCCGACGCCCCAGATCACGCCCCTGGGGCCGGGGTTGGCGGGGGAGAAGAACAGGCTTTGCACGGTGTCACCGAAATTGAGCTGGCCGGTTTCCGCCCCGGCCGCGCCTTGGAAGTTCACCACCGGCAGGATCGTGCGGGAGATCAGGTTCCAGTTGGCCGAGAGCTTGAAGGGCACCACCGGCTGGATGTTGAGGGTGGCCCGCTGGATGTTCTCCTGAACGCCGATGCCACGGTCGTAGTTGAACTGGAAGGGCACGCTGATCAGCGAGGCCACCGGGTTGGCCAGTTGCTTGGCCAGGCCGGCCTCCTCGGTGCGGAGCTCCTGGGGTGTTTCCTGCCCTTGGCCGCTTCCAGTGGCCGGGCCCGGGGCCTGGGCGATCATGGGTTGTTTGGCTTGAACCGCCGCAACGCCCTGGCCGCTTACGGAGATTTCGGCGGCCCCGGGTGCTGACGGGAGCAATGGAAGCTCCGTTGCCAGGGCCTGCGGGGCTGGAAGGAACCCCAAAACCAAGCCCGCGAGACCAAGGGCCACCCCCCCAGATGGGCCACATCTTCGGACCGGGGCAGCAGTTTGGGAACAAGGATTCGGCATCGTCTGCAGCAAGGGCTTCATCGAAAGCGACCAGTTTGTTTTCATGCAGACCAGATGGTGTCCATGCAAACCATGGGTGGCGCATAGAAGATAGGCCTGCCCTGGAGCACATGCCACAGTTTTGCGTTTTCTGCGCAGTGGCGCCGAGCAGCTATTTTGAAATGGTGTTACTCAGTAGTGTCAGCTCCGGCGAAGCATCTATTCTGCATAGGGAACCGCTCCAGAACTTGGGGCTGAGGTGGACAGAATGAACGCCAGCACATTACCAGGCTCCGATGTGGCGTCGCTGCGCAGAGCAGAGATCCGGCCCTGGACGGGGCTGGTGTATTCAGCCAGCACCTCACCAAAGGCGTTGCGCTGAATCGCCAGCTTTTGACCAGCCCTCACGTTGTCGGTGATTTTCACCAGCCATTCGATGAAGCCTCCCTGGCTACTGACGACGGTATAAACGTTCTGACCGATCAACACATTGGCGTCGATGGCAGTGCGCCCGATGGGGCCAGGAATCACGCCATAGTGCTTCAAGACATTCAGCGTGCCATCCACGAACAGAGGAATCATGTCCAGATCGAGCCGCCGCGCCGGGCCAATCTCGGGAGTGAAACAGGGAATGCCGGCTTTGATGAATGCGTTGTGCAGAACACTGGGATACACGGGATTGTCCCAAATCAGCGGCACGGGATAGAGCATCATCATCGTCTTGACCTCCGGGATGCGCATGTCGCCGATGTGAAAGGCGGCAGCATCGATGCCCGTGGTGCCCGTATGGAAGTCAATGGCCAGATCGGTATTGGGCCTGAGCAGCCGATTGAACACCAGGCCGGCCTGGCGACTGGCGGCACCGATGCCCTGTTCGTTGCCGGGCCACTCGCGGTTCATGTCGGTCAACTCCTGGCCCCGGCCCATACTCGGCCAGCGCCGCTGCATGCTCTCCACCGCCGGGCGGGCAATGTCGAGAACCGCCATCACGGTACCTGTCATTTCAGCCGGCTTGAGGCGACCCATGATCGTCTGGACGGTGTGCACCGAACTCATCTCATCGCCATGGACACCACTGGTTAGGGTGAGACGCTTGCCGGGCCGGATCCCCTTGGCCACGATCACTGAGACATACCAATACTGCCCCGTGGCCATCTGAACACCCTGGAAATAAAGCAGGTGTTTGCGGCCGGGCTCCAGGTCGTCGGTATTGAGTGAACTCACCACCTTCTTGCCGTTGATCACATCACCGGTGAAAACGGTCCTGATCCCACCGGTCTTGGCCCCACCGGCCTTAACCCCAGCCGGCGGCGTTGCGGCCCTGACCAGCTCTGGCGCCATCGCCAAGACAGCCAGAGCCCATGGGGCGATCAGCAACGACTGGAGGCGATGACGGCGCCGGCGGTTAAGGCTCAATATCGGTGCCAAAAGATACATATCAACTCTAAAGCCACGCCTGCCAAATCATCCCCAAAGAGCCTATTCGTTTGCCTTGAGCTCATCGGCCAGTGGGCAGGCGGCGGTCGCTGCCGTCCCAGCTGCTGCCAACGCCAGCGCTCTCAGCGCCTCCGCACTCCCCGCCGGAGCTGCCCTGCCAGCCACGGCGCTTTCCCAGCCAGCCGCCGCTGCCAGCGCCTCGGCCCCGGCAGCGGCGAGAGCCCGCGGGGCTTACGGGTAACCAAGCACCAGGGCCGCGAGCCCCAGGGCCACCCTCCAGAGGTGCCGCGTTGCCGAACCGGGACGGAGGGCTTGGCAAGGGGAAATGGTCCGCGGTGTGCGCATCGTTGAACCGAAGATTTGCGTTTTCTGCGCAGAGCCAGCGCCGCTGATCGATGGCAAATCGCCGCACCCATAGCGATCATCCAGCCAGCTTTCCCTGAACTGCGTGTTGAACCTGGCCCGCACTGCCCTGGTGTTTCCCCTTGGCTCGTGGTCCCTACACGGTCTGCTTCAACAGTGCCGGCCTAGTCCGTTTCTGCTCCCCCTGCTGCTGGCGGGAGGCGGGGCGATCGCGCTGCTTCCCCCCGCCCGGGCCAACGCACCTGAGCCGCCGGGAATGGCCGCCAGCCTGGCGGTGCCCGGGTGCCGCCACGCCCTGGGTTTACCTGCCACCACGACGCCGGCCGAGCTCCTGCGGGCCGATCCGGCTCTGCCGGCGAAGCTGTCCGCCGCCCCCGCCTGCCGCACCCCCGGCGATGCCCTGAGCCGATTGGAGCGACTGGAGCAGGAACTGGCCGCCTCGCGCCAGCGGATCGCAGCCCAGCAGAGCCAACTGGCCGCCGAAACCACCCGCCAGGACACCCTCGCCGCCGACCTGGCCCAGCTACGCCAGCAGCTCACCAGCCAGTCCGCCACCCCTGGTGCTGCCATTCCAGGCGCTGCCATCTCCAGCGCTCCCACCGCCGCCGCACTCGCTGCTGGTGGGGCCCTGCCCATTGCGGCCGCTTCCCAATCCGCCGCCCCTGCAACTGCATCAGCCCCAGCGCCTTCCGCCACCATCACCCCCGCCGCCGGTGTTACGGCGCCTGCAGCGGCTCCGGGTTCCACGGCTCCGGGCTCCACCGCTCCGGCCCCCGGCCCGGTGGCCGCCACACCCAGCGCTCCAGCCCCCCCCGCAACCGCCGCGGCTGAAGGCATCCCCAGCACCCTGAGCGCTCCAGCCTCTGCCGGCGCTCCCACCGCACCGGCATCAACGGCCACCTACACCCCCGGCAAGGGCTTCGCCCTCCAGGCCGGCGACGCCACCCTGCGCCTCTGGGCCGAGGCCAAGCTGCTGGGCTTCTCCAGCAGTCGTTACACCTTCAACCCGGGCCAGCCCCTGATCGTGAGCCCGAAGGATCCGGCCGCCTCCTACGACCTCTCGGCCCAGCAGAGCATGGTGTATGCGGCCTTCCGCGGGCCGAAGTGGGGCTCCTGGACCCCCGGCGCCTTTGCCATCTTCTGGCTGCAGGACAACCTGCTGGCCGAGGGCTACAGCTTCACGCCGGTGGTGGCTTACGGCGAAATCGGCAATGGCGCCTGGCGGGTGGCCGCCGGCCAGAACTTCGATGTGTTCGCCCCCCGAGACCCGGACACCCTGCCCAACGGCAAGTTGGCCGCCACCGGCAACCCCGGCGCCTATCGGCCCCAGTTCCGGGTGGAGCGCACCTTTGAGGCGGGCCCTGGTTTTGGTGGGGTGGTGCAGCTGGCGGCCTCCTCGCCGGTCACCACCGCCCTGCCCAGCAACGTGGATTTGGCCAATCTCCAGGGTCAGGAGATCGTGGAGGACAACGGCTGGCCCAACCTGGAGGCGCGGCTGAACTTCGGTTTCGGCGCCTACGCCGACCGTGCCGGTGGCCGCAGTCTGCGGCCGGTGGAGCTGGGGGTGTCCGGGATCGTGGGCCAGCTGCGGGTGCTCGACAACATCCGCCCCACCGATCCGCTCACCCTGGTGTCCGATCGCAGCACGGTGAACGTCTGGGGGGCCGCCATCGATGGGCAGATCGCCCTGGGCCGCCGCTTCGGCCTCAGCGGCGAGCTCTACACCGGCCAGGGGTTGGGCGAATACATGGCCGGCATCCTCCAGACCTACAACCGCGCCACCAACCAGGCCGTGCCCACCGCCGGCGGCTGGGGCCAGTTCTATGTGTATGTGGCCGACAACCTGCGCCTCAACCTCGGCTATGGCATCGACAATGCCCAGGACTCCGGGCTGTTCGGCCTGCAGGTCAACAGCGGCATCTTCGCCAACGTGCTCTGGGATGTGAATCCCTGGCTGCAGCTGGGCCTGGAGGGCAATTACAAACTCACCACCTATGACGTGTTCGGCGACAAGAACGCCTGGGTGGTGATTTCCCAGGTGATGTTTAGGCTGTGAGGCTGAGCTGATCCGCGCTCAGCGGGCCAGGCCTAGAAACACCAGCAACGAGCGATTGAGGCGCAGCAGGTCGTCATCGGCTAGGCGGCCGATGCGTTGGCCCAAGCGGCTTTTGGGCACGGTGGTGACCTTGTCGACCATCAGGCGGCTGGCGGCTCGCAGACCGTTCTCCGTTGTGGGCTCGACGGGGACGCGAAAGACCAGCAGATCAGACGGATCAGTCGTGATCAGGCACACCGTCACGGAGTCGCGGGCGGTAAAGGCGTCGTCCTGAACAATCACCACAGGGCGGGGCTTGCTGGCATAGCCGGAGCCGCCGGCCATGGTCCAGAGCTCACCGCGCTTCACTGGCTGTACTCGTCGTCAGGCCACTCGTACACCGAGTCGATGAAGGCCTGGATCTCTGCCTCCTCGGGGCTGGCATTGGCCAACAGACATTGCCGCCGGGCCTCGGCAGCAAACTCAGGTGAATGCACATCCGGCACCCAGATCTGGATCGGCCGCATGCCCTTGGCCCGCAATCGCTGCCGGTGTGCGCGCACCTTGCGGCGGGTGGCTGCGCGGCGGATGTCGTCGGGGCTGGCGCTTGGAGTGGCTTCCGCTTCCATGGTGGCTTGCGCTGAGGTTACATGTAATGATAGCTCGCCAGCTCGGTTAGGCCGATGAGAATCCGCCAGTCCTCGCAGAGTCCCGATCAAAAAACTATGCGGTTGGTGCATAGCCACGCCAGCACGGGCATGGAGATCGCACTGCATCTGCCGCTGCCTCGCTGTAGAACTACGCAAACTGGTGTCACGTGAAGTCGGAAATGGTCACCAACACACCCCGATCTGGTCTTTCGCTCGGCGACTGATCTGTTTCATGCCCGCCAAGCCATCGTGAGATCACCCAGGTTCAGGTCCTCTCGCCAGTCCCAGGCTCTGCTTCCCTGATCCCCAGCCCAGCGTCTCCAGCCCGCTCCGATGCCCGACCTCGCCGACCTCGTCAACGACCTGATCGCTCTGATCCCGGAGGACGGCAGCCGGATCACAAACGACGAGATTCGCGCTGCCCTGGAGCGCGAGACGGGAGAGCCCATCAGCGATGAGGATCTGAAGGAGATCAGGGGCCAGGTGGTGGCCCTGGGTGCCGCCGAGGGTGTGAAAGGCCCCGGCGGTGGCCTGAGAGCGCCGGGGATCGACCCGCCTTCGCGAACGGCTGCTAGTGCAGCAGGCACCCGCACCCGCCGCAGCGGCAACGGCTCAGCCGCGCCAGCCCCCCAATCCGCCATCGCCCCCGGCACCACGGCGGCCTCGGTACTTACCGGTGAGCTCCGCAATCAGATCGACCGGATCTGGGATGCCTTCTGGAGCGGCGGCATCGCCAACCCGTTGGAGGTGCTGGAGCAGCTCACTTACGTGCTATTCATTCGCCGGCTCGATGAGCTGGAAACTCTTGAGGAGCGGCGCAGCCAGCGTTCGGGGCAGCCAATGCGCCGCCACATCTTTCCCGACGACAGCCAAGAGCTGCGGTGGAGCCGCTTCAAGGAGCTGGGCGAGGCCGCCTCGATGTACAAGGTGGTGGGCGAGCGGGTGTTCCCGTTCCTGCGGGAGCTGGGCGGTGAGGAATCGGCTTACGCCACCCACATGCGTGATGCGCGCTTCACGATCCCCACGCCGGGGCTGCTCACCAAGGTGGTGGAGCTGCTCGATGCGGTGCCGATGGAGGACCGCGACACCAAGGGCGATATCTACGAGTACATGCTCGGCAAGCTGGCCACCGCCGGCACCAACGGCCAGTTCCGCACGCCCCGCCACATCATCGAGCTGATGGTGGCCATGACCGAGCCCACCCCACGCGATGTGATGGTGGATCCGGCCTGCGGCACATGCGGCTTCCCGGTGGCGGTGGGTGAATACCTACGCGAAGCACCACCCCGAGGTGCTCAGCGATCCGGAGCTGCGCGAGCACTTCAACCATGGCCTGTTCCATGGCTTTGATTTCGACAACACGATGCTGCGCATCGGCGCTATGAACATGCTCCTGCACGGGGTGGAGAACCCTGATGTGAGCTACCGCGATTCGCTCTCGGAAGACAGCGCCAGCGAGGAAAACAAGTACACCTTGGTCCTGGCCAATCCACCCTTTGCCGGTTCGCTGGATTACGAGAGCACGAGCGGCAAGCTGCAGCGGGTGGTGAAGACCAAAAAGACCGAGCTGCTGTTCATGGCGCTCTTCCTGCAGCTGCTCAAACCCGGCGGGCGGGCGGCGGTGATCGTGCCAGATGGCGTGCTCTTCGGATCCAGCAAGGCCCACAAGGAGCTGCGCCGCACCCTGGTAGAAGACCATTTCCTCGAAGGCGTGGTGTCGCTGCCGAGCGGAGTGTTCCGCCCCTATGCAGGAGTGAGCACTGCGATCCTGTTCTTCACCAAAACCGGCCGTGGCGGCACCGATCAGGTGTGGTTCTACGACATGACCGCCGACGGCTGGAGCCTCGACGACAAGCGCAATCCGCTGCTGCCGCTGGAGAAGCTCGGGCCTGCTCCCAAGGACGCCCTGGCCGAGGGCGAGCACGAGAAGAACAACCTGCCCGACTGCCTGGATCGCTGGCGCCAACGCAAGGATTCAGAGAGAGAGCGGGAACGCAGCGCCCAAAGCTTCTGCGTGCCCAAGGCGGAGATTGCCGAGCAGGGCTACGACCTCAGCCTCAACCGCTACAAGGAGCTCATCCACGACGAGGTGGAGCACCGCCCACCGTTGGAGATCCTGGCGGAACTGCGGACGATCGAGCAGGAGATCCTGCAGGGGATCGAGGATCTGGAGGGGATGCTGCGATGAACCAGATAAATGTTGTGTCCTTGGAAAGCCTGATCCACAAGGCGCCTTCAGTAAAAGCGGGTCAAGGAAAATACCAGGTCCTCTCGATGACAATGAGAGATGGACTGGTTGAGCAGGCAAACAAGTTCAAAAAAAGAGTGGCAAGCCAGGACTTGTCCGGCTATAAGGTTGTCCGGCTTAGCCAGCTTGTTGTTGGATTTCCGATAGACGAGGGAGTCCTGGCAAAACGAGAGCCATGGCCGCGCAAGCCGCCTAAACGGCTCAAACGTCTACTACGGCAGCTCTAGAAGGCGACCTCGTAGTGGACATCGACATAGCCAATACCTCGGCCCATCAGCCGCTCGCGCTCAATCAGCAGCAACACTTCCGCATCGCTGGCCACCGTCGCTGCCTGCAGGCCCTGCAACAGATCCAGTACTTGAGATCGGTTGCGCAGATTGCCGCAGGCCAGTTCGCCGATCACCCAGGGATGGATCAGCACCTCGCCTTCCTGCAGGGGCGTGGCGGGTGTCGATCAGGATCACGCCGCGCTCTGCCGGCGGGGGATCGTTTCCAGCGCGGGTTCACTGCCGCTCAGGGCCGCCAGTCGCTTGGCGCTCTCGCGCTGCACCAGAGCCCGCAGAGCTTCCTTCAACAGGGCGCTCCGTTCCAGGTCTCCGCACAGCTGCTCGGCCTTGGCCAGCAGTTCATCGTCGAGCGTCACGGTGGTGCGCATTGTTCCGCCCAGGAGTCGCGACAGCGCAGGCATCGTTTGATGTCGCTTGTGATGCGCCGAGCTGCAATCGGGGAGCTTTGATCATTCACGCCATGCGCAGCACTCTCACCGCCCGTGGTCAGGACGTGGTGCCGGTGGCCCTGGATCCCCATCGAGAGGGCTGCTTGCACAAACCCCAATGCCACCCATTGCCCAACAGCCTGTTGGTCCTGCCTGCTCCCGATCAGCCGCCAGTTGATTCCGACTTGACCGCCATCAGATTCCGAGTTGGACGGCTCCGGATTCCGGATCAGCCGCTGCTAGCCTCCAGATCAGCTGCCGCGGATCCATGCTCTCGCAGTCGGTCTGGCCCCGCGGCATCGTCAGGCGTCTGCAGGAGAGCCTGGCCGATACGCCCGTGGTGCTGCTCAACGGGCCTCGCCAGAGCGGCAAGACCACCCTGGTGCGGCAATTCGCCACCGAGCAGCGCCCTTACCTCACCCTCGACGACGCCACCACCTGCGCCGCCGCCCGCGAGGATCCGCAAGGCTTCATCCGTCGCCTTGATGGGGCCGTGATCGATGAGGTGCAGCGGGTCCCCGAACTGCTCTTGGCGATCAAGCTGGCGGTGGATGATCGGCGTCGGCCCGGCCGCTTCCTGCTCACCGGCTCCGCCGATGTGATGGCCCTGCCCCGTGTGGCCGACTCGTTGGCCGGGCGCCTGGAGGTGCTGTCCCTGCTGCCGCTTGCGGGTTGCGAACTAGCCGGCCAGCCCAGCGCCTGGATCGATGCCCTGTTCTCTGCCCTGGCGGCCGAGACGGCGCCACTCTCGCCACCGCCCGAGCAGGCAGCTGCCCAGGTGGGCGAGGCCCTGGAGAGGCGGGTGCTCACCGGCGGCTATCCCGAGGCGTTGCATCGCAGCAGCGAAAGCCGCCGTCAGGCGTGGGCGCACAGCTATCTCAACGCCATCCTTCAACGCGACGTTCGCGAGATCGCCTCCGTCGATAAGTTGCAGAGCCTTCCCCAGCTGCTCACGGCGCTCGCTCAAGTGTGTGGCCAGCTTTGCAACTACACCCAGCTGGGTGCCCGCATCGGCCTCGATGGCAAGACGGTGACGCGCTACATCACCCTGCTGGAGCAGCTCTTTCTGGTGCGGCGTGTACCGGCCTGGTCGGCCAATGCTCTGGCGCGGGTGGTCAAGACCCCCAAACTCCAGTTTCTCGATTCCGGGTTATTGAGTGCGCTCTTGGGGCTCAGGCTGGCTGGACTCATGACGAACCGGACCGCTTTTGGTCCAGCGCTCGAGTGCTATGTCTATGCTGAATTACTACGTCTGGCCAGCTGGAGTGAAGATAGCTACGAACTCTTCATGTATCGCGACAAGGATCAACTGGAGGTGGATGTCGTGATCGCCAATGGCCATGGCCAGCTTGTTGGCGTGGAGGTTAAGGCTGCGGCCAGCGTTCAGGCGGCCCAATGTGCCGGCCTGCGCCGCCTCGCCAGCCAGGCCGGTGATCGCTTCCTCGGTGGCGTGATCCTCTACGACGGCATCCAGACCCTGCCCATGGGCTCTGTTGCCGGCCGCCCGATCTGGGCTCTGCCACTCGCCAGTCTCTGGTACGCCGCACCACCGGTATGACCCCCATCCCCTAAACCGAAGACCAGCTGGTGGAACAGCCCGCCCTGGCCCTTCTGGCCGAGCTGGGTTGGCAAACGGCCGGCGGGTTGGAGGAAACCTTTGCGCCGGGGGGGCAGTCTCGGCCGCCGCAACCGTTCTGAGGTTGTGCTGTTGCCGCGCCTACGGGCCGCCCTGGAGCGCCTCAATCCCGGCCAGCCGCCGGAAGCGATCAGCGCCGCCATCGAGGAGATCAGCCGCAACCGCTCGGCCATGGGCCTGGTGGCCGTGTCCCCCACATCGAACAGGCCTACCCCGAGCGCGACCGCAGCGTCTACTCGCTTGCTTGCCTCACCTCATCGCCGCAGCAGCCAGAGCACCAGGGTCAGGCCGGCTGAAACGAGCAGTCCGCTGGTGAAGGGGAAGTAGATCTGCAGGCCAGGACGCTGAATGCTGATGTCCCCTGGCAGCCGTCCGAGACCGCTGCTGCTGATCAGGGGCCAAAGAAGGCCTATCACCAGAAAGGCTGCACCGATCGTGATCAGCAGGCGTTGCATGGTCATTGCGGGGTTCGGGTTGCTGGTTGCGGGTTGGAAGTTTGCTTCAGTGGCCGTGAATCAGTGGCCGTGAATCAGTGGCGGTGAATCAATGATGATGAATCAGTGGCGATGAATCAATGCCGGTGAATCCGCTGCTCGGCCAGCTCCGGATTGGGCGCCACCCGACTGGCCGCCTGGGCTGCAGCGACATCGATCTTGTCCACCCCCAGCTGGAAGATGGGCTTCCCTTCCTTGATCGTTTCCACCACCTTGATCGTGCGGATCGTGGTGGGATCCACCTGGAGTGGATCGCGCTCCAGGATCACCAGATCGGCAAGCTTCCCAGGCTCGAGCGTGCCCTTGCTCTTCTCCTCGAAATACTGATAGGCCGCCCAGTCGGTCATCGCCTTGAGCGCCACATAGGGGCTCACCCGCTCCGCCGGCCCCAGCACAAACCCGCTGCGGCTGGTGCGCACCACGGCTGTCTGGGCCAGGCGCAGCATGTCTGGCGGTACCACCGGCGCATCGTTGTGGTTGGTGAAGATCACGCCCTTGCCGTAGGCGTAGCCCGTGGGACTGATCCCCGCCGCCCGCTGCTCGCCGAAGCTCTGGCGGTGCCAATCACCCCAGAAGAAGGTGTGGGCGGTGAAGAAGCTCGGCACGATGCCCAGCGCCTTGATGCGGTCCACCTGGTCATGGCGGGCCAGCTGGGCGTGGATCGCCACCGGGCGCAGATCCTTGGCGCCATAGGTGGCGCGGGCCTGCTGCACCGCCACCAGGAACTGGTCGAGGGCGGCATCACCATTGGTGTGGGTGATGATCTGGATGTTGTTGCGGTAGCCGAAGGCCACCCAATCGCTCACCTCCTGCTGGTTCATCACCGCGTAGGCGCGGTAATCGGCCTTCTGGCCCGGCGGCGGCGAGGTGTAGGGCTGGCTCATGTAGGCGGTCTTGCCCTGGGGTGAGCCATCGCCGGTGAGCTTGATGCCGCCGATCTTGAGGTGGTTGCGGTAGATCCCCACCTCCAGCTTGGCGGAGGTGACCCCATCGGCTGGTGGCGGCGTGGCCGCTTCGGCGCCGCTGGCGAATTCACGGCCGGCGTTCGACACCAATGAGCTAATCGGTGCAGGTGTCCCTGGAGCGTTGGCAGAGGCGGCCTTGCCGTTTGCGACGGCCCGTGGGTCGCCCCCGGGTGTGTGGATCACGGCCCTGCTACTGGCCCGCGCATCGAGGCTGTTCAGTTCGCCCAGCACCCGGAAGAAGGGATAACTCACCACATCGAGGATCAGCCGTCCCTGACGGCCCGCCTCCCGCAGCAGGTCGACGTTGCTGGGGTTGCTGAGCCCGTCCTGAGCGGTGGTGATGCCGAAACTGGCCCACCATTTCTGCACTTGATCGAAGCGGCGCAGCTTCTCGGCCAGATCGGGCTGGGGGATAGGTCGGCGCGGGTGGGGTGGCGCTTCTCCTCCAACAGGCTGTCGTCGTAGCCCATGAAGAACTGCAGCTGGCCGGCCGGGGCGGGGTGGCTGGCCAGGTAGGCGCGCACCGTGGCCTGGATGTCGGCGATGCGGCGGGTGCTGCCCACCGGCGGTGGGCTGAGGTCGGGCCGGCCCCAGGTGGCCACGTAATCGGGCAGGTGGCCGTGGGCATCGATGAAGCCGGGCAGCAGGGCCCGGCCGGCCAGGTTCACCCGCTTTGCCCCGCCCCCCGCCGCGCGAATCGCCCCGGCCAGGGGGCCCACATAGACAATGCGGCCGCCGCGCTCCACCAGGGCCTCGGCATAGGCCGGCTGCGGACCGGTCATGGTGAGGATCGGGCCGCCGGCGTAGAGGGTGGCTGGTGTTGCGGCGGCTGGGGGGGCCGCTACCGCCGCCGGCAGGGGTCCGGCCAAGGCCGCTGCTCCGGCCAGCAGAGCGGCGGCGATCAGGGGGGAGCCAGACCTGGCGGCACGCCTCCTGGCGACGGATCGGGGCAGCGGAGAAACCATCAAATTCAGTGGGCTGCTCGGGTTTTAGGTGGCCCGGCGGCGGCGGTCACCTGGGCGATGGGGTTTCTTCGTTTCCCGACAAGAAAAGTCGACCACGGATCGCCCCTTGAAGGTGACAGGGTTTACGCTAAGTGAGTACTTACTCACTTGCCATGGCGTCCGCCCCTTCGGTCGATGCGCAGGCGCCTGCGAGCACCCGTGATGGGGCGCCACCGCCCCCGCTACCTGGACACGGATCGTCGGACCTCTCCCCTGCCGCCAGCCCGACGGCAGTTGGGGAGGTCAGCGCCCCGGCCATCAGCGAATCCAAAGGCATCCCCGCTGGCCCGAACGGAGCAGACCGATCACCGGCCCGCTTGGCTGAAGCGGACGCCGACACCCCCCTGGCCCTCCCCAAGCCCCCGACCTCGTCCCACCGCTGGCTGCCCCCCCTGCTGGGCCTGGCGGCCCTGGCCGGTGGCGGGGCCTATCTGGTGGCCCACTGGGGTCTGGTGGCAACCGATAACGCCCAGCTCCAGGGCCACCTCACGGAGATCTCCAGCCGGGTGCCGGGCACCATCGCCCGCGTGCTGGTGGAGGACAACCAGGAGGTGAAGCTGGGCCAGCCCCTGGTTCAGCTCGACGACCGCGACGCCCGCGCCCGGCTGTTCAAGGCCCGGGCCGACCTGGAACAGGTGGCCCGCGAGGCCCAGGCGATGGCGGTGCAGGCCGGGGCTTCGGTGAGCACCGCCCGGGCGGCGGAGGGGATGGCCGTGGCCGACCAGCAATCGGCCAGCAGCGAACTGGCCCGCGCCGCCGCCGATGCCCAGCGGCTGGTGGGCCTGGCCCAGCAGGGTGGTGTGTCGCGCCAGGAGGCGGAACGGGCGGTGAGCACCTACCGCAAGGCTCAGGCCGATTTCACCCACAGCCAGGCCAGCCGCCAGACCGCCCAGGCCCGAATCCAGGACGTGGGCGTGGATCGCCAGAAGGCTGCCGCCGCCCAGGCGAAGGTGATGCAGGCCCAGGCCGCCTTCGCCGAAGCCCAGCTTGACCTCTCCTACACCCGGATCACGGCCCCCAGTGCCGGGCGGATTGGTTCCCGCCACGCCGAGCCCGGGCGCCAGGTGCAGCCCGGCCAGCCCCTGATGACCGTGGTCGACACCCACCCCTGGGTGGAGGCCAACTTCAAGGAAACCCAGCTCACTGCCCTCAAGCCCGGCCAGGCCGCCGAGGTGCGCATCGACGCCTACCCCAACAAGGTGCTGCGGGGCAAGGTGAACAGCTTGGCCCCCGCCGCTGGCTCCCGCTTCGCCCTGCTCCCCCCCGACAACGCCACCGGCAACTTCACCAAGGTGGTGCAGCGCATCACCGCCCGCATCGACCTCGACCCCCGCGACACCCAGGGTCTGAACCTGGTGCCCGGCCTTTCGGCCACGGTGAGCGTGCGTAGGCCATGAGGGCCGGAGCCCCGGCGAAACCAACCATGACGCCCGGCTCCCCCGCCGTGTCCGGTCCTCCCGGCCAGCCCTCGGCGGGGACGCCCGATTCCCCGGGCTCCCAACCCACCGGCCTCACCCCGCGCCAGTGGGCCATGGTGATCACCGCCTCAATCGGCGCCCTGCTGGAGATCATCGACACCAGCATCACCAACGTGGCCCTGATCCACATCCAGGCCAGTCTCGGCGCCACCCTGGCCGAGGTGGGCTGGGTGGTCACCGGTTACGCCATGGCCAGTGTGGTGATGATTCCGCTGAGCACCTGGCTAAGCGGCGTCTTCGGCCAGCGCACCTATTTCATCTTCTGCCTGGTGGGCTTCACCGCCGCCTCGATGCTCTGCGGCCTGGCCCCCAACCTCACGGTGCTGGTGGTGGCGCGCATTTTGCAGGGACTGCTCGGGGGTGGGCTGCTGCCCAAGGCTCAGGCGATCCTGTTCCAGTCGGTGCCGGCGGCCTTCCAGGCCACCACCCAGGCGGTGTTCGGCATGGTGGTGCTGGTGGGCCCGGCCCTGGGTCCCACCCTCGGTGGCCTGCTCACCGACACCCTCGGCTGGCGTTGGATCTTCTTCATCAACCTGCCCTTCGGCCTGCTCACGGTGCTGATGGCCCTGGCCTTCCTGGAGCCCGATCGCTCCGACGACCAGCTGGCCGCCGGGGTTCAGCGGGGGCTGGGACGGGGCGGCGTCGATTGGACCGGCATCGCGCTGCTCACCCTTTGCCTGGCCAGCCTTCAGGTGGTGCTGGAGCAGGGGTACCAACTCGATTGGTTTGACAGTGCCCTGATCCGCAACCTGGCCCTGCTGGCGGCCATCAGCCTGCCGGTGTTCGTGTGGTGGGAGCTCAGGCGGCGCAACCCGGCGGTGGATCTGCGGGTGCTGCGCCATCGCTCCCTGGCCGCCGGCAGCGCCTTCTCCCTGGTGCTGGGCATGGGCCTCTACGGCTCCGTGTTTGTAGTGCCCGTCTTCGCCCAGACGGTGCTCGGCTACACCGCCACCCAGACCGGGATGCTGATCCTCCCGGGCGCCCTAGCCTCCGGCGTCACCATGGCCCTGCTGGGACGGGTGGTGAGCCGCTTCGATCCCCGCCTGCTGATCGGCGCGGCGGCCCTGGGGATGGTGGCCACGATGTTTGCGATGGGCACGATCGGGCCCGATACCGGCGCCGATGCTCTCTGGTGGCCCCTGATCTTCCGGGGCATCACCACGGTGGTGATGTTCCTGCCCCTCAGCCTGGCCACCCTGGGCCCCCTGCCCAGGGTGGATGTGGGGGCCGGCAGCGGCTTCTACAACCTCACCCGCCAGCTGGGGGGCAGCTTCGGCATCGCCGTGCTCACCCTGGCCCTGGAGCACCAGCAGGCTGTGCACCGGGCCCACCTGGTGGAATCCCTGGCGATCACCGATCCCCGGCTGCAGCAGCGGCTGGTGGAACTGCAGTTCTGGCTCGCCTCCCGCTCCGGCACTGGCGGCACCCTGGCGGACCAGGCCCTGCAGGTGCTCAGCCAGCAGGTGGACCGCCAGGCGGCCCTGCTGGCCTACGGCGATGTGTTCCGGCTGGTGGGCTTGCTCTTTTTGGCCGTCATTCCCCTGGTGCTGCTGCTGGGGAAACCTCCGGCGCCGGCGGCATCCCCGGGCCGGCCCTGAGGAAGAGGGCCACGCAGCGGCGGGAGCGGTCGGTGAGACCGGCGAAACCGTCATGCACCAGGGCCTGCAGCATCAGCCCCTGCTGGGTGGCCACCAGCAGGGCGGCCAGCTCGTGGGGATCCAGGTCCGGCGCCAGATCGCCGTCTGCCTGGGCGGCCCCCATCAAGGTGGCCAGCCGCAGGCGAAACCGCTGCATGAAGGCCTTGCCGGTTTCCCGCGCCGGGCTGGTGGCGGGCCGCTGCAGCTCGGCGAACAGCATTCGCACCAGCCCCGGGTGTTGCTGGAGCAGGCCCGCATGGCTGGCCATCAGAGCGGCCACCTGGTTCAGTGGTCCTGAAGGAGGTAGGCCAGCGCTGGCATCAGCTGGCGAGGCGGCAACGGGGGTGGGAGCCAGGGCGGGGGGCTTGAGGCAGGCATCGAAGCGGCGCTCCAGTTCACCGGTGGCCCAGCTCACCGCCTCGGCCCAGAGGGCTTCGCGACTGGGGAAATGACGGAACAGCGCCCCGTGGCTCACCCCCATCCGCTCGGCGATGGCGGCGGTGCTGATCGCATCCGGTGCGGTCGTGCGGGCGAGTTCAAGCAGCACCCGCACCGCGTGGGCCCGTCGTTCGCTGGCGGGAATGGCGGCGGCGCGGGGCAAGAAGCGGGCCTTGAAAGTGAGTGCTTGCTCACTGAGTTTACGGAGCCAGAGGTGACCCCGAGCAACGCCCCCAAGTCCCCACCCCCAGCAGCGCCTGCCTTGCGATGCCGGTACTGCCTGGATCGTGGCGGCCGCTAACGCTGCCGCTTCAGAGAAACACCTCCTCTTGGGGATACCCCACCCGACTCGGCAACCGCCGGGCGTAGATGGCGGAGAGCAGCAGCAGAATCCCGATCCTTCCCACGAACATCCCCACAATCAGCACCAGCTGGCCCCAGCGGCCCAGGGTGGCGGTGACCCCCACATCTAGGCCCACGGTGCAGAAGGCCGACATGCAGGTGAACAGCTTCTCCAGGAAGGTGGTCTGCGCCACCAGCGGCTGACCGCCGGCGGTCGGCCCGAGTCCCAACAGCAGGGTCATCGCCAGCACGAACAGGGCCGAAGCTAGGGTCACCCCCACCGCCCGCAGCACCAGCTCCGGCGCGATCGAGCGCCGCTGGATCACCACGTCGGTGCGGTTCTCCAGAGTGGAGCGGGTAGCCCCCATCAGCACCGCGAAGGTGGTGGTCTTGATGCCGCCGCCGGTGCCGCCGGGGCTGGCCCCGACGAACATCAGAGCGATCATCAGCAGCAGGCCCGCATCCGAGAGGGTGGTGATCGAGAGGGGCACGGTATTGAAACCAGCCGTGCGGGTGGTGATCGATTGGAACAGGGTGACCTGGAGGCGTTGCCAAAACGACAGGGTCTGGATCACCCCATCAGGCGCGAACTGCTCGGTGACCAGCAGCCCCAAGGCCCCCAGCACGATCAGCAACGCGGTGCTGCGCAGCACCAACCGGGTATGCAGGCTGAGGCGGCGCCGGCTCCAGAGCCGCGGCTGCCGCCAGTGGATCCGCTGGTTCCAGAGATCCTGGGTGACCCGCCAGCCGATACCGCCGATCACGATCAGGCTGCCGATCACCCCGTTCACAACGGGATTGCTCTGGTAATCCACCAGATTGTTGCTCCGGAGGCCGAAACCGGCGTTGTTGTAAGCGCTGATGCAATGGAACAGCGACGCCCACAAGCGCTCCACTGGATTGGCGATGTCGGTGAAGCCGAAGCCGAACAGCACCAACGTGCCGAGGCCCATCACGCAGCCGGCGCTGATCAGGATGCGGTTGAAGGTGGGGCCGATGCCCCCCACCCCGAATTCATCGAGGGCGCGTCCCTTGTCGAGCCTCTGACGCAGGCCGGAACGTCCCTGCACGAAGCCCTGCAGGAAGGTGGTGATCGCCATCAGGCCAAGCCCGCCGATCAGGATCAAGCCCGCCAGCACCACCTGGCCCAGCGGGGTGAGCTCGCTGCCCACATCGATGATCGAGAGCCCCGTCACCGTGATCGCCGAGGTCAC
>JAPLIE010000041.1 GCA_026389265.1 Cyanobacteriota bacterium | reverse complement strand
GCCGGCAACGGCGGACCCCTCTCGGCGCCGCGCTCGATCGTTCTGGATGCGCCGATCAGCACCCCAGCCCAAGATACGCTGACTGGAATCGCCGCTTCCGCCGACATCTATCTGTTGCCGCAACTGAGCAGCTCACTGCTTGGTCCGGCCGCCGCTCCCACCTACGACACCATCACCAACTTCGAGGCCAGCGACAAAGTTCAGGTCAGTGGCCTCACCTACAACGCCAATCTCACCGCGTCCAGCGGCACCGCCGCAGCCCTTGATCCTTCCCAGCTCACCGCCATCCTCCCCGCCAGCTGGAGCGCCAACAGCGCACGCGCCTTCAAGGTCACCGGCTTCAACGGCACCTTTGTGGCACTCAACAACAGCGTCGCCGGGTTCCAGAGCGAACAGGACGCCATCCTCTTCCTCAACGCCTACAACCCTTCCACCACCACTTCGATCGGGATCCTCTGATGGCGAACTGCCAGCCATCGGGGTCCCTCACCATCCCGGCAGCAGCGACCAACGAGAGCCCATCCACGTACTGATGTTTCACCTGCATCGCTGCCGCTTGCCGGCAGATGGGCTGCACCGTGGTGAGCCTCGACCTCCTGGTGGCCGCCGTGGCTCCGCACGAATTCCCATCTGGCGGCCCTGCAATCGCTTAAGCCTTTTTTACTTGGCCTCAAGCATGGTCACCCTGCGACCACCACCACAGTCGATAACAGTCGAAAACAGTCTCTAACAGTCGCACGAGCTGTCATGCCGTGCATCATGCAAGAGCCACCAAAAGCTAGACCAGACCAGTGTGTACGGAACCTGTAGCAGCGGTTTACGGTTTAGATTAAGTTTTAGTCGGTCGCCTGGTTGCTCCACGAGCTCTCCTGATCCAGCCCCCTTGCGGAAACCTTGGCCACACCCCTCTCTCTGCCGATCCCGGCATCGCTGGGATTAAGCCCCTGGCTGCATGCGCTGGGGATTTCGCTCGCCTTCACCACGTATCGCGCCAACCGGCTGATCTTTCTGGGTACCGCAGAGCCGGCAGGCGACCCGGGCGAGCCGGCCGATGGCAACTCTGATCCTTGCCAGCCCGCCGGATCGCCCCAACTCAAGCTGCACGAGCGGCTCTTTGATCGGCCCATGGGCCTGTTCGTGGCGGGCGAGAGCCTCTGGATGGCCACCCGCTGCCAGCTCTGGCGGCTCGACAACCTGCTGGGCCCAGGCCAGTTGCATGAGGGTGGTGATCGCCTTTATGTGCCGGCGGCGAGCTACACCACCGGCGATGTGAACGCCCACGAGCTGGTGCTCGGCGCAGACGGTCAGCCGATCTTCGTGAACACGGCCTTCAGCTGCCTGGCCACCATTGCGCCGCTCTGCAGCTTTGCCCCCACTTGGGCTCCGCCTTTCATCACCAAGCTGGCCGGCGACGACCGCTGCCATCTCAACGGCCTCGCCCTCAAAGACGGCCTCCCCACCTGGGCCAGCGCCTGCGGCGGCAGCGGTGAACCCTCCGCCTGGCGCAACAACCGCAGCGGCGGCGGCGTGTTGATCCACATCCCTTCTGGCGAGCTGGCGGCCACGGGGCTCTCGATGCCCCATTCGCCCCGCTGGCACGACGGCAAGCTCTGGCTATTGAACTCCGGCACCGGTGAGCTGGGCTGGATTGAGGACGGCTGCTTCCACAGCCTCTGCCCCATCCCTGGCTTCGTGCGGGGGCTGGCTTTTGCGGGCGGCTGCGCCGTGGTGGGACTTTCCAAGCTGCGCTCGCCCCAGTTCTCCGGCCTGCCGCTGGAGGAGCGCCTGCATGCCGAGGGGCTGCCGGGCGGTTGCTGCGGCCTGCGGGTGATCGATCTGACCAGCGGCGAGATCCTCCACAGCCTCGATCTGCCCGAGCCAATCGATGAGCTGTTCGATGTGGCGGTGCTGCCCGGGGTGCGTCAACCCCGGGCCCTGGGGCTGCAGGGCGAGGAGATCGACTGCCTGGTGAAAATCCCCGAGCAGCCCCAGCTGCTGCTGGTGCGGCCGATGGCCCCCAGCGGCAAGCCGCATCAAGGGCCCAGCCTGCGGCCCTTTGGTCTGCCCGAACCCTCGCCAGCGCTGATCAGCACAGGGCAACCCGCCGCTACCACCGCCGAACCAACGGACCCAGGTGCCTACGGCACCACCAACGCCGCAGCACCAGCCGACTCCCCCATCCACTACCAGCGGGTGTTCCACCTCACCCCGGCCAACCTCGCCCCCTACGCCGCGCTCACCTTCCCCTCCCTCGCCACCGGCCGCAGCGCCCTCGCTCGCATCCAGGGCGAACTGCTCGGGCTTTCGGCCATGGCCGCAGGCGTGATGGTGGGCTTGGCCATCGCCGAGTGCCGCGCCGATGGCGGCGCCCAGCTGCTCTCGCTCAAGGTGGATCCCGCCTGGCGGCGGCGTGGCATCGGCACCGGCCTGCTGCAGCGGCTGATGGTGTTTCTGGCCCAAGGCAGCATCGCGCCGTTCAGCATGCGCTACAAGGCCAGCCCGGAGATCAGCGCCTGCTTCGAGCCGATCCTCGCGCGCCTCGGCTGGAGCCCACCCCGCACCGATTTCGTGCTGCTGGAGGGCAGCAGTGAGCAACTGGCGGCGATCGACTGGGCCGATCGCTTTGCCATCACCGCTCCCTATCGCCTGCTGCCCTGGCAGGCCCTCACCGGCGAGCAGCGCGACCAGGCCGCCGCCCTCGAGGCCCCCTCCGACTTGAAGCCCCCCGCCGATCCCCAGGGCCTGGAGCCGGCCATCGGCATGGCCCTGCTGCACCACGACAACCCGGTGGGCTGGCTGCTGGCCCAACGCACCGGCGCAACGAGTGTGCGCTACTCCAGCCTGTATGTCGACCCATCCCACCGCAGCCGGGCCCGCGCCCTGGCGCTGCTGGCCGAAGGCTTCCGCCGCCAGCACGCCGCCGCCATCCCCACGGCCCGCGCCGCCATCGATCGCCGCAATACCGCGATGATGCGCCTGCTCAAACGCCATCTCGGCGCTCACCTCACCAGCATCGGCCGCTCCCGCATCTCCCTGGCGCCAACACGCCATCCGCCGCCAAAACAGGCGACACCGCTGCAAAGCGCACAGCCTCTGACTCTGATTCCGGAGCCACCCGAGCCACCAGAACCCGAACCAAGCCCGGATCCCTGATCCCGCCACCACCAGCCCCAGCTCCCAACCCTCAACAGCCCGCAAGACCATGGCCCAGCTCCTCCTCACCGGCACCGCGCTCAGCAGCGGCTCCAGCCTGGATCAGGCGTTGCGATGGTTGGAAGTACGGCTAGACGGCTGGGCAAGCAATGCGGATGCCTACAACGCCCTGCTGCTGCAGGTCTTCGGGGTGCAGGGCTCAGATGCCACCAGCTCCCTGCTAACCAGCCTCAGCGGCAGTGGCCTGGGCATCAGCCTCGAGATCCTTGATGGCACCACCCTCAGCGGCATCGATGGCGCCTACACCGGCGAGGCACCAAGCGGAGGGGAGCGGATCTATCTCAAAGCCGCCTGGCTGCGGAGCGCCACGGCAGCCCAGATCGAGGCGGTGCTGCTCGAGGAGCTCGGCCATGCCATCGACACCCGCCTTAAGGGCGGCGTCGACACCTGCGGTGATGAGGGTGAGATCTTCTCGGCGCTCCTGCGCGGCACCACACCCGATAACGCGGCCTTCTCAGAAAACGACCAGCGGCTGATCAACATCAACGGCAAGGACGTAGCCATCGAGGCGAGCGACACCACCGCCCCCACCGGCAGCTTCGGCAACTACGCCACCGCTCCCGCCTACGCCGCTCCCACCACCAATCCCTTCAGGATCAGCACGGTGGGCAACCTCGCCAGACCGGCATTCGCGGATGCCGACGCCGATGGCGATCTGGATCTCTTCATCGGTAATTACAACGGCAACACCCTCTTCTTCAGAAACACCGCCGCCCCTGGTGCCACCGCTCCCGTCTATGCCCGTGCCAACACCAATCCCTTCGGGATCAGCACTGTGGGCTCCTTCGCCAGCCCGGCCTTTGCGGATGCCGACGGCGATGGCGATCTGGATCTCTTCATCGGCAATAACTCCGGCGACACCGTCTTCTTCAGGAAC
>JAPLIE010000150.1 GCA_026389265.1 Cyanobacteriota bacterium | reverse complement strand
CTGGGCAAGGCCCTGCAGGCGATCGGCCGCGGCATCAGCCAGGACAAGAGCCACCGGGTGCTGATCCTGCAGTGGCTCAAGGGGGGGAGCGGCTACACCGAAGACGCCGCCATCGCCGCCCTGCGCGAGAGCTACCCCCACTTGGTGGATCATCTGCGCTCCGGCCGCGATGCGATCGTGTGGCGCGGCCAGCAGCAGCCGATCGACTACGTGGAGGCCGAGCGGGCCTGGGAAATCGCCCGGGCCGCCATCGCCAGCGGCCTCTACAAGACCGTGATCCTCGATGAACTCAATCCCACGGTGGATCTCGAGTTGCTGCCGGTGGAGCCGATCGTGCAGACCCTGCTGCGCAAGCCCGCCGAAACCGAGGTGATCATCACCGGCCGCTGCAAGAGCCGGCCCGCCTATTTCGACCTGGCCAGCGTGCATTCCGAGATGGTGTGCCACAAGCATTACGCCGAGCGGGGCGTGGACCTCAAACGGGGTGTGGATTACTGAGTCCGTAACGGAGCAGCGAAGCAGGCCGTCTTTACGGGCGTTGTGTCCCTGGCGGGCCCTCGGACAGCAGGCCCTCACCACCGCTGGGCGCCCCTCGGCCCAGCCCGGCGAGCCGCCCACCGATCGGACTGTCGGGATCTTCCACCTCATCGGCCAGGGCATCGAATTCCAGCTCCACCTCCTGGGTGGCGATGTACCGTCCGATCAGAAGGCCCATCAACAGGGCCAGGTAGAGGGTGCCGGAGAGGCTCAGCAGAATCACGAACCGCTCGCCCAGGGCGTTGTGAGGCAGCACATCTCCCAGGCCCAGGCCCGCCAGCACCACAAAGCTGAAGTAGGTGAGCCGGTCGATCAGGAGCTCATGGCCGCCCATGCTTCCCAGCGAGAATGTGCCGGGCACCAGCACCTGCAGGGCGGCGGCCACCAGGCCACCGGTGAGGCCGAGATAGAGATACCCCGCTGCGGCACCTGCCATCACCTGGGCATTCACCCGTGGCACCCGCGCCAGCACCATCACCAGCCTCAGCGAGGCCAGCATGGAGAACAGCCCCGTGAGCAGCAGCACCATGAAGCGCAGAAGCAGATAGGGACTTCGCTGCCCCACCAGAGCCAGTCCCCACATGGTGACGATGGCGCTGATCCCCAGGATCCGCTGCACCGTGTGCATGGCCATCGACAGCCGGTTCGGTTTCAGCCCGGGCAGGGCCCGCAGCGACTGCGTGATCAGAAAGGTGAGCAAAAGGGGCAGCAGCCAGTGAAAGCTGCTGCCCGGCGCGGCGGTGACCGGCAGGAGCACCACCAGCAGCAGCACACTGCAGAGCAGCGGAACGAACTGGGATTCCAGCTTCACAAGCTGCCGATGGAAGCGGCGTTTGAGTTCGCTCTGCTGGCGCAGCGCATGGAGCCGGCCATCGCCTTGGTCGCCTACCGAGGCCATTGCGGCCCTCAGTAGCGGGGCACGGAGGGATCCACCTCCTGGCTCCAGGCGTCGATGCCGCCGGTCACATTGATGCCCTCGATGCCGTGACGCTTGAGGGCGATCAGGGCTTTGGCGCTGCGGCCGCCGAGCTTGCAGTGCACATACAGCTGCTTGCCGGCCGCCAACTCGCGCACCCGCTCGATGGCGCTGCCGCTTTCGATCTGGTCGAGGGGGATGAGGGTGGCGCCGGGAATCGCGGCGATCTCCACCTCGGGGGGATTGCGCACATCGAGCAGCACCAGGCCGCTGGTGTCGCCATCGAGCAGGGCCTTGAGCTCCACCACCCCCACGCTTGCCACGGCGCCGGCCTCCTCCTGCCCGGGGGCGCTGCCGCCCACGCCGCAGAACTCCTGGTAGTCGATCAGCTTTTCGATCACCGGGCGCTCGGGATTGGGCCGCAGCTTCAGCTCGCGGAAGCTCATCTTCAGCGCATCAAACAGCAGCAGACGGCCGCTCAGGGTGGTGCCGATGCCGGTGATGATCTTGACCGCCTCGGTGGCCTGGATCACGCCGATGATCCCGGGCAGCACGCCCACCACGCCACCTTCGGCGCAGGAGGGCACCATGCCCGGCGGCGGCGGTTCGGGGAAGAGGTCGCGGTAGTTGGGGCTCTCCGCATCCAGGTTGAACACGGTGGCCTGGCCCTCGAAGCGGAAGATCGAGCCGTACACGTTGGGTTTACCCAGCAGCACGCAGGCATCGTTCACCTAGTAGCGCGTGGGGAAGTTGTCGGTGCCGTCGCAGACCAGGTCGTAGGGACGAATGATCTCAAGCGCGTTCTCACTGGTGAGGGCGGTCTCGTAGAGATCCACCTGGCAGTGGGGGTTGATCTCGAGGATGCGCGCCTTGGCCGATTCGATCTTCGGCTTGCCCACCCAGCTGGTGCCGTGGATCACCTGGCGCTGCAGGTTGGAATGGTCCACCACGTCGAAATCGACGATCCCGAGGCGCCCCACGCCGGCGGCGGCCAGGTAGAGGAGCAGGGGCGACCCCAAACCGCCCGTGCCTACACAGAGCACCGAGGCCGCCTTGAGGCGCTTCTGCCCCACCATGCCCACCTCCGGCAGGATCAGGTGGCGGGCAAAGCGGGCCACCTCATCGGAGCTGAGCTGAACGCCGCTGGTGTCGGGGGGAAGCATGGGCGGAAGGGAAGCGGGGCGCGGCCGCGGGGGCGATCGCCTCAATCCTCCATTCTCCATGGCAGAAGCCGGGGAGGCCCCTCCAGCTCCAGCCACCAGCAGCACAGCACCGGCCGGCCGGCGGCGCCATCCCCATCCCCAAGGGGATGCTCCCTTGGGGCCACGCCGCGGATCAGCATCAGGGTCGGGGCGAAGGCCAGGCTGCAGTCGGTGGCGGAGGGCAGCGGCGGGCTGGTCGGATGGCTATGGAGCGAGCCCAGCACCTCCAGCCCACGGGCGCGGGCCCACTTCTGGGCGAGCAGCTGCTCGCGGGGGTCGATGCGGAAGCGGCAAAGCCGTTCGACCACCGGCTCCCAAACATTGGTCGTGGGCCACACCTGCTGCAGATGCCAGCGGCTGGGGGCCTCTCCCAGCGAATCTCGGGGGCCGCTCCGCCGCGTTCCCAGCAGCAGGGCACAGCCCTCCTCGGGGGCCGCCGCATCCAGGAGTCGGTCGATCAGCGTCAGCGCCTGACGACCGATGCGGACTTCCGGTGGCGTGTTCAAGGTCTCCCCACTACCTTGTGGTTCAGTGTGAACCAAACCCCTGGCGATGACCGACCTCAGCACCGAAGCAAAGGAAGCAGCCGAAGCAGTTGGCCATGCCGCAGAAGAAGCCGGCGCCGACTTCAACCAACGCTTCTCCGAAGTGATCGGCAAGGTGAATGAATCCCTCGACAAGCTCGACTGGAGCCAGATTGGCAAGGTCGGCAAGGTCGCCGGCATCCTGCTGGCCGTGATTGTTGCCCAGATTCTGATCAAAGGGGTGCTCGACACGATCAACCTGCTGCCGATCGTGCCCGGCCTACTCGAGCTGCTGGGCCTAGTGGTGGTGGGCACTTGGAGCTGGGACAATCTCACCACCAGCGAGAAGCGCAACGCCGTGGTGGAACGCCTCCAGGGCGTTCGCAAGGAATACCTGGGCTGATTGATCGCGCTAATTGGTGTGGCTGCTCATAGAGCTGCTGTTGCTAAGCATCACGTGCTGCTTGCATCACGTGATGCTGATTGATGGGTTGGGAGTGGCAGATTGCACTCAAGCGAAACCTGATTTCCCGCCTCCGGCCCTTCCTGCTGCTTGCCAATCCGGACATCAACCAATCCCAATGGTGAGCGGCACTTCGATCGTGCCGCATCGAAAGACACCGGCCGACAGCCTCACCTCAAGCTGGCCGATCCTGCAGCAGTTGCTCAATCACCTCTTGGGCCTGGACGGCATAGCTGACGCCGAACAGGTTGGCGTGATTAAGCAGGTGATACAGGTTATAGAGAGGAACCCTGCGGCGATAGTCGCCGGCTAAGGGCCAGGCTGCCTCATAGCCCGCGAAGAAGGGGGCCGGAAAGACACCGAACAGCCTGGCCATGGCCAGATCCACCTCCCGGTCTGCGCGGTGGACCGCTGGATCGAAGATCACTCCGTGACCGGTGCTGTCGATGGCGGCATTGCCGCTCCAGAGATCGCCATGAACAAGGCAGGGATCGGCGCCGTGGCCATCGAGCCAGTCCGGCACCCGCTCCAATAGGGCCTGCGCACCCGGCAGGACACCGATCCGGCGCTCCAGCCGCTCAATCTGGGGCGCCAGCCGCCGCTCGGCGAAAAAGCGCCCCCAGCCAGCCAGCCAGCCGTTCGGCTGGGGGCCGGAACCGATGACATTGTCGCGGGGCCAGCCGAAGCTGCCGGGACGATCCCCCGATGTGCAGGGGTGCTCGAGGCTGCTGCGATGCAGCGTGGCCAGGGCAGCCCCCAGGCGCCCCCAGGCCCCACCGGCAGCAGCGGAGCTGGATCCCGCCAGTTCGAGCCAAGGAAGCACCAGTACGGACTGGTTCCCGGCAACCCCCACGGCGAGGGGAGCCGGCACGTGGAGGTCGGTGCCCGCCGCGGCCCGGGCCAGGGCCTCCAGACCCTCGGCCTCCGCCTCCAGCAGCGGCAGGGCTTCGAGGGTGTTGGTCTTGGCGAACAGACGGCCCCCGGAGAATGTCCCAGGCCCAGGGGCCGCCCGCTTCGATGGGACCACCGAGAGGCACCAGGCGCTGTGGGTGCAGCCGCCGCCCACCGGCCGCTTGCTCACCAGGCGAACTCCGAGGTTCTCGATCAGCCAGTCCTCCAGGGCATCACCCGGCGGCGCACCCGAAGATTCCCGCATCCCCAAGGCCCTGGCCGCATGGGTCATGCCATCGAAGCATCCTGCACAGCTGCAGGGGGGCCAAGATCCGGATCGGGCGCCAGCAGGGCGGCCGCCAGGTGGAGGGCTCCCTGGCAGGCATCCCCCCGGGGTTCCACCCGAAGGGCTCCTTGGCGCCGCAGGCCCTGCTCGAAACGGTTTCGCAACCCCGCTAGATGGAGGAGCCCGCCCCCGAGGGCCGCCACCGATGGTTCCCGCAGATCCAGGGCCGCGGCCACGGCGGCCACCATCGCCACCAGGGCCTCGGCGTTCTGGGCCAGGATCGCGCTGGCCTGGGCGTCGCCCTGCTCCGCCAGTCGTTCAACCACCGGCGCCAGCCGGGCGAAGCCCGCGGCACCGAAAGCCGGATCCACCACCAGGGCCTTGATCCGCTGGGGGGCACCCGGATCCTGGGGATCCAGGCCGAGAACCTGCCAGATCGCTTCCCGCAGGGGACTTTCGGGCTCGCGGCCATCGGCCATCCGCAGGCTGAGGGCCAGCCCGTCCCGGCCGATGTCCATGGTGGACCCGGCTCCATCGAGCAGCCAGCCCCAGCCGGCGCAGCGGTGATGGCGGCCCTGGCCATCGCTGCCCACGGCAATCGTTCCGGTGCCGCTGATCACCACGATGCCCGGCCCCTCCGGGAAGGCACCCCGCAGGGCGGTGCGCTCGTCACCGGTCACAACAAGCCTGTCGCTGGGCAGACCCAGGGCTGATTCCGCCAGGGTCAGGCCCTGGATCTGCACCTGGCTGCCGGCTTCGATGCCGCTGGCTCCGACCGCCGCCGCCGTCAGCGGAACCGGGAGCCAGGCTTCCGGTAACCGGGCCCGGGCTGCCTCCAGGCTCTCCCGCAGGGCGGCGTTGAACCGCTGCGGACCGCCCGGTGCCGCCAGATGCACCACCCCGGGTCCCTGGCCCTCCGCCAGCAGCCCGCCATCGTCAGCGGCCAGGCGGCAGGTGGTGTGGGTCTGGCCGGCATCGAAACCGGCCAGCAGGAGGGTCCTGGGCGTCCGAGGGTTGTGAGCCTGGAGGGAGGGATCGGCGGAGGCCGCCATGGGGGGCGCAGCGGTGGGCGGGGGAACGGAATCGGCGGGATGACCCGCCCGGACCGGCCGGGGGTTCAGGCGGGCTCGCTTGCCTCCGGGGCCCGAACGAAGCTGGAAGCCCCTTTGACCCGGGGATCATCGGCCGCGGCCGCCGCGATGGTGGCCAGGCTGAAGAGGGCCACCAGCTGCACCTCCGGCCGGAAGAAGATCGTGTCGGTGACGCCCTGGACAGCGAGCCCCGCGAAGGCCGCCACCGCTGCCAGAGAGGGGAGATTCAGCATGCCCTGGCCTTGGCCCTGGTGCAGCCCGGTGCGCACAGCCGTGAACAACAGGGCCACCCCGGCCAGCAAGCCTGGTACACCCGCTTCTACCAGCAGTTCCAGGGGGATGGAATAGGCGCTGAGGGCGTTGAACTTGGGTTGCTGGTAGAGGGGATAGATCAGGTTGAAGGCCGTGTTGCCCGGACCAATGCCCAGCCAGGGGCGGTCGCTGATCATCGCCAGCACGGAGGTCCAGACGTTGATCCGAAAATTGTTGGAGCTGTCCTCGCGGCCAGCCACCAGGCTCATCACCCGCACGCGCAGGGGTTCCACCTGGGTAACCAACACCACCAGGGCCACCGCCGTGCCCACCAAGAGCAGCAGGGGCAGGGTGCGGCGCCAGAAGGGGGGCCAATGGCGGGTTTGACGCATCGCCAGCAATAGGCCCAGCAGGCCGAGGGAGGCCACCATGCCCATCCAGGCGCCGCGGCTGTAGGTGAGTACCAGGGCCACGATCCCCAGCACCAGCGAGATGAGGGCGAAGAGACGGCGCGGCAGGGTCCGCCAGCGCAGCACAGCCACCACCGCCAGGGGAAGGATCGGCAGCAGGTAGCCGCCCAGTAGGTTGGGGTTGTCGAGGGTGCTGTAGATCCGCACCGTTCCCTCCGCCACCGAGTTGTTGTCCGACCAACGAGCCAGTTGGCTGGAATCGGCATAGAGCTGGCGGATGCCGATCACGCTGGTTAGGAGCTGACCGGCCAGCAGGGCAGCCACCAGCCGGTCCCACCAGAGCGGTGAACTGGCCAGGAGCTGGCGCAGTAGCGCGTAGACCCCCAGATAGCTGGTGAGCTTCATCAGCCCCTTGGCCGCGGCCACCGGCACCGGCGAGAAGCCGGTGGCGAGGAGCGCCACGGCCAACACCGTCAGCAGGGCAAGGTTGATGGGGCCGATCTGCCCAGGGGTGGTGCGCAGGGCCCAGAGCACCCAGAGCAGGCTGCAGGCGGCGATCAGCAGGCTCAACCCGGCCCGGGTGACCAGGGGCAGGCCCGCTAGCAGGGCACAGAGCACCAGGCCGGAGATCAATGGCAGGTGCTGCGTGACGCTGCCCGGCGGTGAACCCGCCAGCAGGCCCTGCCAACGCAGCAATAGGGGCGTGGGCGTGGCGGGAGACAGCACGGAGACCTAACGGTTTGCTGGGGATTATCGGTGCCGCTGGCCCGCCTTTCCAGCCAGCTCGGCCAGTCCCGCTGGATTCATTGGGGCCTCCTCTGCCCCTGGCCAGGCTCGGCGACGCAAGGTTCGGCGAGCCACTGGCTCGCCGGAGTGCTCCCCACGCCGTTGCTTCAGCCATCGGGCCACCTCGACATCGGCCCGCTACCCGCCTCCAACCCGGGCACCGTTCAGATCGGTTTTGTAGGACCCGATTGGCCGCCTTCGAGGGGGCCTCCAGGGCCAGCCGTATTCAGGTCTGGTCGCCTGCCGCCCCCGCCGCCAGCTCCAGGTGCTCCAGCGCGGGCACCGCCGCATGATTGCGCCGGTAGAGCACCCGATACACGGGCAGTCCCTGGGCGAGCACATGACGCTCCCGTTCCGTGGGAACGGGGAGTGGATTGGAGGCCCGCCAGGGCCGGTCATCCTCAGCGGGCCGCTTGAAGTAGCCGCTGGCCTCGCAGAGGGCCACCATCGGCTCGATCACGGCGGCCACATCGCTCTGAAGGAAGAGCTCGGCGCCGGGCGCCAGGGCCGCGGCGATCGAGCGCAGCAGGGGCTGCTGCAGCACCCGCCGTTTGTGGTGCCGGAGCTTGAACCAGGGGTCGGGGAACTGGATCGAGACGCGCTGCAGCAGGCCACCAGGCAGCTCGGCCAACCAGCGCTCCAGGCTCACGTTGGCGTTGCAGAACAGAAAGTGCAGGTTGGTGAGGCCCGCAGCGATCCGCTCTGCCTCGGCTGCCTCCACCAGGGGCCGACGGATCTCCACGCCCAGATGGTTGTGGTCGCTCTGCAGGGGCGCCAAGTCCAGCAGGAAGCGACCACGGGCGCAGCCGATGTCGAGCACGAGGGGTTGATCCGGATCGGCGAACAGCTCGGCCGGCGGCGGCAGGGGCCGCGGCTGCTGGTGGACAAGGCTGAGCGGATTGACGTGCTGACGCACCCCGCCTAGCCCTCCGGCACCAGGAAGCCCCAGCTGGCGGTGTAGCCGTGCAGGTGGGTGGTGCCCCCCACCGGCCCGATTTCGCCATTGCAGAACACCCCGGCGATCGGCAGCTGGTCGAAGGCCTCGCGGCAGAGGCTCACATCGCCGTCGGGGTGCCCATAGAGACCCCGGCCGCGCCCGAGGCAGGCGAACAGCAGCGCCGCCAGGGGTTCGACCGGCCGCCGTGCCGCCTGGCGCAGCAACTGCCGCGATTCCTCCCGGGAGGCATCGGCATCGCGGAGCTGGAACTGAACTTTCTGGCCCACCCGCATCCGTTCACCCACCGCCACGGCCCCGTTGCGGGGGTCCACGCCGATCAGATTGCGCACCAGGAAGGCCGGGGGCTGCTCACCGCTGTGCTCCAGGCTGAAATCACTGCGGGCCACCCCCAGGAAGAGCGAATGCTTCACCTGTTCCCGCTCCGCCGGATTGAGCCCGCCGAGGATGGCCTGCAACGCCTCCACCGGGCTGCGCCGCTGGTCGCCTTCGCTCACCTGCAGCACCACATTGCGCTTGGCCTGCTCCACCTCCAGCACCGGACCGATCGGCCGGCAACCCTGAGCCACCATCGGCTGCAGGCGCCAGGCGCCGCCGATCAGGCAGCCCACCGCTCCGCCGCGCACCTGGTCGCCGAACAGCAGGGAGCCGTGGGGAGCGCTGTGCTGGCCCGCAATACCGCCCACCTTGGCCACGCCGGGGAAGGCGTAATCGAGGCCACCGATCAGGTCGTTCACCGCACCGCAGCCCGGATCCACCAGCAGCAGCATGGCGTTGATGACCTCAACTCCGGCGCCCACCGCCGATCGCCAGGGTTCCGCGGGGCCGTCGAGGTCGGGGAGGTCGGCCGTATCGAGGCAGAAGGGATGGAGTTCAGCCCCGGGCAGGCGCAGCAGGGTGAGGCTGAGGGCGGGTTCATGCTCCAGCTCATGGGGTGTGCCTCCCGCTTCGGTGCCCACCACGCCGCCGCCCAGGCAACCGATCCAGTGGCGGGCCTGAAGTTTCTGGCGCAGCAGGGGCAGCAGGCGGGGCAGGTCGCTGGCGTAGCTGGCGGAGGCGAACACCAGGGCCAGATCGGCCGGGCCAGCGCCAGCCAGCTGGCGGGCCAGCTCATCTACCGCCGCCTGCAGGGAGGGGTCGCGGGCTAAGCCGGTGCGACACCAGGCGACGCTTTCACGCCGCGCCAACCAGGGGAAGGAGGGGAAGGCAGCCATGGCCGGACCCTAGGTCCTGGGGGGGGTGAGCGGATAATGGCGCCTTACCGTCCTCGATCATCCGTGCCGGATCCGCTTTACCGCTCCCTGGTCTGGCTGGCCGTCCGCCTGGGCCTGCTGTTCACGGTGGGGTTACCCCTGGTGCTGCTGGTATGGACCTCGGTGCGGCAGGAGGGGGCCCTGCGGCGCCTGCTCGGGCTCTACTGGAAGATGGCCAGCCTGCTGTTGATCGCCCTGCTGCTGCTCACCAACAAGGCGCCGCTCGGCTTCGCCCTGCTGGTGGCGGCTCCCCTGCTACTGGTGGCGGTGCTCTGGTTCTGGGTGGACCTCAACGAGGAGCTGGCTGATGTCCCCACCTGGCGCGGCCTGCCGCTCACCGTGCGGATCTGGCGCTGGAGCCTCAGCTTCTATGCCTTGGCCCTGGCGGCCCTGGCGAGCACCGCCCTCTCCTGCCTGACGGGCGGACTGGAACGCCCGGTCTGCGTCGCCTGGCTGGAAGCCCCCGACCAGCTGCATGGCGTGCTGGCCCAGATCTTCGGCTTCGTGTTCGGCGGCCGCTGGACCCCGGCGGTGGCCGGTTTCGTCGGCTATGCGGGCCTGGCGGGCTACGCGGTGGGCCTGCTGCAGTGGCTGCTGGTGCGACTGCCGCGCCAGGGGCGCGTCGCCGGCGAGTTCTGAGGGGCCCAGTTCCCAGGCTCACCCTGGTCGGGCCCGTGCCTAACCCCCTCTCACCGCGACCCATGCCCCCCCCAACAAGCCCTGTGCTGCCGGATCCGCCACCGGAAGCCACTGCCCCCACCGAACGGCTCCTAGCCAGGCTGGAGGCGATCAGCCGTGAGCGTGCGGATCGGGTGCTGCGGCTCCGCGGCACCCTGCGGGCGCTGCCGCCCGAGGCGGGCAGGGATGCCGGCGAGGATCCCGCCGCGGCCGCGGCGCCCGATGAGCCCTGTGAGCTGGTGATCTACCGGGGCTTCTCCAGCAGCACCACCCACCCCACCGCCTTCGACCCCGACCAGCCAGCTCTGCCGGAGACCGCCCGGCTGATCAGCGCTGAGATCCTGCAGGCCCCCCTGCGGCCCGGCGAGGCGGAGGGGCTGCTGGCGGGGCCAGGGCCGGTGGAGTTGTTCCTGGAGCCTGGGGCCTGGCCGTAGCGGCGGGGCACGGCATCCCTGGACCTGGTGCTGGGGGCGGTGCCGGGGTGGGCGTTTCTAGGCTGAACGCTTCTGGGCATCGAAGCGTGCAGCTGCGGCATGTGATCAACCTCCACAAGGGATCCACCGCCCTGGTGATCGGTGCCTTGATGCTGGCCTATGCCAATGCATCCCTGGGGGCCTGGGTGTATCTGGCCCTGCATGGCACCTACGGGATGCTCTGGTTGCTTAAGGAAAGGATCTTCCCCGACCGCCAGTGGCAGCAGCCGATCGGCTGGTTCCCGGCCGTGTGGATGTTCCTGGTGCTGGCGCTCTATTGGCTGGCGCCGTATCTGCTGATTTCTTCCGGCGCCGTGCCGCCCTTGCCACTGGTGGCCCTGGCCATCGCCCTGAATCTGCTCGGCGTGTTTCTACATTTCGGCAGCGATGCCCAGAAGCACTTCGTGCTGAAGCTGCAGCCTGGCCTGATCGACGATGGCTTCTTCGCCCGCTGACGCAACACCAACTATCTGGGCGAGTTGCTCATCTACCTCTCCTTCGCCCTGCTGGCGATGCACTGGCTGCCTTACGCGGTGCTCGCCGCTTTTGCCTTCGGCGTGTTCCTGCCCAACATGCGCAAAAAGGATGCCTCCCTCTCCCGCTACCCCGGTTTTGCCGCCTATAGGGAGCGTTCGGGCTTGCTCCTGCCGCGGTTGATTGGCTGAGCGGGCTCAGCCCTCCAGCACCGCCACGCAGCGGCCACAAAGGGTGGGGTGGGCGGCATGCTGGCCGATGTCGGTTTCGTAGTGCCAGCAGCGCTCGCACTTCTCGCCTTCGGCCCGGGCGATGCCAATGGTAGTGCCAAGTTCCGTACTTGGGTGAATTAGGAATTCGTTGACATTGAGATTGGGATCGCCATCGCCCTCGAAAGTTAAAGACAGCGAGGAAACCAGTAGCCAATCCTTGAGGTTGTCTACCTCGGGCTGGGTTGATTCCTTGATAAGCTCTAGAACTTGCTTTAGGCCTTGCGATACATTGCCTTCGCTGAAGTCAAGATTCAATTGTGCCTCAAGAGAGGAGCCGATGATCGATTTAGAACGACAGATTTCCAGTTGTCGATTTACGAGTCTTCGCAGGCCTTTGATTTCGCCCATTGGCCCCTCGTCGTCTAGCTGGTCGCAGTTTAGAAAAGAGGATATTATGTCTTGCATCTCTGGATCTTCCAGGCTGGCTTGATTGAGGTTGAGTGGAGTGGATTTCCAATCTGCCTCCGTCTTGGGCCAGCCCCGCTCAAACACCGATTTCTCCGCCACCTGGTAAGGCAGGTTCTGCCAGATGTCTTCAGCCATGTGGCAGAGCACCGGCGCGATCAGCACCGCAAGCCGCTCCACCACCAGGCTTAACACCGTCTGGCAGCTGCGACGGCGGAAGGAATTGGCCGCGCTTACGTAGAGGCGGTCCTTGGCGATATCGAGGTAGAAATTGGAGAGATCCACCACGCAGTAGTTCTGCAGGGCCTGGAAGAAGCGATAGAACTCATACCGCTCGAAATCGGCGCTCACCGCATCGATCAGCGCCGCGGTGCGCTGCAGCATCCAGCGATCCAGCAAGGGCAGCTCGGCGATCGGCACCGCATCGCCGCCCTCGGCCTGGGGCCGGGGATCGAAATCGTGCAGGTTGCCGAGCAAGTAGCGGGCCGTGTTGCGCACCTTGCGATACACATCGGCCAGCTGCTTCACGATCCCCGGCCCCAGCGGCACATCGGCGGAGTAATCCACCGAGCTCACCCAGAGGCGCAGCACGTCGGCGCCGTAGGCGGGCTCCTGCTTCTCGTTCTTGCCGCCCTCCACCAGCACCGCCGGATCGACGACGTTGCCAAGGGATTTGCTCATCTTGCGGCCCTTCTCATCGAGCACGAAGCCGTGGGTGAGCACGCGGCGGTAGGGCGCCCCGCCGGTCACGGCCACGGCGGTGAGCAGGCTGCTCTGGAACCAGCCGCGGTGCTGGTCGGAACCCTCCAGGTAGAGGTCGGCTGGAAAGTTGAGGGGGGTGACCCCGGAGCCCCCCGCCTCAGGCGCAGCGGCGGAACCGGCTTCACCGGGGCGGGTGCCACCGGAAGCGGCCGGAGGCTGAACTGCAGCGGCCTCGACCGCCGCCAACGCCCCGTCGCCTGCTGCCGGGCCGGCGGGGGTGCCCCCCGATTCCGTTGCGCCCTTCAACCCCCCCAGCACCCTTGCCCAAGAGGAACCGGAGTCGAACCACACATCCATGGTGTCGGTGCCCTTGCGCCACTGGTCGGCCTGGTCGGCCCAGGCGGGCGGCAGCAGAGTGGCCTCGTCGCGCTCCCACCAGACATCGGAGCCGTGCTCGGCGATCAGGGCCTGGATGTGGGCGAGGGTGTCGGCGTTGAGCAGCACCTCGCCGCTGTCGCGATGATAAAAAACCGGGATCGGCACGCCCCAGGTGCGCTGGCGTGAGATGCACCAGTCGCCCCGGTCGCGCACCATCGCCTCGATCCGGTTGCGGCCGCTCTCCGGCATCCAGTTCACGGCGGCGATCGCGGCGAGGGCCTGGTCGCGGAAGCCCTCCACCGAAGCGAACCACTGCTCGGTGGCGCGGAAGATGGTGGGTTTCTTGGTGCGCCAGTCGTAGGGGTAGCGGTGGGCATAGCTCTGCTCCGCCAGCAGGGTGCCGGTGTCGCGCAGGGCGGCCAGGATGGCGGCGTTGGCGTCCTTCAGCACATTGAGCCCGGCGAAGGGGCCGGCTTCGGCGGTGAGGGTGCCGCCCTCATCCACCGGGCAGAGCACCGCCAGGCCGTGCTTGCGGCCGGTGTTGAAGTCGTCGACGCCGTGGCCCGGTGCCGTGTGCACCAAGCCGGTGCCCGATTCGGTGGTCACGTAGTCGCCGCCCACCACCACCGGCGCGGTGCGATCCAGCAGGGGATGGCGGTATTGGATTCCCTCCAGCGCCTGGCCTTTCACGGTCAGCAGGGGCTCCAGGGGGCGCCCCAGGGTGGTGCGCAGGGTGTCGAGGAGGGCCTCGGCCACCACCAGGTAGCGAGGGGCGTCGGCGGGGGCGGAGCCATCGCGGCAGATGGCGTAGACGAGCTCACCATTGACGGCCACCGCCAGGTTGGCGGGCAGGGTCCAGGGGGTGGTGGTCCAGATCGCCACGAACAGCTGCTCGCGGTGATGCTGGTCGGTGGGGCCTTCGATGCCGTGGGGACGAAGCTCGCCGGCCAGGGCCGCGGGCAGCTCCACCACAGGAAAGGCCACGTAGGCGCTGGGAGAGGTGTGGCCGTCGGGGTATTCCAGTTCGGCCTCAGCCAGGGCGGTGCGGGAGCTGGGGCTCCAGTGCACCGGCTTGAGGCCTCTATAGATATGGCCGGCCAGCACCATCTGACCGAACACACCGATCTGGGCCGCCTCGTACTCCTTGTTGAGGGTGAGGTAAGGGCTGTCCCAGTCGGCCCAGATGCCCCAACGGCGGAAGCCCTGGCGTTGCCCCTCCACCTGCTCGAGGGCGTAGGCGTGGGCGCGGCGGCGTAGGCCTAGCGGGGTGAGCTGCTGGCGTTCGTCGCTGGAGAGCCCCTGCAGCACCTTCAGCTCGATCGGCAGACCGTGGCAGTCCCAGCCCGGCACGAATCGGGCCCGCTTGCCGTTGAGCAGGGCGTGCTTGTTGATGATGTCCTTGAGCACCTTGTTGAGGGCATGGCCCACGTGCAGGGCGCCGTTGGCGTAGGGCGGGCCGTCGTGCAGGGTGAACACCGGACCCGGACGGTCCGGGCTGAGCCCTTCACGGCTGAGCTGTTCATAGAGCCGCTTCTGGGCCCAGAAGGCCTGGATCTCGGGCTCCCGCACCCGGGCGTTGGCCCGCATCTGGAACGGCGTCTCCAGCAGGTTGAGGGTGTCCTTGTAGGAGGCCGGGCCGGCGGTCACAACGGCGGGATGCGGGAAGGGGGGATTATCCCGTCCCGCCGGGCGGAGCCCGGAGCCGGTGGCTGGAGGGCCCCGCCGCTCGGGCCCCTAGGCCCAGCACTCCACGGCCCTTGCTCGCCGATTCACGGGTCTCCAGGCTCTTGCTCTCTGGCCCCTGCTGCCGGGGTGGTCAGGCTCCGGATTCCAGTTCGCGGAAGGGCGATGGCGACGGGGCGGGGTCCGCGACCGCGGCGGGCGGGGAGGACTCCGGTTCGGGAGCCGCAGGGGCGGCGGCGGGTTCCAGATCCTGGTCCGTCGTCGTGGGGGCGGGAAGCAGGCCTGCGGGGCTGACCGCGCTGGCGGCCACTGGTTCCGAGTGGCCTGGCAGCTCGGAGGGAGATCGCAGGCCCTCGGCCGCTTCGGGGGGCGGTGCTGCCGCGTAGGAGCTCGGGGCAGCGGAGCGGGCGACGTCCTGGCTGCCTGGGGTTATGGCGCCGTCGCCACCGGCCTGGGCCGCCGGGGCGGTGGCCGGTCCGGCGTCATCGGACGGGGATTCAGCCGCGGTCTCCGGCCGCACCCAGCGTTTGCCCTTGCGTTTCCCACCGCTCCTGGCTGGCGCCCCGCCCGCCAGGCCACCGGACCCCGCAGTGAGCTGCCCGATCCCTGCGGTGAGGTTGCCGATCCCAGCACCGGCCCGCTCCAGCAGGCCGGTGGAGGTGATGCCCAACTGGCGGAAGCTGGTGCTCCAGCGCTCCAGGGACCCCAGCCGCTGTTGTTCCTCCTCCGTGAGCTGGCGCCAGCGGCCCAGGCCCACCTCCAGTCCGAGGCGGCCGATCAGCAGGGCGCCGCAGAGCACGCCGAGCATCGGCGCCCCGGTGAGGCGGTCGGCACTGGTGACCAGGTCGAGCCCCAGCAGCAGCAGCACGGCGCCCCAGGCCGAGTCCCGGGGCCGGCTGAGCTCCGGGGCCAGCAAGGGCAGCAGCAGCACGGTGAGGCCTAAGGGCAGGGCCAGCAGTCCCCCGAGGATGGCGAGCATGGCCGAGGCCGGCAGGGTCAGGTTCCATTGTGCGTGCTCTGCTCGGGGCGTGCTCTGCCTGAATCGGGGCGTGCTCTGCCTAAAGTTGCTGCCTGCCCACCTGGCGGAATTGGTAGACGCGCTGGGTTTAGGTTCCAGTGGCTTCGGTCGTGGGGGTTCAAGTCCCCCGGTGGGCATGGCTTGAAGGACGGAGCTGCATCCCTGGCGGGGCACCCGTGACGCGGCACCACTGATGGGCCTCCGCGATGGTGGGCTCATGCCTCCAGGCGGAGCGGCTGGCCATCAGGGCCTAACCGCGTCTCGCAGCAGCCCGCCCGCCCCGTCCGCGGGCCCGCGGACGGGGCGAGAGCAGCCGAAAGTGAGCGAACTCCGCCGAGCAGCCGGAGGATTTTTCACCCATTCCCCCCCGAGTGTGACCCAACTCACTGACAGAACGCCGGAAGGGGGTTGGGTTTTCTGCAGTCAGCCAGAACCCTTGCCCCGCCAATGACAAAGCCGATCCGACTTAAGGTCGATAACAGGAGATTGAGCTTGTTTACTATGAACGCCATCCGCTGATTGCGCTGGTCATGGTGGGTGTCGAGGAGTTGGCCTCGCTCGACTTCGTCCTCTGGCGTCGCACCGGCAAGCAGGCCGCCAGGGCGCTGGGCTGCAACCAAAGCACCATCTCTCGCCGTCTCGGCCGCTGCCTGGAGGTGTTCCAGCTGAAGATGCGGCGCCTCCACAACGAATGGAATGTGCCCTTCACGCTCCTGCTGCAGCTGGAGCGCGAACTGCACCAGCACTGCCGACTGCTGGGCCATCTGCCGCTGCGACTTGAAGCCTGCCCCCTGACGGGCCCCCTGCTCGCCCATCCCCTGCCGGAGGGCTGGATTGGCGGCTGTTACGACCACGTGGGCGTTGAACGGCCGATGCAGCTGCTGCGGGAGCGGGTGATCGATGCCTGGATTTGCGATGCCATTGACGACCTGCCGCCCCCCTCAGGGCGACCCGATCTGGCCCTGCGCCCCCTCTGGCGCAATCCCGTGGTCCTGCACGCCGCCCCCGGCCACCCCCTCGCCGGCGAACGCGCCCTCACCAGCACCGACCTACGTTCCTTTCCCTGCCTCGACATTCCGCCCGGGGCCTTCGATCGGTCCCGCAGCCTGCTTCACAGCCTGGGCCTCGACCATCGACCCACCGAACCGGCGCCCTACAGCCGAGCCTGCTGGGAAGACCGCGCCGAAGACGCGATCACCCTGTTGTGCTTCACCCCCCTGAACCGCCTGGCCAGCCCTGGTCTGGTTCCCCTCGACACGCCGGCCCCGTTCGGCAACGGCGGCGCCCTGCTCTGCCACCGAGACCTGGCTGACCACCCGGCGATCCAGCTGCTGCTGGAAACCCTGCGTTGGCGCCTGGCCCAGAAGTCCGCCACCTTGCCGGATCTGGAGCGCCTGTAGGCGAGAGGGCGGCCCGGCGGCCCCAGCAGTCCGAGGCCTGATGTTCGTAATCTGGTGGGCCTTCCGGTCTTTCCGGTGACACGGTTCTGTTTCAGGTCCCATCTCCGCTGATGTCCCAGGTCCTGGCGCGCATACCGGCTTCCCTCCCCTCCCCCGCGGCGCTCCCCGATCCCGAGGCCGGGCGCCGATCGGCCTCGGTGCGCAGCGTTCCCAAGCGATTCCTCGATCCGCCTCCGGCCTGGAACCCCACGGTGGGCCTGTTTCTGGCGGGCTACGGCCTGGCCGCGCTCACCATCTGGGGCTGGTTCGTGGGGGGCTGGTCCCTACCGCCGCTCCTGACTCTCGGCTTCCTGGCTCTCCACCTGGAGGGCACCGTGATCCACGATGCCTGCCACAACGCCGCCCATCCCAACCGTTTCTGGAATGCGGTAATGGGCCATGGCGCGGCGTTGCTGCTGGGCTTCAGTTTCCCGGTATTCACCCGGGTGCACCTGCAGCACCATGCCCATGTGAATGATCCGAAGCACGATCCCGACCACATCGTGAGCACCTTCGGCCCGCTCTGGCTGATCGCGCCGCGCTTCTTTTACCACGAGGTGTTTTTCTTTCGGCGCCGCCTTTGGCGAGGGCACGAACTGGTGGAATGGGCGGTGGCAAGAGCGGCTTTCTTTGCCATCGTTTTGCTTGCGATGCAGCACAATTTTCTTCCTTTTATCTTCAACTGCTGGTTTGCACCGGCGCTGATGGTGGGGGTGACCCTTGGACTCTTTTTCGACTACCTGCCGCACCGTCCCTTCCACTCCCGCAACCGCTGGCACAACGCCCGCGTCTACCCAAGCAGGGTGATGAATTGGCTGATCATGGGCCAGAACTACCACCTAGTGCATCACCTCTGGCCATCGATTCCTTGGTTCCAATACAGGCCCGCTTATCACGCCGTTCGCCATCTTCTTGATGCCAAGGGTTCTCCGCAACGCCTCGGCCTGTTCGAAACCCGGCGCGATGGCTTCAACTTCCTCTACGACATCTTTTTCGGCGTGCGCAGCCATAAGCGCCAACGCAGCCGTCTCAGACCCCTCGCCGCCTTGATGCCCACCCGGCATGCCCGCCGCCGCGTGATTGAGGTGCTGCACCGCACGGCAGTCTCACCGCACCGCTGAGCAGACTCAGATTCAGTCCGTGGGCTCAATCGGCCAGGATCTTTGGCACCCGGACAAAGTCACCTTCTCGCTCCGGGGCCAGATTGAGCAGGTCCTCGCGAACCGGTGTCGGGTTCACTGCGTCGTCGCGGGTCACATTCACCACTTCCACGGCCCTTGTGGTGGGAGGAACCCCTTCGGTGTCCACCTGGTCCAAGTGGGCCACGTAGTCGAGGATCCGCTCCAGCTGGCTGGTGTAGGTGGCGATGGTGGCCTCAGCAAGGTCGATGCGGGCCAGGTGGGCCACCTTGCGCACATCGTCGGCGGAGATTCGTCCCATCCTCGTGTTGGCACCAGAGGCTCCGAACCTAATCGGCCCCCGGCGAGAGGGAGGCCATCAGAGGGCGGGAGAATGGGTCAGAAAGTCGCGCAGATCCTCCACCAGAGAGGTAGCAGCCACATCGAGAAAGCGGGCCCCGTGGTCGGCCTGGGCCAGGTAGGGGTCTGAACCCATGCGGCCATCGGGATGGCGACGGCGGAAATCCTCCGGGCCATGGATCGGCCCGGCCGGGGCCGCCTCAGGCAGGGGGCGCTGGGCCGCCACCAGGGAAGGCTCGAGGTGAAGGGTGAGGGAAATCTCGCTGGGGGTGGCGTGGTGGCCCTCCCGATCGCCGTAGAGCTCCCGGGCCAGCCGCATCACCGGCCCGGCGGTGAACCAATTGGCTAGCCGACAGCGCAACTCCCCGGCCACCGGCAGCCCCCGGGCGGCTGCGGTGCCGTAGGCCTGGGCAAAGGCGGCCCGGGTGGTGGCGATGTTGCCACCGTGGCCATTCACCACATAGATGCGCTCGAAACCATGGCGGGCCAGGGAGAGCACCACGTCCTGGAGCACCGCAAGCAAGGTGGCGGGCTGCAGGCTCACCGTGCCCGGGAAGCCGAGATGGTGCTCCGCCATCCCGAAGGCCTGGGCCGGGGTCACGAGCACGCCGCTGCGGCGACCCAGCTCCAGGGCTACCGCCTCGGCGGTGAGGGCATCGGTGCCGATCGCGCCGGTGGGGCCATGCTGCTCGGTGGAGCCCAGGGGCACGATCACGCCCTTGCAGGTCTCGAGGTAGCGCTCCACTTCGGGCCAGGTGCGCAACTGCAGGCGGATGGCCTCGAGCGGCAGGGGCTCGACCGGGAAGCAGCCGCAGGCGGCGGTTTGCTGGCCCACGGCATTGGGGGATGGAGTCGACACGCGTGCGCTGCAGTGAGACGATCAGTGGGCGGTGCCGTTGCCGTCGTAAGCGTCGGTGTCGTAGTAGCCGCCTTTGGTGCCGAAGAAGAGGGTGGCCAGGCAGAAGAGGCCGGAAACGGCAAGCAGCACGGTGCCGAGGTTGAGGCTGGTGGAGTTCATCAGGTCAGGTCAGGTCAGGGCGGGGAGGTCAGGGTGTGGCAGGTCGAGGGGACCAGCGATGTGAACTCAGTCTGGCGCCGATCGGCCCCGGGCGCTGCGGGCGAGAAGATGTTGCAGGTCGATTGCATGACGACGGCAGAATGGCTGCAGGGCAACGGCAATGCTGTAATCTTCACGACTGCTATGTTCGGATCAGCAATCTTTGGAGTTGAGCAGCGATCCGCAGATCGGACCCAAGAGATCCCATGGCTAATGGCTAATTTTTTGCAAGTACAGCTGACAAAGAGGCGCATTGATCACCCTCAGCTTTCTGCAGTAAATATTCGCGAATGCATCAATGGCTATCTTGGGGCATCGGATCGGGTCCACGCCGCCGGCAAGGGGCTCTTGCCAGAGGTAGTCATCAAACACGATCATTCCCTGGGCTCTTAGTAATTCGAATCCGAGGACGGCGTCCAGCAAGACGTCAGGCGCCTGATGGGAGCCATCAATGTAAATAAAGTCGAAGTAACCTTGCTTGCCTTCGGCGAGGAGCCTGGGTAATTGCGTATTGCTTAATCCTTTGTGAATGGTGATACTTGCTTCATGGCTTGCCCTGGATCTGGCAACTTTGAGATTATGGTGGAACCGAACTTCTACTTCTGTCATGTCTGCGGCGGCGGATCCACCCGCCTTGTGTTCGATCCCTCCTTCCCAGCTATCAATGCAATGGATTTCGACATCCCGTTGGCTGGCAAGGGTTTCAATGAGATAAGTCGTGCTATTGCCTTCGTAGGAGCCGACCTCAAGAATGCGTGCTGGACTCAGCTCGTTGAGCAATGGACCCCATACTGCTTTGTGCCGGTCGAACCAGCTGTTGGTGAAGAGGTAATCTGTTTGCGCTGTTGTCATTTCAATCGCTTTGATTTTTACCCCTGGAGCAATTTCATCACCTTAGTCTTAGCTTGTCGCCCTGGCCACTCCCATCGCCGCCGATCGCCCTCCAGCCCTCTCCCGCTCCTTCTTCGCCCGCCCCTGTGAGCTGGTTGCCCCGGAGCTCATCGGCTGCCTGCTGGTGAAACGCCAACCCTCAGGCGAGCTGCTGTGGGGCGTGATTGTGGAAACGGAGGCCTACAGCCAGAGCGAACCCGCCTGCCACGGCCACCGCCGCCGCTCCCCCAGCAACGAAACCCTGTTTGGTGAGCCCGGCCGCTTTTATGTGTATGTGAGCTACGGCATTCACCACTGCGTGAATGTGGTGACCCACCGCGCCGACTGGGCCAATGGGGTGCTGCTGCGGGCGGCGGCCCTCCCCGGCGAGCCCGAGCGGATCGGGGCCGGACCGGCCCTGTTGGCCCGCCGCTTCGGTGTTGATCGAGCCTGGGATGCCACTGCGGCCACCCCGCAGGCGGGCCTCTGGCTGGCGCCGCGCCCCCAGCCCCTGGCAGCCTGTCTCAGCGAAGCCGCCGGCCGGCCCAAAGCCGCCTTGCTCGCCGCCGAAGCCCCCTCCCAGCCCGACGCCGCCGAAGCTCCGGCCGTGGTGCAAACCAGCCGCATCGGCATCAGCCAGGCCCAAGAGCTGCCCTGGCGCTGGTACCTGCGCGCCAGCCGCAGCGTCAGCCGCCGCGCCCGGGGCGACCGCCGGCCGCCGCCGGCCGAGGCCTGGTGCCCCAAGCCCGAGGACATCGGCACAGGGAATGCGCTGGCCCGATGGCCGGCCGGCCCCTAGGTTGTGGAAAGGTGCGGTAGCGGAAGTTTTGAGCGGCTGGAGTCACCGCCACGTGATCGATCTGGCGGCCTTCTCGCTCGCCGACTACACCACCGTTCTGGAGTTGGCCCAGCGGTTCCGGGCCATGCCCGTGGCCGGTGCCCGTCGCCTGCCCGCCCTGCAGGGCCGGCTGATGACCAGCCTCTTCTTCGAGCCCAGCACCCGCACCCGCAGCAGCTTTGAGCTGGCGGCCCGGCGGCTCTCGGCCGATGTGCAGAGTTTCTCCCCCTCCTCCAGCTCCCTGAGCAAAGGGGAGAGCTTGCTCGATACCGCCCGCACCTACGTGGCGATGGGCACCAACGTGCTGGTGGTGCGCCACCGCTGCGCCGGCGTGCCCCACACCCTCGCCCGCGATCTGGATCACTGCGGTGAGCGGGTGGCCGTGCTCAACGCTGGCGACGGCCTCCACAGCCACCCCAGCCAGGGCTTGCTGGATCTCTTCACCCTGGCCCGCTATTTCGCTCCCGACGACCCCAGCCCGGCCGCACTGCGGGGCCGACGGGTCGTGATCGTGGGGGATGTGCTCCATTCCCGGGTGGCCCGCTCCAACCTCTGGGCGCTCACCGCCTGCGGCGCCTCGGTGGTGCTCTGCGGCCCGCCCACCCTGCTACCGGCCGGCTTCGCGAGCTTCGTGGACGGCCCCCCCCCCGGTCAGCCCCAGGATCCGGTGGCGGAACGGGGCACGATCACGATCCACCGCAGCCTGGAGGAGGCCCTACCTGGCGCCGACGCGGTGATGACTCTGCGGCTCCAGAAGGAGCGGATGCACCAGCACCTGCTCACCAGCCTCGACAGCTACCACCGCCACTATGGGCTGAACCACCGGCGGCTGGCCCTGTGCGGTCGGCCGGTGCCCGTGCTTCATCCCGGTCCGGTGAACCGGGGCGTGGAGCTGGCCGGCGAACTGCTCGACGATCCCCGCCACAATCTGGTGGAGGAACAGGTGCGCAACGGCATCCCGATCCGCATGGCCCTCCTCTACCTGCTGGCGGCCGGCGAAGGCCTCAAAGCAGCTTGAAGCCGTCCAGCATCAGGCCCCAGAGCAGGCCAATGCGAGCCATGTCCACGAGTTGCAGCACCAACCGATCCTGACGGCTGGCCAGCAGACCGGGCCGCAGGCGCACGGCCAGTTCGATCAGCAGCACGCACACCAGGGCGGCGATGGGGTCGAAGTAGGCCAGGGCACCCGTGATCGTGCCAAGGCCACCACCCACCACCATGGCCGCCAGGAGCACAATCAGCAGTAGAGAGAGGCGCCGCCAGGGATTGGTGGCCCAGCCCTCCAGGCTGCTGCTCACCTGGGCGATTCGGCGCTGGAAACGGGTCTGCTGAAAGCGGGGAGTGGAGGAAGACACCAGCGGTCCCCGGAGCCGCGGCTGCTTGTTAACCACACCTCTCTGAGGCGAAGGGGAAAGGGGGCAGGGCGTAGACGGTCCGGCCAGGTATCCTGCCCGGCGCGATGGCCAGGCAGGAGGCCCTGGCGGTGATCCCCATCACCCGGCCCGGAGCCCTGCTGAGCCATGTTTACACCATCTCTGGGGTATTGGCAGTGCATTCACCCCACCGATAGGGGATCCCAATGAAAAAGCCCGTAGCCGAGGCCCGGGCGGGTGATGGGGACAGGCCCAGCAAACCAGTCGGATCGGGGAGGGGCAAGGGGCAGGTGCCGAAATTCGGAGCGTCCGGCTGGTCATGGACGAGGAGGCCAGCTCAACCCAGTGATCCAGGAAGTGATCCGGTCTGGAACCAGACACCCAGGCTGGCAGGGCTTCAGGCTTCACCGTCCTTCTTGCGGGCGCCCTTTCCCTCGAGCAGCTCCAGCAGGGCCTCCATCTGAGCCATCACCCCCCGCACCTCGCCGGCTTCGGGCAGCAGGCCATCCTCCATCACCCCCTGATGCATTTCGCGTAGCTCCTGGCGGATGTAGCGCAGGTGACTCACCACCTGCTCACGCTTGGACTGCGACATCGGCTGGGGAACGGATCAACCTACCCTTTTACCCCATCACCCGTCGAGACCCGCCTATTTCTCGCCGAAGCGGGCTTTCGCCTCCTCGTAGAAGGTTCGATCCACCTCCGCCAGGCCTGCCTCCGCGGCCAGGCTCTCGATCCGCCGCCGCACCACCGGCCGCACGAAGAAGGGCACTTCCTTCAGCCGCTGTTCGGCTTCGCTCGACCACTGCATGGGCTGGAGAAGAGGCATCGGTAGCCAACTTTGCCTGGAGCCCGCAGGGAATGGCGGCCCGCCCAAGCCATCGACCTCGGATCGACGGCCGGCACGGCAGAAGCTGCCATGCCCAGGCAGCGCAGGCTGCCGGAGGCCCCGTGGTGAATCCCCGGGCAGGGTTCCCGTGCTGGACTGCTGAGTATCCCCATTCTCCCCGGAGCGCAGCCACGATGGCGTTGGATCAGCTCAGGCAGTTTCTGGCTCGCATGCAGGACGAACCAGCCCTGCGGGCCCAAGTGCTGGCCGCCGCCACCGCCGACGACGTGGCCCAGATCGCCGCCGGGGTGGGCTACAGCTTCTCCGGCGATGAACTGCTGCGCTTCTCCGGCCAGAAGGTGGGCCGCGTCACCGTGAACAAGAAGGATCTGCCGGGGGAATACAACTAAGCCAGCTGGCTCAATGCCGCACCGGCTTGTCACAATGCGGCGATGCGAAGCTCGCACAACCCAGGCCCCACCAACGATCAGGAAGCGCAACAGGAGGAGTTCCTCGGTGCCCTGGAGGCCCTGGGGGGCTCGGCGGGCAATGGCAGGCTGCGGGAGCTGCTGACTTGGGAAGAAGCCTCCTACGAGGCCGTGAAGGCGTCCTTGCTGGCCTCGGGGCAAGTGCGCACGGGCCGGGGGCGTGGCGGTTCGGTGAGCCTGGCGGCTGGCGCTGGCGATGAAGGCGCTGATGGGCATCAAGGTGCTGTTGGGTCCGTGGCGGTCGCAGGGGGATCCGCCAGGGAAGCTGGAGCATCCGTTGCGGAAGCGGGTGGCGGCCAGGGTGCAGCGTTCGCGGCACCCCTCAAGGCCTCTGCCCATGCCGCCGCCGGTCCCGCCCCCCTTGGCCCCCAGCCCACCGGCAAGCAGAACCTCTCGGCCTTCCTCTGGAGCGTGGCCGACCTGCTGCGGGGCGACTACAAGCAGAGCGACTACGGCAAGGTGATCCTGCCGTTCACGGTGCTCCGCCGGCTCGACTGCGTGCTGGAGCCCAGCAAGCAGGCGGTGCTGGCCGAAAAGGAGTTGCGTGAAGGCCAGGGCCTCGACCCGGAACCCTTCCTGCTGCGGGTGGCGGGGCAGGGGTTCTGCAACACGCTCGCCGACGACCAGCTGAGCGATCAGAAATACGACTACATGCTCTCCAACCCACCCTTCGGGGTGGAGTGGAAGAAGATCCAGAAGGAGGTGCAACGGGAGGCCGACACGCTCGGTTTTGCCGGTCGCTTCGGACCGGGATTGCCCAGGGTCAGTGACGGTTCGCTGCTGTTTCTGCTGCACCTGATCAGCAAGATGCGCCCAGCCCTAGAGGGCGGCAGCCGCTTTGGCATTGTGCTGAATGGCTCGCCCCTGTTCACCGGCGGGGCGGGCTCGGGCGAGAGCGAAATCCGCCGCTATGTGCTGGAAAGCGATCTGGTGGAGGCGATCATCGGATTGCCCACCGATATGTTCTACAACACGGGCATCAGCACCTACATCTGGATTCTCAGCAACCGCAAGCCCGCGGAGCGCAAGGGCAAGGTGCAACTGATCGATGCCTCCAGCTTCTGGCAGAAGATGCGCAAGAGCCTGGGCAGCAAGCGCAAGGAGCTGAGCCCCGAACACATCGCAGAGATCACCCGCCTGTTCGGCAACTTCGAAGAAGCCGAGAATGACGGCAAGCCGATCAGCCGCATCTTCCGCACCGATGACTTCGGCTACCACACGATCACGGTGGAGCGCCCACTGCGCGATGAAGCGGGCAATGTTCTGCTGGGCCAGCGCGGCAAAGCCAAGGGCCAACCCCAAGCCGATTCGAGCCTGCGCGACACCGAGAACGTGCCGCTCTCAGAAGACGTGCAGGTCTACTTCGAGCGCGAGGTGCTGCCCCACGTGGGCGATGCCTGGATCGACCACGAGAAAACAAAAGTGGGCTACGAGATCCCCTTCAACCGCCACTTTTATGTGTTCACCCCACCCCGGCCCTTGGATGTGATCGATGCCGAGCTGAAGCAGGTGACGGATCGAATCCTGGAAATGATCGGGGGGTTGAGTGGCTGAGCGGTGCAGCAATGAGAAACGAATCATCATCATCGCCGGCGCTTTGTCAGCGGCCTTAGGAACTTCACCACCCTGTACCAGCCCATCGTGGATGCCTGGCGGTTGATTGATAATGGAGGCGATGAACCGCTGCTGCTGGCGGAGGCGAGAAACCGATGAGCCTGGGGTTTACAAGCCAACTCAATGATCCCGATCTCGATCGGGTTTCCGCTGCCCTGCCCCGGGCCGTAGGCACGATCCAGACCGCCAACCTGCCAGAGGCCCTGCGCGCCGAGCTGGTGCCGGCCCTGGAGAAGCTGGTGGCGCGCCATCACCCCGAAGGCCTCTGGCTGTTCGGCAGCTGGGCGAGGGGCAGCGCCAGTCGCCGCTCGGATGTGGATCTCCTGGTGATGGGCCTGGCCGACCGGCGCCTGCTCGATGCGTACGACGTCGTGTTGGAGGCTCTGAAGGACTGTTGCCTGCCCATCCAGCCCCTGGTTGCCGGCCGGGAGCTGCTGCGTAAGCACGGCGACTCTCCCTTCTGGCGCACGTTGAAGGCGGAGGCGATCCCACTGCTGGAGGGGTGCAAATTTCCATGAGCCAGGAAGGAGCGCATCATCGGGCCGGGTTGTGGCTGGCGCAGGCCCAGGACGATCTGCGGGCGGCCCAGGTGCTGCAGGCTGCCGGTCAGGCCGCTCAGGCCTGTTTTCTGGCACAGCAGGTGGGCGAGAAAGCGATCAAGGCCCTGCTGGCCGCGGACGACCGCGACCTGCGCAGCCATTCCCTGACCAACCTGCTGCGCGAGCTTGGCGCGGAGCCGGCCGAGCGTTGGCAACGCCAGGCCCGGGTGCTCGACAAGCTCTACGCCCCCACCCGCTACCCGGATGCCCTGGGCGATGACCTTCCCTCTGCCGTATTCGGGCCCGAGGATGCGGCGGCAGCGCTGGAGGCCGCCACGGCGCTGCTCAACTGGGCTGGCGAGGCACTGGAGGCAAGCGATGAAGGCTGAAGCACTGGACATCGACGCCGATGGCCTGCCGCTGTTCCGCCCGGATCCAGCCGTCGCCCCTTCACGCATCGATGTCACAACCGCCCTGCGGCTGGAGCAGGAAACCCTCCACTTGCAGGATCTGGAAGCCAGCCTGATGGAGGAGTGGGCTTCGCCTGAGGACGAGGAGGCGTTCGCAGACCTGTGAGCCCGCCTCCGCCAGCGAGGTGGTTCGCGAAGCACTGCGGCTGATGGAGCAGCAGGATCAGTTGCGGGTGTTGCAGCTCCAGCAGTTGCGTCGCGACATCCAGGACGGGCTAGCAAACGGAGAGGCTTAGGCCTGGAACCCGGAGGCAATCAAGGCCGAAGGGCGCCGCCGCCTGGGGGCGCATACCGATTCAAGGCTGGGCGTGTGAACCTTGGGATGAACGGGGGCTGTCGGCATGAGCGAAACCACGGAACCATCTCCAGCCTCGGATCTGATTCTGTATCAGACAGAGGATGGCAAAACCCGCATCCAGTGCCGCTTTAAAGACGAGAGTCTTTGGTTGACGCAGGCCCAGATCGCCGATCTCTTCCAGAAAGATGTCAAGACGATCAACGAGCATCTTCTGAATGTCTATCAAGACAAAGAGCTCGAGGAAGATTCAACCATCCGGAAATTCCGGATAGTTCGAATCGAGGGAAAA
>JAPLIE010000029.1 GCA_026389265.1 Cyanobacteriota bacterium | reverse complement strand
CTTTTCGGACCTGAGCCAGGAAACCCTGGCTCAGGTCCGGCGCCTGTTTCTGCAGCTGGCCCGGCGCCCCTCCACCCTGGTGGCGGGCGTGCTGCAACCGCTGATCTGGCTGGTGGTGTTTGGCGCCCTATTTGCCAAGGCGCCGGAAGGGTTGCTGCCCGAAGGCATGAGCTATGGCCGCTTCCTTGGCGCCGGGGTGATCGTGTTCACCGCCTTCAGCGCCGCCCTCAATGCCGGCTTGCCCGTGATGTTCGACCGGGAGTTCGGCTTTCTCAACCGCCTGCTCGTGGCGCCCTTGCGGTCCCGCAGTTCGATCGTGCTGGCTTCTGTGCTTTACATCACTAGCCTCAGCCTGGTGCAGAGCCTGGCGATCGTGGCCACCGCTGCCCTGCTGGGCTACGGCTGGCCGGGAGGGGCCGGGCTGGTGCTCGTGCTCATCACCCTGCTGCTGCTGGTGTTTGCGGTCACCGCCCTGAGCCTGGGCCTGGCCTTTGCCCTGCCGGGACACATTGAGCTGATCGCCGTGATCTTCGTGGCCAACCTGCCGCTGCTGTTTGCCAGCACCGCCCTGGCCCCCCTGTCCTTCATGCCGGACTGGCTGGGGTGGCTAGCTGCCTTAAATCCCCTTACCTTCGCGATTGAACCGATCCGCGCCGCCTACGCCGGCAGCTTCCAGCTCAATCACATCGCGAGTGATGTGGTTCTCCAGGCTCCCTATGGCTCTCTCACCGCCGTGGGCTGCCTTTCCATCCTGGCGACCCTCGCCCTGGGGTTGTTCCTGGCTATCCGTCCGCTGCTGGATCGAAAACTCACCTGACATTCCCCCGCCGTGTCCCTGAATCCGCCCCGACAGCCCTCAGGACCAGCGGCCCATCGTTCCGGCCAGGATGCCGAGGCATTGCTGCTTGAGGCAGTGCGTCATCGTCGTGGCCATGAGAGCCTGGTGAGGCTTCAACGCTGCGTGCACCGCAGGGGCCTGGATTGGCTTGAGCGGTTCCAGACCCTCACACTCCCGGCCTTGGAGGGCACTGATGCCGCAGACTGGTTTGCTGCCCTACTGGGGGAGGGGTCCGCGTTGATGGCCGCCGATCGCCAAGGCGTCGGCGAGGAACAGTCTTGGATCGAGCAACGGGTTACCGCCGCGGTCGACGGGGCGATCGCTTCGATGTTGGCGGAATTCCCTGAACTGGTTCCGAACCCCCAGCCCTGGGGGTTCGCTCTGCCCCTCACGTTGGCCCCGCCTTCCCTACCTGTGCAGGAGGTGCTGCCGGAACGATTGCCGCCACCGGTGTTCTCATTCACGGGGGACGGTGACTTGGCATCCATCCTGGCAGCAGGCCTGCCTTTGGAGATCCTGCCAGGCGAATTTGCCGATGAGAGTGCCAAGGAGGGTCACTCCCATCCCGAGCCATCCGGTTCCGCTGCGTTCATCGACGACCATGCCCCGTTGGAAGGGTCGCCAGCTGATTTCGCTGAACCACGGCGGCGGAGTGCGGCGGAGATCGGTGCCGCTCTGCGGTCCAGCCTGCTGGGCCGTCTTTCTCGCACCCAATGGCGGAGTCTTGGTCGCATCCGCACAGATCGGGGTGCCCAGGATCATGGCCTCGATGCCGGCCTTCTCCCCCAGCTTCCCGATCCGCTGGCCGTCGTGGTTCGACTGGCCGAGCGCCAGAGTGACCCGAACCTCCAGCAGGATGCCGCCCCGGCTCCGACAGCTCTGGCGGATCTGCGGGCCTGGCTTCCGGATTCCTCCCTGCCCCGGGCCAGCTGAGCGGGGCCGCGCAACCGAGTCCCGCTTCCCCCGTCGTCCTGCCCTCGTTCTCTCTCCCCATGGGTTCTGCCGCCCCATCGTTTCCCGATCGCGCTGCCCTGGCGGGAGGTCTGATTGTTTCGGTGCAGGCTCCAGACGGGTCTCCCCTGCGGGATCCCCTGGTGATCGCAGCGATGGCGGAGGCCAGCCTGCGGCAGGGCGCCCTCGGTGTCCGGCTTGAGAGTCCTGAGCACATCGGTGCGGTGCGGCGGCGCTGTCCCGATGCCCTGATCGTGGGCCTGTGGAAGCGCTCTTACCCCGATAGCCCTGTGTACATCACCCCGGGATGGGAGGAGATCCGGGCGGTCTGGGCGGCGGGAGCGGATCTGGTGGCCCTTGATGCCACGGAACGGCACCGCCCCGACGGTCAGGATCTCAGGGGGCTGATCAGCCGCTGCCGCGACGAACTGGGCGCTCCCTTGATGGCGGATGTTGATGGTGTGGCCAATGGGCTCCGGGCCGCCGAGTTGGGTTGCGCCTGGGTGGGAACCACGCTTTATGGCTACACCGAAGCCACCGCAACCCTTCATCCGCCCGGCTGGGAGTTGTTGCCCGCTCTGAGGCGGTCGTTGCCGGCGGCGGTGCCTTTGATCTGTGAGGGCGGCATCGCCTCCGCCGAGCAGGCGGTGCGGGCGGTGACGGAGGGGGCCGATGCCGTGGTGGTGGGCACCGCGATCACCGGCGTCGACCTCCAGGTGGCCGCCTACTGCCGGGCCCTTGGGGACCCGCGCAGCCGTTGAATCGCCTGATATGCGGCGCACGGGAGCGGTGGGCTGCCAGAAATCCGAGCGGACTCAACGTTTTTTGTAGCTCAGGCCTCTAGGGGTTGTGGTTTGGACACCATGGAAACAGAACGAGAAAGGGACAGGAGGGACCCATGGCGACCAAGGGCCGCAGGGGTGGTGCATGGAAGTCGTTGTCTACACAGGGATGGCTTCCACTCCTCACCGCAAGGCTGAGTCCCGGTTTCGGTGGTGTGGTCCTGTTTGGCGTGGCCCTGCTGGGACTTCCCTTCAGCGCCCATCACCTCTCCCAGTTTGAAGCCCTCAATCGGGAGCTGGGCAAGCTGTGTTCCCAGCCGCCTCCCCAGGCGCACAACGTCTGCCGTCTGCACGCCCGGCTGTTGAGCAGCCTGTGAGGCCGATCACCAGCCGGGGCTCCAACGGGAGGATCACATCATGCCGGGCATGCCCATGCCGCCCATGCCGCCCATACCTCCCATGCCGCCATCGCCGGCGGGAGGAGCCGGGGGTTCCGGTTTGTCGGCGATCACCGCTTCGGTGGTGATGAGCAGCGATGCGATCGACACGGCATCCTGCAGGCCGAGTCTCACCACCTTGGCGGCGTCGAGGATGCCGGCGGCCAGGAGATCCTCATAGGTGCCGGTGAGGGCGTTGAAGCCCAGGCCACTTCGTCGGATCTCCTCCACAACCACATCACCATCGCTGCCGGCATTGAAGGCGATCTGCTTCATCGGGGCCTCCAGGGCCCGCTGCACGATGCTGATGCCGGTGCGTTCATCACCGCTGCTGGCGGCGATGAGACCATCGAGGCCGTCAGCCAGCTGCAGCAGGGTGCTGCCGCCCCCGGCGATGATGCCCTCCTCCACCGCGGCTCGGGTGGCGTTGAGGGCATCCTCGATGCGCAGCTTGCGGTTGCGCAGTTCGGTTTCGGTGGGGGCCCCCACCTTGATCACGGCCACGCCTCCGGCCAGCTTGGCGATCCGTTCGGAGAGCTTCTCGCGGTCGTAGTCGGAATCGGTGGACTCCAGTTGCTGCTTGATCGCCGCCACCCGGCCTGCCACGGCGGCCTTGCGGTCGTCAGTGGCCAGGATTGTGGTTTCGTCTTTGCGGATCGTGATCCGTTCGGCGCTGCCCAGATCCGCCAGGGTGGCCTTCTCCAGGGTCATCGCCCTGTCTTCGCTGATCACCGTGGCGCCGGTGAGGATGGCGATGTCCTCCAGCATGGCCTTGCGGCGATCCCCGAAGCCGGGAGCGCGCACGGCCGCAACTTGCAGCACGCCTCTGGTCTTGTTCACCACCAGGGTGGCCAGCGCTTCGCCTTCCACCTCCTCGGCCAGGATCACCAGGGGGCGGCCGCTGCGGGAGACGGCTTCCAGCACGGGAACCAGATCGGCCACGGCACCGATCTTGCGGTCGGTGATCAGCAGGAGCGGATCGCTGAACACACACTCACGCCGCTCGTTGTCGGTCACGAAGTAGGGGGACGAATAGCCGCGATCGAACGCCATCCCCTCAGTGATCTCCAATTCTGTGGCCAGGGATTTCGATTCCTCCACCGTGATCACCCCATCGGCGCTCACCTTGTCCATCGCCTCAGCGATCATCCGGCCGATCTCCTCGTCATTCCCTGAACTCACCGTGGCCACCTGGCGGATGGCATCACCGGCCACGGGGCTGGAGCGCTGGGCGATTCCTGCCACCACCTGGGCCACGGCCCGTTCCATGCCGCGGCGCAACTGCACGGGGTTGGCGCCGGCGGCCACGTTGCGCAGACCGTCCTTCACCATCGCCTGGGCCAGCACCGTGGCAGTGGTGGTGCCATCGCCGGCGGTGTCCTTCGTTTTGGAGGCCACCTGCTGGATCAGCTTGGCGCCGAGGTTCTCGAAGGGATCCTCCAGTTCGATCTCCTTGGCGATGGTCACACCGTCGTTGACGATGTCGGGAGCTCCGAATTTCTTCTCCAGCACCACGTTGCGTCCCTTCGGACCGATCGTGACCCTCACCGCATCCGCGAGGGCGTTGACGCCCCGCTCCAGGGATTCGCGGGAGGCATCGGAGAACCGGATCAGCTTGGCCATGGGGAGGGGCGCTCAAGCGCAGAACATTGGTTAGTTTCCCACACGACAACTCGTTGCAACGATGCCAGCGGTTTGAAGCTTCTTAATCTCGTTTTGGGCGCTGGGCCCGATTACACTTGAATTGGTGGAGTGCGCCACTAGCCATAGGAGAGCAGCCACATTTTCGGGATCGATAGACCCACCAGAAGGCACGAGACCTTGGCAACGAGTTTATAAAGGTAGGAATAGCTATCTGCTTCACCACGAAGACGACGATCTGATCGAAGCTGCTGGTAATCGCCTCGGAGAGCCAGTTCTCACACGGGGGGCGACTCGGGCCATGCGCAGGCCTTTGCTCAGCCGGAACGCTAGAGCGGCCACCAAGAGGCCAACAGATCCTGGGACGACTAGATGGCATCGAAGGTTAAAGGAGAAGATGTAACGCTCAAAGTTTTGCTTTCTGCGCCATGCCTGTCTTCACATTGCCGATCGCGACGCCTCAAATCCGGCGGAGCTGCTGCGGTTCATCGTTGACCACCATGGTGAGGACATTGGGGTCCAACTCCACCCCAATGGCTCGGCCGATGCCCCGACTGGCAGTGGGGACTGGCCGTGGCTTGGGCAACGGATGACGTTGGGCGGGTTGATCTCCGCTGGCGGGGACAGCAGCGTGGTCGGCACGCCGGATCCGGATCCGGTAGGTGCCATGGGAGGCTCCGACCTGGCGGATCAGGGCATCGCGCGCCTCGTGGTGCAGTTCCTCGAGGGTAGGGGCCGCTACCACAAACCCCCGTTCCGGGGCCATGGCCTCAATGCGGCCTGGCTGCTCGGCCGTGACCAGAAAAACGATCTCGCGCATACCTCTTGTTTCGGCTCATCCCGTGGATCCACCCTGACGGGTTCGACCCGCATCGGGGTGCTGCCTGGAATACGGGGATCCGTCATCGAAAGACCTCCGGCAGGCATGGTGGCCTTGCCCCTTGCGCCTGCCCCCAAGGGAGGCGAACCATGGCAACCTGAACCCTGAAGTGTCTGCCAGGCGCTTTGCCAACGTCGGGGGGATCCCCGGGATTCCTCTTTCGAACCCGCGTCATGGCCCTCGCCTCAACCTTCTCCTCCCCCCGCTCCTACACCTTGCTCTCGGTGGCGGCGGCGGTGGCCACCATCGCCCTGAAGACGGCGGCGTGGCGGCTCACCGGATCGGTGGGGCTGCTCTCCGACGCCCTCGAATCGGGGGTGAACCTGGTGGCGGCATTGGCCGCCTTCTGGGCCCTCACCCTGGCGGCCAAGCCCGCCGACCGCACCCACCACTACGGCCACTTCAAGGCGGAGTATTTCTCGAGCGGCCTGGAGAGCGTGCTGATCGTGGTGGCAGCCCTGGCCATCATCTATGCGGCGATCGGCCGTCTCCAGCAGCCTGCGCCTCTGGAGCAGGTGGGCATCGGGCTGGCCCTTTCCCTGCTGGCCACCGCTCTCAATGGTGTGGTGGCTTGGGTGCTGCTGCGGGCCGCCCGCCGTTTCCACTCGATCACCCTGCGGGCCGACGCCCACCACCTGCTCACCGATGTGTGGACCTCCTTCGGGGTGGTGGCGGGGGTGGCGCTGGTGAAGATCACCGGCTTCACCATGCTCGATCCTCTGATCGCCATCGCGGTGGCGCTCAACATCGTGGTGACCGGCTGGAAACTGCTGCACGAAACCGCCTCGGGTCTGCTGGATCGCGCCCTGCCCGAGGAGGATCACGCCCAGCTGGAAGCCCTGCTCGCCTCCCACGAGAATGAGCAGATCCGTTTCCATGCCCTGCGCACTCGGGTGGCGGGATCGCGGCGCTTTGTGGCCTTCCATGTGCTGGTTCCGGGAGCCTGGAGCGTGCAGGCCGGCCACGACCTCTGTGAACAGCTGGAGCAGCAAATCGCCGCCGCCCTGCCCCGCACCCATGTGCTCACCCACCTTGAACCGATCGAGGACCCGAAATCCTGGGATGACCAGGGTTTTCGCTGGGAGGAGGGTTGAAGGGCGATGTCGTCGCCGGGCGTTCCGATGGGCCCAGACCAGCAGGCACGGCAGCTCTGGTGAGCGAAAGCCAGCCTGGACGTCAGCGGCAGGGGCCGCCCTAGCTGGGCCTGCCGCCGCTCGCCCCCGGGCTATGGCGATGCACCGAAGGGTTGGGCATGGCCTGGGTCATGGCGGTCAGGCCGCTTCGGCCGGGGGCGGCTCGTGGGAGACCAACCGCTGCAGCAGCCGAGGCAGCACCACCCCCTTCAGCACAAGGCTGGTGATCACCGCCACCGCCACCAGGGCCTCCATCTGCGTGGCCAGGTCGGCGGCCTCCAGGGGATGCACATCCCGCAGCCGCGGCACCTGTTCCAGCAGTGCCAAGGAGAGTGCCAGAGGCACAGCCCCCCGCAGGCCTCCGGCACAGATCAGCAACCGTTCAAGCCGCTGCCCCCGTGGCGCTCCCCCCAGCCCCAGCACCACCAGTGGACGCACCAGCAGTTCAAGCAGCAGCCCCAGCACGATCCCCAGGGGAAGCATCTGCACCATGACGCCGGGATGCACCAGCAGCCCCAGCAGCAGCAGCATCGTGAATTCGGCCGTGGTGTTGAAGGGGAGAAGCACATGGCGGAGCCCTGCATGGCCGAAGGCCCCGCGGGTCTGGGGTCGGTTGGCCAGCACCAGGCCCGCGATGTAGCCGCTGATCAACCCTCCGCCGCCCAGCACGTTGCCCATGGCGTAGGCCACAAAGGCCACCGAGATCGCCAGGATCAGCAGGTGCTAGCTGTGGGTCACCAGCAGGGGAATCAGGCGGTTGGCCATCAGCCCAACCATCAGGCCTCCGGCCAGCCCCGCCAGCAGGTGCCCCACCAACTGCAGCAGGCTGCTCGGCAACTCCTGCACGGCACCGAAACGAAAATCACCCTGGCCGCCGTGCTGAAACGCCAGGAACAACGTCACCACAAGGCCAAAGCAGAGGATCGCGGTGGCACTGCCCAGGGCAGCCTCGAAGGCCAGAACCGGTTGCACGGTCTTAGGGGCATGGTGCCCCCACTGATGGGTGAGTTCCTCATTGGCGGAGCCGTCCGTGGGCAGTAGGCAGGCGGCCGTGAGCATGGCCACCCCCAGGGGGAGGGGGGCCGCCAGGCCGGCCCTGGGGAGGAACGGAAGCCCGGTGTGGCCCAGGGCCCAGAGCAGCAGGCCCAGCAGCAGCCCGGAGAGCAGAATCCCGATCGTGGGCAGGGTCAGGGCCAGGGACATGCGGCCGCGGATCCGATCCAGATCGGTGTTTAGGCCCGCGTAGAACAGCAGCAAGGCCAGGCTGGTGGTGTGCAGGGTCTCCACCTGGCCATGGCTCACGACATGCAGCCCGTGGTGCAGCCAGTTCACCACCAGGGCCAGCGCCAGGATCGGCAGGGCGGAGGGGATCGCCAGCCGCAAGGCCAGTCGATGGAGTCCCAGCGCCAGGATGTAAAGGACGCCGGTGGCCAGGAAGAATCCACGCGGCAGGATCGTGCCCGTGGCGGTGGAGGACACGCTGTCGGCGTGTTCCGAAAGGGTTAGCAGCCAGGTGAAGCCCATCCACCGAAGCCCGGAAGCGGTTGGGGCCGAAGCTAAACGGCGCTGAGGGGCTGGCGGAGGTAGCCCCCTCAGCGGGTGATCGGGGAAGATCGCTCCCGTTCAGACCCTCGCCCGGCACTCCATGAGCCTTCTCCAGCCTCGCAAGCTCGTGGTGCTTGGCGACAGCGGCGTCTTCGGCTGGGGCGATCCCGACCAAGGCGGCTGGTGTGAACGGCTCCGGCGCCACTGGATGGCCACCCCAGGGGCACCGGTGCTCTACAACCTGGGCGTGCGCGGTGATGGGCTGGAGCGGCTGGCGGTCCGTCTCTCCCCCGAGGTGCTGTGCCGGGGTGAGCTGCGCCGTCAGCGGCCCCAGGGCATCCTGATCTCGGTGGGCCTCAATGACACCGCTCGGGTCGGCCGGCCCGACGGCCGCCATCAGCTCGATCCCGAGGGCTTTTTCTTCGGCTTCCAGCAGCTGCTGCGCCAGGCCCGGGAGCTGGCCCCCACCCTTGTGGTGGGCCTCACCCCCGTGGATGGGGCCGCCATGCCCTATGCCGAGGTGCTCTGGTATCAACTGGAGGCCGTACGGCGCTACGAGGGTCTCCTAGAGGAGGCCTGCTTGGAGGCCGATGTGCCCTTTCTGCCGATGCTCGAGCCCCTGCTCGCCGATTCCCGCTGGCTTCGCTGGCTGGATACCGATGGGCTGCATCTCAACAGCGAAGGCCATGCGGAGGTTTATGGACGGGTGCGGACCTGGCCTGCCCTGCTCCAGTGGGCTGGCCTGGAGATGCGGCTGCAGCCCACCTCCAGTTTCTGAGTTCAGGTGCAGTTCAGGCGCACCACTTAGGGGCCCCGCGGAGCCTCGCCATCCCCCGATCGGGTGAATGGTGTTCCGCCGATCCGGTGACAGTGCACCCCCCGGGTCTCTCGCATCGTGGAAACACCGATGCTGATGCCGGCCATGGCCGCCTTTGTTCCCCCCATTCCCAGCCGTCCGACCCCATTCGAGGTCTCCATCCCTGTGGCTGCCGCCTTCGTTGCCGCTGCACAACCCGCCACCGCTGCTGGTGCTCCCCCTTCTCTGGCACCCTCCACGCCAGCCCCAAAGCCCGGACGTGCGTCGGTGCGGGTACGACCACCCGGACGTCTAACGGCCAGCGATCCCGTGGTGCGCCGCCGCAATGCCTTGGTGGAGGCGAACCTGCCCCTGGCCAGGGCCGTGGTGGCCCGCTTCTCCCCACGGCCGCCGCTGCCCCACGAGGACCTGATGCAGGTGGCCAGCCTGGGCCTGATCCGGGCCGTGGAGGCCTTCGATCCCAGCCGCGCCGTGAGCTTCAGCAGCTTTGCGGTGCCCTACATCCGTGGAGCCCTGCTGCATGAGCTGCGCGATCGCCAGCCGATGGTGCGAATCCCCCGGCCCCTCTGGGAACTGCGTCAGCAGACAGCCCGCCTCCAGGAGGAGCGTCGGGTGCGGGGCCTGCCTGCTTTGGATCAATCCGCCCTCGCGGTGAAGCTCGGCTGTACGCCGGAGCGGTTGCTGGAGATCGAGGACCTGCGGGCAGCGGCCCTACCCCGCAGCCTCGATGCTCCGCTCGAGCGGGGGCCTGCGGGGAGTGATGCCGGCGACGCCGGGGTATTGCTGGATCGCCTTGCTGATCCGCGTTCGCTGGTTGGTGATCTCCCGGAGCCTGACGGGGTGGATGCGCTTGCGGCGGAGCGGGTCTGGTTCCGGCAGCAGATGGCGGCTCTGGATCCAATGCGCCGTCAGCTGGTGGAGGGCCGCCTGCGGCTGGGCTGTACCTGGGTGGAACTGGGTCGGCAACTGGGCATCCATCCCCGCATGGCCCAGCGGCGCTGCGACGCGACCATGCATGAGCTGAAGCTGGCGGCGGAACGGTGGCAGGCCACCCGCGACGGGGCTGAGATCACCTGAAGGCTTTGGCTCAGGGACGTGGGGAGGCGAGCATCCGGTTCCCGGGGTCAGCCGCCTCGCAGACCCAGCGCCGCCAGGGCCAGCAGCGCCGCCATCAGGGTCTGCACCCCATTCACCATCTCATTGCTGAGCCAACTCCAGCGGCGTTGCAGGGTGGCGCCGATCACGCTCTCGGCCAGGGTGGCGAGCAGCGCCACGGCTCCGACCAAGAGCCAGGTGCCCGGGTCGGGGATCAGGCCCAGGACCAGCATCACCAGGGCCATCAGCAGCCCACCGGCCAGGCTGGCGGCGGTTCCCTCCAGGCTCACGGCCCCTTCGGTGCCGGCGGGCACCGGCCGCAGGCTGGTGATCAGCAGGGTGTGGCGCCCCCAGCGTTTGCCGATCTCACTGCCGCAGGTGTCGGCGAGCTTGGCGCTGAAGCTGGCCGCGAAGGCCACCAGCAGCGGGCCGATCCAGCTGAGGGGCGCCCGGGCGGCCAGCATCGCCAGCAGGGCGCCCACCAGGGCGGACCCCCAGACGTTCTCCGGGCCCCGCCGGCCGCCGCGGGCTTCGGCCAGGCCGCGCTGTTGCTTCTCACGCAGCCCCAGCCGGGTGACCAGGGAGCCAAGGGCGAGATACAGCACCACCGCAAACCAGCCCCGCCAGCCGAGGGTGCCCCACAGGATCGTGCCGAGGATGCCGGCATGCACCCAGCCGGATCGGGTGAGCACCTGAGCCCGTTGGGCCAGGGCGATCAGCCCGGTGTTGAGGGCCAGGGCCAGCAGCCAGTGGGCGGGATCCTGGGGCGGCAGGGCGAGCATGGGGAGAGGGGATTGGGCGGATCACCAGCTGCTCCCCGAGCCAGCCCCTGCGGCGGCAGGAACCGGTCTGCAGAAACCGGACGGCTGGAGCGCCCTGCTGAGGAGCTGGACTGTTGCACTGGTCTAAGCGCCGGGGGCTGAAGCGTCGCCGCCGGCGGATAATCGCCCCATCGCGGCTGCCCCCATGGTGTTCAAACCGAAATTCTTCCTCTACCTGACCGACGGCAAGGATGAGCTGCCGGCAGCCCCCGCGGTGGTGGCCCCGGTGAAGGAGAAGGCCTCTCCTGCCGAGGCGCAGGCCAGCCAGCTGGCCGATGTCGTGGTCCGAGTTGCCCCTATTGCCCAGCCCCTTAGGGCGAGCGAGCCGGCCAAGGACGTCGCCGAAGCCCCGGCCGCCGCCGGAGCCCCCGCCGCCGCTGCAGCTCCCGCGGCCATCACTTCCCTCACCACCGCCGAGTCGATCGCCGCCGAACTCGCCGCCGCCCAGGCCAACCGGCCTGCCCCCTCGCTGGCCACCTTCGCGCCAGAAGCCCTGGTCCCGGGTGGGGCCACCCCCCGACGTCGCCGCAGCGGTGGAGCCAACCTCGCCGGGTTCAAGGCGCTCGCGCGCTCCTTCGTGAAGAACTAAGCCTTGGCCTGCCTTTACCCCTGTCGTTCCGAGCCAAGGGCCAGCCAGGCCAGGGCGGCGACAGCCGCGGTTGAGGTGCGCAGGATGGCGCTCCCCAGGCTCACCGGCTGCCAGCCGGCCGCTAGCGCCGCCGCCTCCTCATCAGCGCTCCAGCCACCCTCCGGTCCGATCGCCAGCCGCAGCTCCGGCGGGCTCTGATCGGGCCGGTTCGTCAGTCGCTTTTGCAGAAGGGAAGGCAGCAACTCAGCCAGGGTTGGCAGTGCCTCCTGGCGGGTCGTGGCCAGCAGGGATGCCCCTGGGGCGGGGGTGCTGAACCAGCTCACGACCTCCACCGGTTCAGCCAGTTGCGGCAGCCAGAGGCGCTCGCATTGCTCAGTGGCCTCCCGCACGATCGTGCGCCAGCGTTCCAGGGGCAAATCGCCACGAACGACCCCCCGGCTGGCCAGCAGGGGCTGCAGCTGGCTGGCGCCCAGTTCCGTGGCCATGCGCCACACCAGCTCCGCATCCCGCTTCGGCACCGCCATCGCCAGGGTGATCGTCGGCCGTGGGCGGCTGGCCCGCTCCAGCGGTTGATCCAGGGGCTGCTCCAGCTTGAGCACGGCCTGCTGTTCCAGGGTGGCGGTCCACAGCTGCCCTTCGCCGTTGATCAGGGCGAGGCGATCGCCGTGGCGGAAGCGCAGCACCCGCGCCACGTAATGGGCTTCCTCCGACTCAAGCTCCACAAGCCATCCCGCCTGATCCAAGCCGATCCGGGCCGCAGCCGCCTGGAGCCTCCCGGGAGGAATCAGCAGCCGGCGTAGCTCTCGGGCCATCGGGGGTGTGGCTTAGTCGTCTAGGGCGAAGGGGCTGTCGGGGGCCTCCTCGATCGGCCAGTCCTCATTGATGCCGCCGATCAGCACCTCCTCGATCTCCAGCACATCGCTGTTGAGCCGGGCGAGGGTGTTGATCAGCACGTCGAGGGCGAAGGCATCGCTGGTGCCCAGATCCAGCCAGCAGCGCGCCCATTCCTCCTCGTATTCCATCGGGCCCATGTTGTGCATCAGGGCCGGTAAGGCCCGCTCCGCCTCATCCGCCTCATAGACCAGCCAATTCAGATCGGCCCCCTCCTCATGGGCCTGGAGGTTCTCGGCGTTGAAGCCCCCAAGCTTGCCGAGGAAGAACCAGCTGTCGAACACGGTTTCCAGGTAGCTCCGCTCCGCCGCACCAGGCGGATGGCCGCAGCGCAGCCAGATCCAGCAGTTGAAGGGGTCGACCTCGCGGAAGCGGACCTCCATGGGGGTGGGCAGCGATGGGAAGAATGCCTCCCCATGCAACCACTCCGCCCACCCTGCCCCGGCAAGCTGGGTGGATGCTCGAACTCCGTGGCCTCCGCTATCAGCCCGCAACCGCGCGCCAGCCGGTGCTGCGGGACGTTTCCCTCCAGCTGGCGGCGGGAGCACCCCGGCTGGTGGCGGGCCGCAGCGGCTCGGGCAAGACCACCCTGCTGGAACTGATCGGGGGTTTGGCCGATCCCGATGCCGGCCAGATCCTCTGGAACGGCGAGGTGCTGAACGCCCGCCAGCGCCGCTGGCTCTGTGGCCTGGTGTTCCAGTTTCCTGAGCGCCATTTCCTCGGCCTGAGCGTGGGCCAGGAACTGCGGCTCGGTCATCGCCGGCTCGGGGGCGAGGCCGTGGAGCGGGTGCTGGGTCAGGTTGGTCTGGCCACGATTTCGCTCCAACAGGCGCCGGAGCGGCTCAGTGGCGGTCAGCAGCGGCGCCTGGCCCTGGCGGTGCAGTTGCTCCGGGATCCGAAGGTGCTGCTGCTCGATGAACCCACCGCCGGCCTTGACTGGACCGTGCGCAACGAGGTGCTCCAGCTTCTCGCCAGCCTCGCCCGCGACCGGGCTCTGCTGGTAGTGACCCACGAGCCCGATCTGTTCGCCGGTGTGGTGGAGGGGGGATGGTTCCTTGAGCAGGGCGCCCTGCGTCCGCTGAAGGATCGGACCTTCGCACCGATCCTTACGATGCCTCCACAAGGAGTTGGCGATGGCGGATGAGCTGTTGCGGGCCACCGCTGCCGGGGGCGGCATCCGGATGGTGGCGGTGAACACCACCGGCATCAGCCGGGAGGCTCAGCGGCGCCATGGGCTCTCGTTTCTCACCACCGCATTGCTGGGCCGCACCATGACCGCCGGCCTGCTGCTGGCCAGCTCGATGAAGGTGGCCCATGGACGGGTGAACCTGCGGATCCGCTCCGATGGTCCCCTACGGGGGCTGATGGTGGATGCGGGCCGGGATGGCACGGTGCGCGGCTATGTGGGGGATCCTGGCCTGGAGCTGGATCTGGTGGCCGATCCAGCCGGGGTGCCCCAGTTCGATTTCCGCCGCGCCACCGGCACCGGCTATCTACACGTGGTGCGCGACATCGGCCAGGGCGAGCCCTTCAGCAGCACCGTGGAACTGGTGAGTGGCGGCATCGGTGATGACGTGGCCTCCTATCTGCTCCATTCCGAACAGACCCCTTCAGCCCTGTTCGTGGGTGAGGAGATCGGCAGCGATGGCGTGCGCTGCTCCGGCGGCGTGCTGGTGCAGGTGCTGCCGAAGGCGGCCCAGGAGCCGACCCTGGTGGCCCTGCTGGAGGAGCGCTGCCGGGAGATCGAGGGCTTCGCGGGCCGTCTGGCCGCCAGCGCCGATCAGCTCCATCTCCTGCTGGAGGACATCTTCCCCGACCTTGATCCGCTTCCCCTGGAGCAGGCCGAGGCCCGTCAGAGCCTGCGCTTCCAGTGCCCCTGCAGCCGCAGCCGCAGCGTGGGCGCCCTCAAGCTGCTGGGCCGTGAGGAGCTCGGCGCGATGCTGCGTGAGGACGGCCAGGCTGAACTCGTGTGCCATTTCTGCAGCGCCATCTACCGGGTAGCGGCCGAGGAACTCGAGGACCTGATCGCCGAGTTCGACGCGGTCTGAACCTCTCCACCGCCTGGCTCAGGGCCCTCACCTGGGCCATGCTGGAGTCCGATTCCGGGCGCCCGATGGCCAGTCCCAGCGAAAACCGCCCCGGTGTCTGGAGCCCGTCCTCGCGATCGGGTGGGCCGGAGGGGGTCCATGGCCGCCGCTTCTCTGGCGGGCGCCACGGTGAGCAGCACAACAGCCATCGCATCGGCTGGCTGCGGGCCGTGGTGCTGGGCGCCAACGACGGCACGATCTCGGTAGCGAGTCTGGTGGTGGGCATTGCCGCCTCTGGGGCGCTGCGCCCCCAAATCCTGATCTCGGGGCTGGCCGCCACGGTGGCGGGGGCGGCTTCGATGGCTGCGGGGGAATTCGTCTCAGTGCAGTCGCAGGCGGATACGGAGCAGGCCGATCTGGCCCGGGAACGGCGGGAACTGGCCAGCGATCCGGCCGGGGAGCTGGCGGAACTTGTGGAGATCTACCGGGGGCGTGGTCTGAGCTTGGAAACGGCCCGGCAGGTGGCGGAGCAGCTCACCCTCCACGATGCCCTAGGGGCCCATGCCCGCGATGAACTGGGGCTGAGTGAAACGTTGCGGGCTCGGCCGATCCAGGCAGCCCTGGCCTCGGCGGCCAGCTTCACCTTCGGGGCCCTGGTGCCGATTCTGGCGATTCGGCTGGCCCCCGAGAACCGGATCGGTGCGGTGACCACCGGCGGCGCCCTGGTGGCCTTGGCGATCCTCGGGGGCCTTTCGGCCCGGGCCGGGGGGGCCGCTGTGGTGCGAAGCGTGCTGCGGATGCTGGTGTGGGGTGCTCTCGCCATGGGCATCACGGCCCTGGTGGGTCACCTGGCCGGCGCTGTGGTGTGACGCCTGACGCCCGCTCGCCGGTTGGAGAGCCCGAGGCTGGTGGATTGGGCCGGTGCTGGTGGCTTCAGGCGAGGAACAAGGCGCCGAGCAGCAGTATCAGGAGGGCCGGAACGGCCTCGATCTGGATGGGGGTGAGGGGCAGGGCCGGAGGCAGGGCGGGTGCCAGGGCGGAGAGCAGTAGGGCTCCCACCAGTAGGCCCAGCACCAAAAGGAGCACCGACCAGCCCACGGCGGCCAGGAAGCGTCCATGGCGGCGCTGCAGGTTGAGCACGGTGGCACTGGTGGCCAGGGCGAGCAGCAGGTCGGCGGGCAGGCCGGGCAGAGCCACCAGGAGCACCAGCAGGGAGCCATGGGCTGCAAGGGGAAACCAGCGCTCGCGGCCCTCGGCGAGGGCCAGGGTTGGCAGGGTGGGCCTGGCTACCGTCACGCGCCCGGCAGGAAGCTGCGGCAAAGAAGGCAGGGAGGGCAGCACGGGTCTGGAGGGGGGCGGTGCCGTCTGCTCCCGCTGGGAGGCCGTTCGGGCGGCGCTGCTCACCTTCCCCTGCTGGCGCTCCTTGAGCCGGTCCATCAGCACGGCGTCGTAGGCGGCCTCGATGGCGGAACGCGCCAGAGGATCCTCCCCCACCTCCTTGAGCCTGGCGGTGCGGGCCGCCTGGACCGCATCAAAAGAGGCGTCAGGCTCAACGCCCAGGCGCTGGTAGGGGTCCGGGCCATCGGGGGCGAAACCGGAGGAACCCGGTGCCGGGGGTGTGCCTTGATTCATGGCAATGAGCGTACGCAGGCCGGGTCAGAACAGGGGATCGCTGTCACGGAAACCGGCCTCAAGCTGGAGCAGACGGCGGCAGGCGTCTGCCTCATCGGCGGCGAGATGCCGGCGGCGCTTGAGCAGGGGCATCTGGGGGGGTAGGTGGCTGCCTTCCCGAATCTCCACGGCGCCTTGGGCAGGCGAGAAGCTCACGTAATCACAACCGCCATCGCTGCGGGGGCGGACCAGCCAGCAGGGGCTGGAAGCCGGGGTGGCATGGGAGAGGGGGGTCGGCATCGCAGCTGTCGTCATCGCGGGCAACCGTGGGTCGGCATGACGATTTATTGCGCCATTCTGGCGTCCGCCGGGGGCGGCTGCGGTAGCGGATGCCTCATTGGATGGTGAGCCTCTTCGGGTCAGAGGGCGATCGGCTCGACGCCGCTCACCACGGGTGCCACCGAGGCGAGCTCAAGTTCGGGGTGGTCGTCCCTGAGCTGGTTGAGGTTCCAATCGTTGCGGAACAGGAGCACGGGCCGGTCCCAGGGGTCCCGCACTGTCTTGCAGTTGAAGATGCGGCCCACAGCCTCCAGGGCGGGCCAGCCGCCGCTCACCCAGCGAGCCACCGTGAACTCCATGGGTTCTAGGCGCGTTTTGACGCCGTATTCGTTCTCAAGGCGGTATTGCACCACCTCCAGCTGCAGCTGGCCCACCGCCGCCAGGATCGGATCGCGTTTGCTGGCATCGGTGTCATAAAGCACCTGCACCGCACCCTCCTCCCGCAGCTCGTTGACACCCTTGCGAAAGCTCTTGAAGGCGGAGGGG
>JAPLIE010000112.1 GCA_026389265.1 Cyanobacteriota bacterium | reverse complement strand
TCCGGTGCTCAAGGAGGCCGGCTCGGACGTCGCCGGATCGGTCACGGGTGGCACCCGCATCCTTTCCGATCAGCTCTCCATCCGGATCAGCGCCGATCCGGGCAAGGGCTTCATCGACCGCATGATCGCCTTGGTGGAGGGCGCCGAACGCAGCAAGACCCCGAATGAGATCGCCCTCACGGTATTGCTAGCGGTGCTCACCCAGGTGTTCCTGATCGCCGTGGCCACCCTCTCGCCCGTGGCCGGTTTCCTTAATCAGGCCCCCTCGGTGGTCACCCTGGTGGCCCTGCTGGTGGCGTTGATCCCCACCACAATCGGCGGCCTACTGAGCGCCATCGGCATCGCCGGCATGGACCGGGTAGCCCAGTTCAACGTCATCGCCACCTCAGGGCGTGCCGTGGAGGCCTGCGGCGATGTGAACACTCTCATCCTCGATAAGACCGGCACGATCACGCTCGGCAATCGGCTGGCTGAGGAGTTTCTACCGGTGGGCGGCCACAGCAGCGCCGAACTGGCTGAGGCGGCCCTAGGGGCGAGTTGCTTCGATCAAACCCCGGAAGGGCGCTCGATCGTGCGGCTGGCCGAGAAACTGGGTGCGGCGTTGCCCTTTGATCCCTCCAGCGCCAGCGGCATCGAGTTCTCGGCCCGCACCCGCATGAGCGGAACTGACGCGCCCGAGGGCCTGGAATTCCGCAAGGGGGCCGTGGATTCCATCAAGGGTTTCGTGCGCTCCCGCGCCGGCACGGTGCCCGCGGAGCTCGATAGCTGCTTCGAGCAGGTGTCCCGGCTGGGAGGTACGCCCCTGGCGGTATGCCGAGGCGCCGAGCTGTTCGGCGTCATCTACCTCAAGGACATCATCAAACCGGGCATCCGCGAGCGCTTCGACCAGTTGCGCCGCATGGGCATCCGCACCGTGATGCTCACTGGCGACAACCCGATCACCGCCAGTGTGATCGCCCGCGAGGCCGGCGTGGATGACTTCATCGCCGAAGCCACTCCCGAGGACAAGATCGCCGTGATTCAAGAGGAGCAGAAGCTCGGCAAGTTGGTGGCGATGACCGGTGATGGCTCCAACGACGCCCCGGCCCTGGCCCAGGCCAATGTGGGCGTGGCGATGTACTCCGGCACCCAGGCCGCCAAGGAGGCGGCCAATATGGTGGATCTCGATAGCGATCCCACCAAGCTGATCGACATCGTGACGATCGGCAAACAGTTGCTGATCACCCGCGGGGCGCTCACCACCTTCTCGATCGCCAACGACATCGCCAAGTATTTCGCCATCCTGCCGGCCCTGTTCGCCGGGGCGGGCCTGGAGGCGCTGAATGTGATGAGGCTGGCCTCACCCCAATCGGCGATTCTTTCGGCAATGGTGTTTAACGCCCTGATCATTCCCGCCCTGGTGCCCCTGGCCCTTAAGGGAGTGCAGTTCCGGCCGCTTAATGCCGAACAGTTGCTGCGGCGCAACCTGCTTGTGTTCGGCGCCGGGGGTGTGATGGCTCCTTTTGTGGGCATCAAGCTGATCGATCTGGCCCTCGGCGCCCTGAGGCTGGTTTAACGGCTTCTGCCTGTTCCGTTCCCCATTCTCAGCGTTTCTCGTTTTCAGCTATTCCCGCCCTCAACCATCCCATGGCCCGTATTCTGCCCATCCGCTTCTGGCTACCACTACTGCTCGTAGCCGGCACCCTGGTAGTGGCTCCTCAGTTGCGCCATAGCCAACCACCGCTCCAGAGTCACACCCTGGCGCTACTGCTTTGTGGCACCGTCGCCCTGTCGGGCTACCTGTTCGCCGTGATCGCCCAACCGGAGAAATTCTGATGTCCATCGCTGCCCAACTCTGGCGTGGTGTTCGCCTCACCCTGGTGCTCTGGTTGCTCACCGTGGTGGTGATCACCTTGCCGCTGCTCGGCCTGGCCCGGCTGGTGGCACCCGATGCCGCGAGTGGCAGCCTGATCCGCCGCGATGGCCAGGTGGTGGGCTCGCGTCTGATCGGTCAAGGCTTCAGCTCGGCGCGCTACTTGCAGGGCCGTCCAGCCGGTGCCCCCAACCTGGCCGCCAGCAATCCTGAGCTGGCGACCCGGGTGGCCGCCGCCGCCCGCCGCTGGCAGAGCGCCGGGGTGGCCCAAGCCGCCGCCGATCTGCTGCTGGATTCCGGCTCCGGCGTTGATCCGCACATCAGCCTGGCGGCCGCGCGCCAGCAGCTGCCCCGCCTGGCCCGCGAACGCCAGCTGCCGCTGGCTGAGCTGGAGAGCCTCATCCCCCAGCACCAAGAAGGCCCCCTAGGACTGCAGGCGATCGAGCCTGTGGTGAACGTGCTCGCGTTCAATCTGGCCCTCGACCAACTGGCTTCTTCATCCACCACGCCAAGCCCGCCGGTCCCCGCTGGGCGATGATTCGTTCCACCCACCGACGCGGCCGCCACAAGGTGTTCATCGGTATGGCGCCTGGCGTAGGCAAGACCTGCCGCATGCTCCAGGAGGGAAAGGAGGCGCTGCGGGAGGGCACCGATGTGGTGATCGGTCTGCTGGAGACCCACGGCCGCAAGGACACCGTCCGCGAGGCTGAATCCCTGGAGCAGATTCCCCGCAAGAGCCTCCACTATCAGGGGGTGGACCTCGAGGAAATGGATGTGGCCGCCGTGATGGCCCGTCATCCGCAACTGGTGCTCGTCGATGAACTCGCCCACACCAACGTGCCAGGCAGCGAGCGGGAGAAACGCTGGCAAGACGTGGAGATGCTGCTGCTTTCAGGCATCGATGTCTATTCGACCCTCAACATCCAGCATCTGGAGAGCCTCAATGATCTGGTAGCCCAGCTCACCGGCGTGGTGGTTCGCGAGCGCATTCCCAACCGCGTGCTGGAGCTCGCCGATCAGGTCGTGCTCGTGGATGTGACACCGGAGACGCTGCAGGAGCGGCTCAAGGAGGGGAAGGTCTACGCGCCTGAAAAGGTGGGCCAGGCGCTCACCAACTTCTTTCAGCGGCGCCATCTCGTGGCCCTACGGGAGCTTTCGCTGCGGGAAGTGGCCGATCGGGTTGATAACGACATCCTTCCCGCGATCACCCCCCTGCGCGAGCGGGTGATGGTCTGCCTCGGCCACCACCCCACCAGCAAGCGCCTGTTGCGCCGTGCCGCCCGCCTGGCCGCCGCCATGGACGCGCCGCTGCTGATGTTGACCGTGCAGGATCCGAACCGCTTTCTCAGCCGCGAAGAATTGCTGATCCAGGAGGAATGCCGCCAGCTGTGCGAGGACGTGGGTGGGACCTTCCTGCGCGAGGACAGCGCCGAGATCCTTCCCACGATCGCCCGGGTGGCCCAGGAGCGGCGCATCACCCAGATCGTGCTGGGCCAGACCATGCGCTCACGCCTCAAGGCCCTACTCCGCCGGCCGTTGTCGGAGCGACTGCAGCACCAGCTGCGCGGCCTCTGCATCGATCTGCACCTGATCTCCGACGGCCTGCCGCCCCAGGTCGCGGAGGACAGTCGAATCTGATGCTCACCAAACTTCCGATCGGTTTGGTGTGGGCGATCTGGCTGCTGATCCTGCTGCTGGAGCTGGCCACGCCACCAGCGGTCGTGCTCGGCATTCTTTATGTGGTGCCGCTGTTGCTGGGGGCGTCGCAGCGCACGCCCGCTCAGGCCTGGCGGTTTCTGCTGATCTGCTGTGCTTCCACCCTGCTCAATCTGCTGGTGCCCCTGCCGGTGCATCAGAACCTGGCCGCGGTGCTGATCGACCGCCTGCTGGTCTGTCTGGCTCTCGTGGTCACCACCACGCTGCTGATCCACAACCAGCAGCTGCAGGCCGGGCGCACGGCCCAGGATGTCGAACTCGCCCGGGCCCAGCTGCGCGGCGATGTGATCGCCACTCTCGCCCACGACCTCAAGACCCCGGTGCTGGGAACTCTCGCCTCCCTCGCCCTGCTGGAGGGCGGAGTGGCGGTGGAGGCCATCCGCGCCAGTCAGCAGCGTTGCCTGCGGCTGATTGACGATCTGCTGCAGGTGTTCCGGGCCGAGCAGGAGGGCCTGCAGCTGCACCTGCAACCCTGCCAGCTGCTGACCATTGCCCAGGAGGCGATGCGCACGATGGAACCGATCGCCAGCCAACGTCAGATCAGCCTGGTGCTGAGGCAGGAACCCTCTGGGCGGATGGAGCTGCTGGCGGACCCCTCGCTACTGCAGCGGCTGCTGGAGAATCTGCTGCTCAATGCCCTGCATCACAGTCCGCGCGGTCAGCGGGTGTGGCTGCAGCTGCGTGGGCAAGGGACGTCCTGGTTGATCGATGTGCGCGATGGCGGCATCGGGTTCGCGACGGATGATCTGCCGCGAGTGTTTCAGCGCTTTGCACGCAGCGGCAGCAGCTCTGCCGGAGTGGGGCTCGGTCTCTACCTCTGCAGGCTGATCAGCGAGGCCCACGGCGGCACGATCACGGCCAGCAACGACCCGGACGGGGGTGCCAGGGTCGTGGTGCAGTTGCCGCAGCCGGAACGTTGACCGTGCGTCTGTTATTGATCGAGGACGACCAGTCCTATCAGCTGGCGATGGCGAGCCACCTGCAGCGGCTGCCGAGCGTGGCGCAGGTGCAAGTGGCTGGCGATGGCGAACAGGGCCTGGAACTGTTGCAGGCCCCTGGCGCGGATCTGGTGCTGCTCGATCTGGTGCTGCCGGGGATGGGAGGGCTGGCCACATGCCGCCGGATCACCGCCACCACGGCCATCCCCGTGCTGATTCTCACCAGCCAGGACGACCCGCAATGGGTGCGGCAGATCTGGCAGGCCGGGGCCAGGGGGTACCTGCACAAACAACGGGCCTTTGCGCAGGTGGATCTGGCCCTGGCCTCCCTGCTGGCGGGGGCCAGCTGGTGGGATCACACGGCCACGGTTGCCCTGCAATCAGCCGGGTCGCCACTGTGCGGCGAGGCCGGGCACCAGCGGACGCTCCTGGATGACCTCACCCAACGCGAACGCCAGGTGCTGGCTTGCCTGGCGGCTGGCGACAACAACCGAGCCATCGCCCTGGAGCTGGGGATCGGCGAGGGCACCGTGCGCAGCCATGTGCATGTGCTGCTGCAGAAACTGCAGGTGAACAATCGCACCCAGGCTGCGCTGATCTGGCTGGAGGCCCGCGAGCGAGTCGGGTGATCAGGCCCGCTCACGGTGGGGGAGCTGCTGCCGGGACAGCCGGTGCCGCTGCTCTAGGCGCAGCCTTCCGCACAGCGGTAGCGGCGCCACGAGCTCAGCCGGGAGGAGGCCCTCAAGCTCTGGGCTGAGAAGCGCAAGAAGGGTTGGCAGATCACAGCGCCTCTATGGCATCCGCCCCAGCTGCCAGCAATGGGTTGAGCCGGCCGCCGGTGCTGCCACGATGTCATGCCGCGAATGCGCCCGAAGCAGCCCTGGCAGTGGTGATTGGCTCCGTTGCCTCAGTTCTGCAGCGCGATGTTCAGGGTCAGAGGCACCGCTGCTGGCCGATTGCGGGGCACTGGGCTGTGCTGCATCCGTTCCCGCATGGCACTGATCGCTTGATCAGAGGCGCCAGCCCGTGCCTCGGGCGAAGCGCCTGGATCCAGCCGCAGCTGGAAACTGGCCACCACGGCCTCCAGATCCCAGCTGTTGGAGACAGTCACGCTCAGATCAGCCACCACCTGCTGCAGGGGGATTTGCCGTTCGCGAGCCTCGCTGACCAGATGCAAGTGCAGACACAGCAGCAGAGCGATCAGGTGGAGACGGAACGGCGGTGTGTTGAGGCTGGGGTTCTGGGGTTGCCACTCCCCCTCCTCGCTCCGTCGCTCCACCACGACGGACTGGCTGGTGAGGTCGGGGCCAGCGTGGCTGCTGCGCAGCCGGTAGTGGAAGGTGCGGGAGGTCATGGGGCCGATCAGTCCACCGCCGGCGGTGAGCAAAGCAAGGGTTGCGGGGTCCATCAGCGGTTCTCCCGGTTCCAGGGCATCAGCGCCAGCAGCTGGGCCATGCCGCAGAAGCCGCTGCTCACACCCGCAAACACCAGTCCGGCGCCGACGAACCAGCTGAGCAGGATCCAGGCCGGGCCCGCGACGTGGCTGAGGATCAGGCCGAGCAGCACCAGCGAACCGGCGGCGATCTGCACCTGGCGCATCAATGGCAGGGGCGCGTTCTTGAGCTTGTGCACCGGCAGGCCGGCCTGCTGCCAACTGGGAATCCCGCCCTCTAGATCGGTGATGGGGTGGGGATGGCTCTGCCGCAGCAGGGTCTGCACCCCCTTGGCGCTGCGGTTGCCGCTCTGGCAGACGAGCACCAGCGGGCACTGGGGCAGGTCGGCCTGGTGCAGGCGCGCCAGGGGCACGTTGAGGCTGCCGGCGATGTGGCCGGAGGCGTATTCCATCGGTTCACGCACGTCGATCACGGTGACGCGCTTGCTTTCGAGCTGTTCGGCCAGGTCCTGGGCGCTGATGCATTCAGGCCTGGTGGTGCTCGTGCTGTGGAGGGCGGGACGATTCAGGGAGCGATTGGCCACGATGAGAAAGGAAGGAAATGACGTTGGCTGGGCGGTGATCAGCGGGCGGTCGCGCTCTCGAGCGGGTAGCCCTCGTCGCCCCAGCGGCTGAGGCCGCCGCGCAGGTTGGCCACCTGGCCGCGGCCGGCCTTGAGCAGCTGCTGGGTGGCGAGCGCCGAGCGGCTGCCGGAATGGCAGACCACCACCACCGGCCGATCCGGGGGGATTTCGCCGTTGCGCTGCTCCAGCTCCGCCAGGGGCAGCAGCAAACTGCCGGGCACGCGGCCATCGGGGCCGTTGAATTCCTCGGCCGAGCGCACATCGAGGATGGTGAGGGCTCCAAGGTGTTCGGCCACCCAGTCGGGCAGCAGTTCGGGCAGGCCGGCATAGCTGCGCTGCAGCGGCGCCCAGCTCACAGGCGCGACTCCGTCACGCGGCTTGCCGGAGCGCAGGTTGCCGGGCAGGGCCTCAGCGATCCGGCCCGGGTGGGGCAGCTTCATGTTCTCCATGTGCCCCACGAAGTCGCGTTCGCTGGCGCTGCCGCCGAGGCGGGCGTTGAAGGCCTTCTCCTCCGCCACCGAGGTGACGCTGCGGCCGGTGTAGTCGTGGCCGGGATAGAGCAGGCACGCCTCCGGCAGCGAGAAGATCTGCTCGGTGATCGATCGCCAGAGGGTGTGGGCATTGCCCTGCTGGAAGTCGCAGCGGCCGCAGCCCCGCACCAGCAGCGCATCGCCGGTGAAGGCCATCGATTCGTCGTCGAGCACGAAGCTCACGCAGCCATCGGTGTGGCCGGGAGTGCTGCGCACCTTCAGATGGCGACCGCCGAAGCTGACGCGGTCGCCGTGCTGCAGGGGCTGGGTGACGTTCTCGGCGCGGGCGGCGGCGGACAGAGCGATGGCACAGCCGGTGGCCTCGTGCATCAGCCAGCTACCGGTGACGTGGTCGGCATGGGCATGGGTGTCGAGGCAGGCCACCAACTCGATGCCCAGCTCGCGGATCAGCGAGAGATCGCGCTCGTGCTGCTCGAACACCGGATCGATCAGCACCCCCTCGCCGGAGCGCACATCGGCCAGCAGGTAGGTGAAGGTGCCAGTGGGGGCGTCGAACAGCTGGCGGAAGAGCAGGGCGCCGCCACCAGCGGCCGCCTGCAACAGGGGAGAAGCGGAGGTGGCGACCATGAACGTGCTTAACCAGCTTTTATGAGTGTATGCGCATAACGACGAATTGGCAAGTGACGCGGTCCTGTCCGCGGCGACAGCCCACTCACTGCGATGGAGCGCGCGTTGATGGGCTGCTCAGCCATCGCGTGGCGCGCCCCGTCAAGGGCGCAGAGACCGCATAATGCTTTCATCGTCATACACCATTCAGCATGGGTGCCGCAGGTTCGATGCCCAGTCCGCAGCTGCTGGAGGAATTCAGCCAGTTCTTCCGCCTGCTGAGCGAGCCGGCTCGCCTGCAGCTCCTCTGTCAGCTCAAGCACAGCGGCTCCATGGATGTCGCCGGCCTGATCGAGGCCACCGGGTTCTCCCAGTCGCACATCAGCCGTCAACTGGGCCAGCTGCAGCGTGCCGGCCTGGTGAGCTGTGAGCGCGATGGCGTGCGCACCATCTGGAGCGCCGACAACGATCTGGTCGATGATCTCTGCGCCCTTGTGCAGAACCGGCTTCGGCAGCGCCTGGAGGCACAGCTGCAGAGCCTGGCGGCCGGTTGAGGTCGCGCGGACGACAGCACCAACGCCACCATCAGCACGACTTGATTGGCAGATGAGCCATGAAGACGTCATGCGTATCGCTCTCTACTGGCTCGATCCGGCCGGGATCGGCGGCGGCGCCGGGCCTCGCGCCAGCTTCGCAGAGGCGTTCTTCTTCAGCGTGCAAACCCTGGGCTCGATCGGTTTCGGCGTTCTCCACCCCGTGAGTCTCTACGCCAACCTGCTGGTGACGGCCGAATCGATCTGAGGCCTGCTGTTCGTGGCGATCACCACCGGGCTGGCCTTCGCCCGCTTCGCGCGCAGCAATGCCCGCATCCGACGCCCAGGTCCACTGGCCGGTGGAGCAGCTGCGTTTCGGCTACTGCTTCGCCGACATCCTGGAAGACCAACCCAGTGGCGCCGGCAAGGGTCGGCCGCGCCGGATCAACTGGGCGGCCTTCGACCGGATCCGCCCCAGCCCGCTGCCGTGAGGTCCTGGGCATCAGCCGAGGTTTGATCAGGGTTGCGGAACTTGCAGGTACAAGGCTTGTAGTCGACCAAGGAGACGTTCAGTTGGGCTGGAGGCTCTCGGCGAGCATGTGAGCCACGGCATGATTCGCCAATGGACCGGGACAATGAGGAACCGATCGATTTACGACGCCTGTTGATAGAGCTCCTCCAGCCGTTCCCGGCTGAGGTCGACGTAGAGAACTTCCTCACCGGGCTCGGGAGCTTCGGGATGGCGCCTAGTTGTGGAGCCGCGTGTCTGGCCAGAAGCCAGCGAAGCCGAGCCACGCAGGTTCTGGTTCATCAAGGCAAATGCTCCACCGGCGATGAGCACAAAGAAGATCAGATAGACAGCAGCCAGCAGGTCGTTCAAGGGTGGAAAGCTCTTTCTGTCACCCTAGTGCAAAGAAATGTTAATCGTTGACCACGGTTCCCCGAACCCATGCTGTCCATCTCCCCGTTTTGACCAGAACAGCGGCACGGTACCCATCCGAGGCCCCGGTGCTGGTGAGGTTGGAGGCTTAGCTGGCTCTGGAATAGGCGCGCACCAGCAGGCCATCCGCCGGCGAGGGGCTGGGAATGACCCTGAGCGTCAGGTCCTGATCCGCCTCCAGCGCCAAGGTCAGCTGTTTGAGCAGCCCCACCGCCAGCAGCCGGATCTCCAGCTCCGCCAGCGCCTTGCCCAGGCACACCCGCTCACCGCCCCCATACGGCAGCAAGGTGACCGTGGTGTCACCGTCCAAATGCCGCTGCGGCCGGAAGATTGCCAGATCCTCCGGATCAGCCCCATGGCGCTGGCTGGCGGCGATGCTCACCTGCACCACCCGATCGGCTGGCACCAGCACACCCGCCAGGGCAATGGGCTCCCGGGTGCGGCGGAAGAACCCTCCCACCGGCGGGGTTAGCCGCATCACCTCCTTCACGACCGCATCGAGCCGCGGGGCTCGCAGGGCGTCGGTGGCGGCCCCAGCCTCCCCCTCCTCAGGCGGCCACGCCAAGACATCCAGTTCCTCCTGCAGCCAGGCCAGCTCAGCTGGGTGTTGGAGCAGGGTCAGAAGCAGGCAGCTCAGGGCGGATGCGGTGGTTTCGTAGCCGGCAAACAGAAGCAGCAGCAGCTGCTCCGCCACATCGTCGTCGCCCAGGGGGAGACCGGCTTCATCCAGGCCACCGGCCAGCAGATCAAGGCCGCCGGCGGCGATGGGCGCTCCGGAAGCCATGGCGGCCTGCGCCTTCTTGAGCACCGCGCCCAAGCGCCTGAGCAGACGTTGGCGGGCCTGGCGGGCCCGGGCATAGGGGCTGCCGGGCAACGCGACTGGAAGCGAGAAGAGACCCTGGCACCAGGTTTCGAAATCCACGAACAGGGCATCGCGATCGACGGGGTCCAGCCCCAACACCGTGCTGGCAATCACGCTGAAGGCAAAACGCCGCAGCTTTGGCACCAGGGCCACCGGCCCTTCTGAGGCGATCAGCTCCTGGCTGAGCTCGTTGACCAGCGCCACGATCGTGGGGCTATAGCGCTTGAGGGCAGCCGAGGCGAAGAGCTGGCCCACCACCCGGCGGCGGGCCTTGTGGTCGGCACCGTTGCGGTTCGCCAATGACAGGGGCCCCAGCAGCTCGCGCACACTGTCTGGCCACCAGCCCACTACCGCATCGCCCTGGGCGAACAGGTCGCCGATCGCCTGGCCGCCGCGAATAAACACGGTCCTTTGCCCCAGCAGGCTGGTTTCGTAGACATCGCCGTAGCGCTCAAAGCGGGAGCGGGCGAAATCAGGATCGCGAAAGAAGGCAAGGGTCTCGAGCACTCCGCTTAGCGCTGGTGTGCTCGGCAGGGGCCGAAGGGTGGCGGGATCGAGGGGCAACCAACGTCACTAGGAGTGGAGCCAAGGATGTCGGATCCCAGCCGGCACTGCGTAGCCATGGGTCCATGCAGCTGCTCAGAACAACAGGCTGCTCAGAACAGGAAGGCGACGGAGAGGCTCACCAGGGCCAGCCCGGCCCCACAGCCATGGCGGGTGCATGAGAAACGGCGAACGAATCAGTCTTCAGACGGTTCACGTCCACGTCCACGTCCGCGTCTAATACTAAAGAATGCCTTGATCTTGTCCCAAACATCTTTGCCTAACAGGGCGATTCCGAGATAGAAGGTTACCTCGCCAGCAATGATCAGTCCAGTCGTCAGTGCCGCGGCTAGTCCAACTGAAATCTGGAAGAGAGGCAGAGCAAGAATTGCACCCCAAGCAAGGAATGACAGAGCTAAGAGGGTGTAGCCGCAGGCTGTTTTGATGGTTATCGGCTTAGCTCTTGCCATGACAAGGCCGCGAGGGATCCAGCATGGGAAACGTCTTTTGCAGTTGTGGTGGACCTTGTTGGACAGTGGACCTTGATGGAGTGCGGAATCGAGCTGCTGCTGGTAGGGCTAGCTCGGAAATCAGTCAGATCTAGGACAAAGCACTGCAGCCAACGCATAGCCAATGCATAAAAGTTGCATTGTCCATTGGGTAGCCCAAGGGCAATCCAGTTTAAGGGCTGCAGGGGGAGGGCCAAGCGCCTCAGCTCCAAGAGCGTATTTTTGGCCTCCCAGGGATCCAGGGCCCGCCAGGAGAGGAGCCGCGAGCCGCCGGGATCGGGGCCATGGCGATCTTGCTCTCGTAGGCGTGCTTGCTGTCGGTGTCGTTGACCCAGCCCAACACGATCAGCCGTGAACGGGTGTGAAAGCGGAAGGGCGTGATCGGCAATAGTCGTTGGCCATGATCCGCAAGCTGGTGGACAACTTTGACCTGCCCGCTGATGTGCTGATCCGCAGCACAGGAGAGGGGCGTGGCCGCCAGATCTAGCCATTTCCCGGTGCGACCAACGGCCGCCTCGGCGGCGGCCACCGCCGAGGCGGCGCCCGTGCAGGCCGCGCCTCGATCGAGGCTGCATTGCCTTTGCTGCCGCTTTTGAGGCATGATACCCAGAGATGGTGTGAGGGTCATGGAGGTACAGGAGCTCACGAGTGCGGCCGCCAGCGGGGTCAACGGAAACCTGGTGCTGCGCAAGGCGCTGCAGCGCGCTGGGGAGGAACTGGGGCTGTCGGCCCAGGAGACGGCCCAGGCGATCGGCAAGAGTCGCACCTTTTTCGAGCAGGCAAGGGCGCACAGTCGCATCGACCTGCACACCCAGCGGATGCTTGCCCTGGTGCTGCGCCTGCATCGCAGCCTCTCGGCCCTGGTGGGCGACGACACCGAATTGATGCGGCACTGGATCAATACAGCCAACCGCCACACGGGAGGCCTACCACGGGAGCAGCTGCAGGATCCAGAGCAGCTGGTGGAGCTGGTGCACTACCTCGATGCCATGCGTGGCCGGCCGTGAGCCAGCGAGCCCATGTGGATCTCACGGCTCTTGCCCAGCTGGATGGGGTGGTGCTGCGGCTGGTGGAACAACAGGGCGCTCAGGCCACCCGCCGGACGACGGACAGCCTGGATGAGCAGGCCTGGCTGGAGGACTTTCTGGAGGCCAGCAAGCCAGAGCAACCCAGCGCCGAGGAGTGCGCGGTGCGACATCGCCTGCTGCTCACTCCCTTTCGCTATCGGAAGCGCCACGGATCGCGGTTTGCCACACGCTGGGAGCGGGGGTTGTTCTATGGGTCCCGCAGTCGGTTCGGCTGTCTGCTGGAGGGGGCGTACTACGAACTGGTGTTTCAGGATGGGCCCGAGCGGCCCTTTCCCCGCAGCAGCGCGATGCGAAAGACCCTCTTCCACGTGCAGGTGCGCACCGCAAGGGGCCTGAAATTGCAGGGCCATGGCAGCAGAGAACTTCAGGCCATGTTGCGTGATCCTGTGGACAGCCATTTCTGCCAGGGCATTGGCCGGCAAATGCGCGAAGCTGGAATTGAGGCCTTTGAATACCACTCGGCGCGCAGCGTTGAGGATGTGGTTCAGGTGGGAGCTATCAGTTGCTGTGTATTTACCAGCACACCGTTTGATCAGGTGGAGGTGCAGCTGGAAGCCAACAACAAGGAAGTCTCGATCCGTTGCTTGGATGACAACACGGTGCACCATTTCCGGCGCCAGCAATTCGAAGTGAATGGAGAGCTGCCACAACCAACGGTCTGATGAGCTGGCGGCCCCCAGGATTATGCAGTTTCTGCATCACTTCATGCCAGGTGAGAATGGTCGAACCACGCAGGCAGCGCCTTGAACTGTGCTTCCGGCGTGGACACATCCCCCGGTTGGATCCGCCTCCAGCTGCGCTTTGGCCTCCTCCGCCCAGCGCTCGCGCACCTTCTTGATGTCGTTCTTTAGCACACTCTCGAGGTATTGGGCGGAATAGAACTCGTTGACGTTGCTGATGCCGGGGAGGGCCATGGGTCAGGGCTTGCGCAGCGTGAGCAGGGAAGTGATCGGTTCGGTGATGAACTTCTCGATCGCGGTGGCGTGAGCCAACAGGATCCGCAGAATCTCCGCCGTGCTGGTGTTGCCCACCACCAGCCAGATCACCTTCGGAGGCGTACCACGGGGGACACCCCCACCACATCCACCACCTGCTGACCATCGGAGCTGCGGCCAAGGCCGCGCACCAGCCACTCGGCGCTGCGGCACTCGATCCGGGCGCCGGGGGCGAGGACGGCTTCAGGCACGCGATGCACCTCCTTGCTGCTGCTGATCGCTGTCCTGGCCGCAGGCGAGAGGCCAGCCGCACCGATGGATAGCGAGTCGGGCGCTGGTTTTGGCTGCCTGACGCATGGTGCTCATCCCTGGCGCTGACCCACGCTGCCGCTTTCACACCGCTGTTCTACCGCAGGCTGCTGGGAAGAGCACAGCGCACTGGGGCCTTCGACATCCCGTGAGTGTCGCGCGTCCAAGCGCAAGGACACTGGATCGGAGCTATGGTTTTTTGGGGGGAATGATTCCAGCAATGGTTGTTCAAGCCCCGCCACCCCCCCTGCTGCCGTGTCCGCTTTCGGCGGGTTGGGACAAGGTGGCCGAGGTGCGTCTGCCGAGGCTTGATGGCGCTGGACAACCTTCCGGAGGCTTCTCCGCGGCCACCTATCGCGCCGACCGGGATGAGCTCTGGCTGCTGAGTGACGCCCCCTTGGGCCAATTGGTCGGATGGAGCGGACTCGGCAAGCTCGGCAAGTCGCCGCTCCGTCCGCTGGGGGTGGTGGGTCTGCGCAGTGGTGTGGGCGCCACCCTGCCGGAGAGCATCGATGGAGAGGGCCTGGTGGCTAAGGGGGAGCGGGCCTGGGTGGTGAGCGAGGGCCGTCGCATCCCGGAGCGTCCCCCCCAGTTGCTGCGCTTCGACCGGCGCAGCGGCGAGCTGGAGCTGGCTCTTCCCATGCCTGCCGAGTGGCAGCCAGCTCCAGGCCAGGGACTCGACTCCAACAAGGGTCCAGAGTCCCTCACCCTGTTGCAGCGGCAGGGCAAGCCAGCGGTGCTGCTGATGGCGGCCGAATCCGCCCTGCTACAGGATCCCCCTGGCCAGGTTCGTGTCCTGGGCTGGACCCTCGGCACCAGCATGGAGTCACCGGCCGGCGACCCCAAACCACTGCAGCCTCTGCGACTCCCCCAGGGTGATGGCTGGGGCCTCACCGACCTCCTGGCCTTGCCCGAGGCCCCCCTTGAGGCACCCCTGCTCGGGCTGCAAAGACGATTCCAGGCGCCGGATCAATGGAGCAATCGCCTTGTTCTTTACCCTTTGCCCAAGCCGATCACTGCGGCGGGGAATGCTGCTCCACTGACCCCCCTGATGTCCTGGGACCTCAAGGCCCTAGGCCTGACGCCGGACAATTGGGAAGCCATCACTCCTGGCCCTCCGCTTGAGGATGGGCGCCCCACCCTGCTGCTCGCCGCTGACGACAACTTCAGCTCTTCACAGGACAATCACTTGGTCCAGTTGGCGCCCCGACGCACTGCCGCTTGCAGGCCATGGGGCGAGACGAATGGCGCTGTTGATCGGTGGTGAACGCCAGTTGCCGCGACTGCGAGCTGATCGCCTCCTTCGATGATCGAGGTTTTGCCCGGTGCATCCGCCAACTCAACCTGCCGCCACCGGTGGTGATGCCAACGGCCCGATGAACCGCAGACTCCTGCAGCCGACTGGGGCAGGCCAGCCTTTCAAGGGGGCCTGGCCGCCTAGGGCTGGTGCTGCTGGGGTCGGTCGTGCCAATGTGCTGGAGGCGTTGCTCTTTCTGGGCCAAGGGATGAGCGGCAGCAGGAGTTTGCTGGAAATCCCACTCAGCTGGCAGAAACCAACGATCCAGACCTGCAACTTCCAGAAGAATTCCTGTCCGGTGGCTCAGCCTGTAGCGCCACCCGCTGTTCCCCTGATCCGCTGATAGGTCAGATCGCATGGGCAGATCGCCATCCGCAAGCCGGAGATGATTCTTGGCGATTTCCGTTGGCCCAGCAGATGCGACAGCTTCGCTCTCACTCACCGGCACTGCTGCAGCCCGATGCCGGCTCAGCGCACCAGGAGGCTGATCGGCCCCAGGGCCGCCACGCCGCCGCAGATAGCTGCTGCGGGGGCATTCCTGCGGATGGCGGACCAGCCAGCCGAGCATCTGCAGCGAGGAGGCGATGGTCCAGCTGCCGCCCACTTGAATGGCGACGGGTGGCTGTGGTGTCCAAACCATGATCATAGTCTCCAGTGCTCGCGACTTGGTGGAGACATGGTTGATGATGTCGAGCTAGCCGTCGGCCCGGCGGTGCTCTGGAGACTCAGTTCCATGCTTCGTCTGCGTTCCACGTACATCGTTCTCGGTCTGGCGGCTCCGCTGGCGTCCCACGCCGCCAACCTCGACCTGGAGGGTGTGAACCGATACGCCAGCCAGGAGCAGGTCACCAGCATCTCCCAGTTCTCTGATGTCAAGCCCACCGACTGGGCCTACCAGGCCCTCTCCAACCTGGTGGACCGCTACGGCTGCGTGGCTGGTTATCCCAACGGCACCTTCAAAGGCGGCCAGTCGATGACCCGCTATGAAGCGGCGGCCCTGCTGAACGCCTGCCTCGATCGCGTCACCGAGACCACCGACGAGCTCAAGCGGCTGATGAAGGAGTTCCAGAAGGAACTCGCCGTGCTGCGCGGCCGTGTCGATGGCCTTGAGGCGCGCGTCGGTGAGCTGGAAGCCAACCAGTTCTCCACCACCACCAAGCTCTCCGGTCTGGCCACCTTTGTGGTGGGAGCCAATGCCTTCTCAGGATCGGCGATCAACACAGCGGCGAACACGGTCAATCGGGCACCGAATGAATTCAGCGGTCGCCCGCGAACGCCCGTACCCCTGCCCAATGCCACAACCTTCAACGACGACCTGCAGCTGACGCTCGACACCAGCTTCAACGGCAAGGATCTGCTGCGCACCAACCTGCGGGCCGGCAACTTCGGCCGCAGCGTGTTTGGCGGTGAGCCCCATTCTCTGGCGCTCTCAACCCTGGAAGTGGCCTTTGAGGAAGATGCCGGGCCCAATTTTGTTGGCATCGACAAGCTCTTCTACCAATGGCCCATCGGCAGCGGCTTCACGGCCACCCTGGGTGCCCGCGTGGGGCAGGAAGACATGCTGGCGCTGTGGCCCAGTGTCTATCCCTCTGACACCATCCTCAACGTGATGACGGTGAATGGGGCGCCGGCGGCCTACAGCAAGAATCTCGGCGCTGGTGCTGGGTTGTGGTGGCAGGGCAACGGCTTCAGCATCAGTACCAATTACGTGGCCGCCAATGGCGACAGCGGCAATCCAAGTGTGTCGGTGGAGGACGGTGGCGGTGGTCTTGGCAACAGGAATTCCGGCGCCACCGGCAGTGTGCAGCTGGGCTATCAGCAGGAGCAATGGGGTCTGGCTGCGATCTGGACCTACGTGCAACCAGAGACCCAGTTCGTTCCGGGAACCACCCCGTTCACGCATAGCGCCATTGACCACAACCTCAATGCCGCCAACAATGCCTGGGGCCTGAGCGCGTTCTGGCAACCCCTGCGCAGCGGTTGGCTGCCTTCTCTGAGCCTGGGATGGGGCATCAACAGCACCACCTACAGCACACCCCAACCCCTCGGCAGCCTCAGCACCAGCCAGTCCTGGATGGTGGGTCTGCAGTGGACCGATGTGTTCCAGAAAGGCAATGACTTCGGCTTCGCTGTGGCCCAACCAGTGTTTGCCACCGCTCTCAACGATGGCGTGACTCCCAACGACGGCAACTACGTGTGGGAGTGGTGGTACAAGATTCAGGTGACCGATAACATCACGGTCACACCAGCACTGATCTATTTGAGCCGCCCCTTCGGGCAGGTGACGCCAGCTGGCGAGAGCTTCAGTCAGTTCGGCGGCCTGGTGAAGACAACCTTCCGCTTCTGATCCCAGGCTCGTCTGCGCAGAGCGCAATCCACAGCTCCCCCAAGCCCTCCTACCGGGGGGCGACTGGGGGAGTTGTGGTTTCCGGCTGGGTGGATGGCACCGCAGGGGTGTGTTGATGCTGGTGCTGGCTAGGACGAGCGGGTTTGCGATAGCTGCCGGAGCCGCCGCCGCCGCAGGCCAGGGCTTCCGGTGTGGAGGCCAGCAGAGTAAGAACCAGAGCCAGGCTGAGGTTGCGCATTGATCTCATGAATCAGTGTTGGTGTGTGGAATGTTGCGTTGGATGCTCTGAGCACGGCATCCAGAGGTTGCCCATGGCGTGCACGCCCTCGCAGCCGAGCTCACGCGCTTTCTGAAGGGCCACCTGCCGGCTCGGGTAGGCCAGCAGCTGTTGCTGCGCAGCCCCGCTGCTGTGGTGTTGATGGTCATTGCCTGGGGTCAGCGACCAGATCCCCATGGCATGGACACCGGCCACCACCACCCCCATCCCCACCACGCAGGCATTGAGTACACCCATGCCCACCACCCCGATGCTGATCACCCCCATCGGCACCACGCCGATGCTCACCACCCCCATCGGCACGATGCCGATCGAGATGATGCCTAGCGGTGCCACCCCGAAGGCGAACCGCTTGGGCTTGTCGCCGCAATGGGCCATGGGAGTGCCCGGCCTCAGTGGGAGTGCGAGGAGCCCTGGGCGCCACCATGCTGTGCGCAGGGCATCCACTGGGTTCCCATCTTGTGGGCGCCGGTGCAGTTGAAGTGGAGCTTGGCGGCCTTCTCCGCTTCTGCCTGGGTTGGATAGAGAGCGGGAACGCCGCCAGGAGCGGCCAGGCCGGCGGCGGAAAACAGCAGGTTGGCCCCGATCGCGACTGCCACTCGGGTTGGCCACGGACTTGGGTGGATCGACATGGGACAGGGGGCGAGCGCAGGGGGGCTGCTGAACGCCCACCCTAGCCAATGCCTCCAGCAACCCCCAATCACTGGAGAGTAAGGAAGGGAGGTGTCGCGGCCTGGCCTGCCTAGTGTGGGAAAGCTTCCACCCGGTAGAGGGTTCTTGCCTTGGCCCGCCAGGGATCTGTGTCAGCGAAACCCACTCCCAGCCTGCGCATTGGCGAGGTGGCCAGGCGCACTGGCCTGCCGGTGAAGACGATCCGCTATTACTGCGATGAGGGATTGCTCCAGCCCAGGGCTCGCTCCGAATCTGGGTACAGATTGTTTGACGAAGAGAATCTCGCTGAGCTGACGATCATTCGCTCCCTGCGGGCGATGGATGTATCGATTCCCGAGTTGGCGAGGATCCTGGAGGTGCGGCGAGCCGGTGTCTGCAACTGCTCTGTTCTGAAAGACAGCATTGCGGCCAAGATGGAATCAATCAACCTGCGCATCGCTGAGCTGGCCGCCATGAAGGAGGAGCTGGCGCGGCTTCTGGGCAGCTGGCAGGACTGCGGTGGCTTGAAGCCCGATCGCTGATTGCCATGGGCTTCCGCTTCCGCCGCTCCGACCGCCTAGGCCCGCTCTGCACCTAGGCGCCACGATGCAGGTTCCGCCGCGCCATGAACCGTTCGGTGCCGGGGCCTTGCTACTCGATGCCGCGGCGAGCAACTCCAGGCCGCGGCATTGTTCTCCCGCCGGCATTGTCCAAACGCTTGCCATGCCCACCTGCGCGGGCATGGCACCACAACGGAATCCCAAAAGCTCCTCGGACTCGATGCGCTGCAACAGGAAGGTTGCTAGAAGGCTCCAATGAGAAGGGCGCCCCGTGTCGGGCGCTCTTCTGCTTCGCAGAGGCAGGCTTCCGGTCCGAGAAAAGACCCAGGTCATCAGCATCCGGTACGGGGTCAGGGTGGCCAGATAGACCACGGCGAACGCAACAGAACGCCCAGAGCAGACCAAGCGCCAGACCGGCCCGGCCACGGCAGCGCCATCCGCGTAGAGGTCCCTCCGCTGAGCTCAGGAGCCCCTCACTCCTCCTCAGCAGCGCCCAATGGGATGAGCTGGATCTGCTTGCGGCCCAGCTTGATCTCAAACTCATCGCCGGGCTGCAGGCCCAGCTGGGCGGTATAGGCCTTGCCCACCATCAGGTTGCCGTTGAACTGGATCTTGGTGGCAAAGCTCAGGCTGCGGCCAGGCCGCCGTTTGCCGCCACTGCCACCGCCGTCACCAAAGCTGACGCCCTTGGCCTCCAGCAAGGCTTCATAGAAGGCGGTGAAGTTGAGGCGCTCCGTGCCGTCCTTTTTGGTGCTGACATAACCGGCGGAGCGAACCAGATCGGATTTCGAGACATCGCCGAGTTCCTTGACCTTGGCGAGTAGTTCAGTTCCGGTGAGCATGGTGAATGGCTTGAGATGATGGACTAACTCTAATTGCCAATGGTGCTGTTGTGGCATCCGCTGGCGCCAGCCATTCCCCCAGCTTGGTGTAACGCCTGCGGCCCAGGTGGTGGGTGAGCAGCGGGATCACCACGGCGGGATATTCGCTGCCCTGGCTCTTGTGGATCGTGCAGGCATAGGCCGGCACCAGGTGATCCAGTTCCCCCCAGCCGTAGACCACCACCCGGCTGCCCTGAACCCCGGCCTCACTGGTGGGGAACAGCACCCCCAGCGCACTGTTGTCGGCGTCGATGGCATCGATGGTGCCGACATCACCGTTGAACACCTCCTTGTCGTAGTCGTTGGCGATCTGCATCACCTTGTCGCCCGGCGCAAACCGCCAGCCGAAACGCTCCACCTGCTCAACGGGGTCGGGATTGAGCAGCTGCTGCAGTTCGATGTTGAGCGAGCGCGACCCACAGCCGCCGCGGGCCATCGGACAGAGCACCTGCGCCGCCTTGCTCTTCTGCTTGGTCAAGATCCTTCGTTGCCTTTGGTTCGGCCGGGGCAAACCCTCCCCAACCTCAGCCCCGACCAAAAGGCGACCCTGCAGGCCAACATCGAGCTCTGCCGAGACGCGATCATTTTCTTCACGGCCACCGGTGCAGCCCGTGGGGTTGGCGGTCATAGCGGTGGACCGTATGACACGGTGCCGGAAGTCATGATCCTCGATGCCTTGTTCCGCGGCGCACTGGATCGTTTCCTGCCGGTGTTCTTCGATGAGGCCGGCCATCGCGTGGCCACCCAGTATCTGTTCAGCGTGCTGCGGGGTCAGCTGACGGCCGAAGCGTTAATGCAATATCGCGCCGCCCATTCAAGCTGCTGGCTATGTGGTGAGCTATGGCGAAAGCCTTTTTCGCGCCCTTGATGCGGTGGAACGGCTGCAATCCGAGGAGATCGACGTGGGTCTGATCAACAATGCGACCCTGAATGTGGTGGATGAAGCGATGATCACCAAGGTGGGTCGCTCACCGTTCGTGCTGGTGGTGGAAGCGTTCAACCGACGTACCGGCCTGGGCAGCCGCTTCGGCTCCTGGCTGCTGGAGCCTGGCTTTACCCCCCGGTATTGCTATCTGGGCACCCACTCCCGACGGGATCATCAGCCAGGTGAAGACAATGCTTGCCTGAGGGACTGAGCTGGCGAACTCCCGATTGTGGTGAAAGATACGGATATTGGGGGGCCAGACCAGGATGCGCAGGGCCTTCAACAGCCCTGCGACGCCGTTCCGAGATCAGAAGTATCGTTATGCTAACTCCCCCGACCACTGAACGAATACAGGTGCTATCATTTAGCTAAATATTAGATTCAGAAAATGACCATTACGAGTGCGGGAGCAGACCTCCACAATTTTACCCCTAGCAACTTTTTGCACGCACCAGCCAATGGCCCTGGTTACCAGAGCACGCGCCTGATGGCAAGCCTGCTGAACAGCGTCCAAATGGGGCTGGCAGAAGCCTATATCAATGGCCTGGAAATTCCCGACTCGTTGTTTCGCAACCTGATCAATCAATCGATGCCAACGCTGTTCAAAAGCTGGCCTCAGCTATTGGCTCCTTACGAATGGGTCCTTAACGAATCGGATGAAATTGCCGAATCATCACAAGAGCTGATGGAGATTCAATACGATCGCCCCCAAATCCTTCTTAATCATATGCTTGGCGATTGGGAGCCCATCTACCCCAAGTACAGCATGGGGCTTTGGGATAATGGCGCCCATAATCTAGAGGAGTCGCAAAAACATCATATCGACCAAATGATTGAACGTCTTGAGATCGAAGATGGAGACCATATTCTTGATTTTGGTTGTGGCTGGGGCTGCGTTGCCAATACCATCTTGTCCAAATTTCCGAACGTGCGCTTCACCGGTGTCAATCTCAGCCACCTACAATGCGAATATATGCGGCAAAAAATGAAGGATCCCCGCAGCCAGCTCAGTAGTGGACGCTTTCAGTTGGTGGAGGGTGATCTGAATAAAGTTCCATTTACGGAAAAATTTGACAAGATAATCACCGTAGGAGTCCTTTGCCACGTCGGCAACCTAACGGCTTTACTTCAGAGATTTTCTCAATTACTCAACAGCAACGGCAAGGCGCTGATCCACATCATCACAGTAAGAATTCCAAACAACATGTCATCGGGGTTCACCCATAAGTACATTTTTCCACATGGAAGATACTGGAATCATGACGCAATCCCAAGTCGCAACAAGGACATGAAAACGATTGATCGCTGGTATATAAATGGCAACAATTATCACAAGACCCTGACTGAGTGGCTGACAAGATTTGATGAAAGTCAGCACCTAGTGAGCGGACTTGATTATGGCATGGACTATGCAAGATTTCGTCGCATCTGGCGCTTTTACCTTTTGTTGCTAGGAACAATCTTTGCAAGTTGCGACGGTGAGTTCAATGGAAATGGAAATTATTTGCTTACCCATGCCTGATCGGTCGCTCGCCTGCTGTTGCTGGTGCTGCCGTGAGGGTCACGTCAGCTGATGCGGGCCGAGAAGAAAACCAGCGGGCGATCACCACTGGAGCACAGAGTGGAGACCCAGGACCTGGGCCGTGGCGCCAGAAGACCCGCCTAGCTAAACGTCGTCGAACAGTTGCTTACGTTGATGCTGCTGATAACAGGGCCTCCGTTAGCCCTTCTGGATCGGCAACAGCATCAGTGCCAGGACCCAAGGTGGCCACGGGTTAGCAAGTTGCTTGACAATTCAGCCGAATGTTCACGTGACCTCCGCCGGCCGGGGATGCGCAGATGTTGAGATTCAGACACCCAGCTCTCGTCTGAACTGCCACTCCGGCAGCAGCCCCAGCACCAGCTCGGCGGTGGTGCGCACCGGCGACCGCGATGTGCAGGTGGGTACCCGCTGATCACACAGCCGGCCTGCTCCTGCTGCTGAGCCATCCAAGCCTCCAAAGCCGAGCTCAGGTCGTCACCCGGCAGCAACCCCAGCGGCACCACCTTCATCGCACCGCTTCCTCGATCAGGCTTTGGATCATCACCAGGGCATCGACGTAGACCAGCTGCCGTTGGTGAAAGGCCCCCGGCAGGGTGCCGACGACCTGAAAGCCATTGCGCTGCCAGCAGCGAAGTACGGCGGTGTTGGTGCTCACCACCAGGTTGAACTGCATCAACCGGAAGCTCAGCCGCCTCGCCGCTTGTAGGGAGTGCTGGCAGAGGCGGCTGCCGATCCCCATGCTGCGGCAACGTTCAGCCACCACATAGCCGGCGTTGGCGACATGGGCGCCGAGGGCCGCATCCGCGGCCACCATCACCGCCTGGCTCTGCTTCACCCACGCCGCCCGGGCCCCGTCTTCTGTGATCGCCGGATCGTGAGGGAAGGTCTCCCCGGCGCGGAAGACCGGCTCCAGCAACGTCCATACCTGGGGCCAGTCGGCTGGCTCATAGGGGCGGATCTGAAGAGGTGGCGTCGGAGCTGCCAGGGGAGGGGGGCCAGGTGCGGTGATTCTCCCGCCGGCACGGGGGGCCGACCAAGATGGGGCGGCGCCCAGAGCGCTGCTCTTCGTCTGGAGGGCTGGGCCCATGGACCTTGATCAGCATGATTCCTGATGCCCACCCCCTTGACCATCCGCCCGCTGACCGCGCACGACATCCCCACCGTGATGGCCTGGGCCCGGCAGGAGGGCTTCACCCCCGGCGTTGGCGATGTGGCCATCTACCGTCAAACCGACCGCCAGGGACTCTGGGTGGGTTGGTTAGATCAGGAGCCGGTGGGGTGCATTGCTGGCGTGCGCTACAACGCCGCCTATGGTTTCGTCGGCTTGTTTCTGGTGGTGCCCGATCATCGGGGGAAGGGCTATGGCCTGCAGCTCTGGCGCCATGCCCTGCAGCACCTAGCCGATCTGCCCTGCGTCGGCCTGGAGGCCGCTCCAGATCGGGTGGAGGAATATGCCGGCTGGGGCTTCGCAGCCGCCTCCCCCACCACCCGTTGGCAACGCCTCGGGGATGGCACGGCCCCCCCATCCCTGGCACCGGTGCGATCCGCCTCGCCAACGGAGGCGAGCTCCCAGCCCACCTGGTGCGTGCTGGCGGGCGAGGCCATCCCGGAAGCGGCCGTGCAGCGCTTTGACGCCCTGCGGGAGCCCTCCCCCCGGCCCCACTTTCTCCACCAGTGGCTGCACCATTCGGCCGGAACGGTGCACGCCCTGCTGGATCGGGAGGGCACCTGCCACGGCTTTGGCCGCATCCGTCCCTGTCTGCTCAAGCGTGGCGAGGGCTGGCGCATCGGTCCGCTGGTGGCGGACCACCCCGGGGCCGCGCGGGCCCTGATGGAGAGCTTGCTCCAGCGCCACGCCGGTGCGGTGTTGATCGATGGGCCAGGGGCCAATCCCCAGGCGGCGCCGCTGCTGGAGGAGCTGGGGTTTGTGCCCCTCTCCCAAACACTGCGCATGTATCGGGGCTCAACACCGGTGGTGTCCCTGGCGGATGTGTATGGGCTGGCTTGCCTGGAGCTGGGGTGAGCGCGACCTGCCGGACGGGAAACGGCTGCTAGCCGTGGTGCCGCTCTGGTGTGTCGGCTGGCCTAGAACAAATCCATTCTTTTGCAATGCCGTCATGGGCAAACATCAACACAAAACCAAACGGGCCGACAAGCACTCCGATCACTCTGCCAAAAACAGTGGGGGGCTGGATCCCGGCGACGCCTACCGCCCCTCTCCGATCTTCGATGATTTCGAGGCACAGCCAGAGGGGGCGAGGATCAAACTGGATCGTAAGTTCTACGAAAGCGAGCTCAAGGAACTGCAGGTTGAGCTGGTGAAAATGCAGTACTGGATCAAGCAAGTGGGCTACCGGCTGATCCTTCTTTTCGAGGGACGTGATGCGGCCGGTAAAGGGGGCACCATCAAGCGCATCACCGAGCCCCTCAATCCCCGAGGCTGCAACGTGGTTGCCCTCGGTACCCCTTCCGATCAGCAGAAGACGCAGTGGTACTTCCAGCGCTATGTGGAGAGTTTCCCCTCGGCTGGCGAGATCGTGCTATTTGATCGCAGCTGGTACAACCGCGCCGGCGTCGAAAAGGTGATGGGTTTCTGCACCCCCGCCCAGGTGGAGGAGTTCATGCTCTCGGCGCCGGAGTTTGAGCGGATGGTGGTGCGCAGCGGCATCACGCTGCTCAAGTATTGGTTCTCAGTGAGCGACGACGAGCAGGAGGCCCGTTTCCGCTCACGCCTCCAGGATCCCGCCCGGCGCTGGAAGTTGAGCCCCATGGATCTTGAATCCCGCGATCGCTGGGTCGACTTCTCGCGCGCGAAGGATGAGATGTTCGCCCACACCAACATCCCTGAAGCGCCTTGGTTCACCGTGGAGGCCAACGACAAGCGCCGGGCGCGTCTGAACTGCATCCGCCACCTGCGCAGCAAGGTCCCCTATGAGGACATGACCCCGGAGGCGATCGAGCTGCCTCCCCGCAAGGGCAGTGGCGATTACCAGCGCCCCCCCCTCAACCCCAAGACGGATTAGACCGGAGCTGACACGCCAGGCAGGCATCGCCGGCGCAGGCCCCCCAGGAGATCCGCCGATGCCCCCCCACCCCCTGCCGCCGATCGCCGGCCGCGAAGCCGCGATCCTCGAGCTGATGCAGCCGGACGCGCCGGTGTTCCTGCCGCGAACGACGCGGAAGCTTGAGGCGTTCCGCTCAAGCTTTGCCTGCGCGCTCCATATGCACCAGCCCACGATTCCGGCCGGTGCCAACGGCGCGCTGATCTCCCATCTCCAGTACATGCTGGAGCATCGGGAAGAGGGCGATAACCACAACGCCGAACCCTTCGCCCACTGCTACCGGCGCCTCGCAGATCTCCTTCCCCAGCTGATCGCGGAGGGTTGCGATCCGCGCATCATGCTGGATTACTCCGGCAATCTGCTCTGGGGTTTCGAGCAGATGGGCCGCCGCGACATCCTCGATGCCCTCAGGTTCCTGGCCACCGATCCCTCGGTTCAGCCCCATGTGGAGTGGCTCGGCAGCTTCTGGAGTCATGCGGTGGCACCCTCCACGCCGATCCCGGATCTGAAGCTGCAGCTCCTGGCCTGGCAGCACCATTTCGCCGCCCTGTTCGGCGATGCAGCCCTGCAGCGGGTGAAGGGCTTCTCACCGCCGGAGATGGCTCTGCCGAATCATCCCGACACGCTCTATGAACTGGTGAGGGCCCTGCGGGAGTGCGGCTACCGCTGGCTGCTGGTGCAGGAGCACAGCGTCGAGAACCCCGATGGCTCCGGCCTGCGCCAGGAGCAGAAGTTCGTGCCGAATCAGCTGGTGGCACGCAGTTCCCGCGGCGAGGAGATCAGCATCACCGCCCTGATCAAGACCCAGGGTTCGGATACCAAGCTGGTGGGCCAGATGCAGCCCTGCTACGAGGCCATGGGGCTGGGCCGGCAGCCGCTGGGCAACACCACCGTGCCGGCGATCGTGGCCCAGATCGCTGACGGCGAGAACGGCGGCGTGATGATGAATGAGTTCCCCTCCGCCTTCCTTCAGGCCAACCAGCGCATCGCTGGCGAAGGGGGCGGAGGCGGTGGAGCCCGTGGAGGCACGGTGGCGATCAACGGCACGGAGTATCTGGAGCTTCTGGAAGCGAGCGGGATTAGCTGCCCTGATTTCGCACCGATTCAGGCGGTGGGGCAGCACAGGCTCTGGCAGCAGGTGGGCGGTGCGAGCAGCCCGGAAGCGGTGGAGGCGGCGATTGCCGCACTCCAGGCCGCCGACCCCGGCTTCTCGATGGCCGGTGCCTCCTGGACCAACAACCTCAGCTGGGTGGAGGGCTACGCCAACGTGCTCGAGCCGATGAACCAGCTCAGCGCCCAGTTCCACCGGGTCTACGACCCGCTGGTGGCGGCGGATCCCTCGGTCACCAGCAGCGAGCCCTATCAGCAGGCCCTGCTTCACCTGCTGCTGCTCGAAACCAGTTGCTTCCGCTACTGGGGCCAGGGCACCTGGACCGACTACGCCCGCGAGATCCAGCGGCGTGGCGTTGAGCTGGTGGGATCGTCAGCCAGGCCTGAGCAGCTGCTCTTTACCTAGCGGGTGAGCTGCCGCGCGCGATGCTTCACGTCGGTCATGCACCCTCGATCGTTTCTCGATGCGCGCCGCCCTGAGTGCCCTGGTCTTCGTGGCTCTGTTGACAGCGGGGGTCCAGGCCCAGGTGGATCCCCATCAGCACCATCGCCCGCTGCTGACGCCGGCTGATGTTCCGGCGGCGGGTGCGGCCCCGGCGGCGCCGATCGACCACAGCGCTCACGTCCATTCCCACAGCCACGATGTCGGCCCGGCAGGGCGCACCTACGACCTGCGCTGGCTGGATGCCATGGCGGTGCACCACACGGGCGCGCTGCGCATGAGCGAGTTCGTGTTTGACATCGGCTCGCCGGGGGTGGGATCGCTCGCCAAGGAGATCTGGCGCGATCAGGCCGCTGAGATCAAGGCGATGGGCCAGTGGCGCAAGGCCTGGTTTCCCGAGGCCCCTGTGGGGCCGCTGGCCCTGAGAGCCGGAGGCGATCCTGATGCGCTGGCGGACCTGATCCGGATGGATCCGGCCCAGATCCAGGCGATGCAGATGATGGGCTCAACTCCCACCGCCGCCACCCGGGTGACCTGGTTCCTGGAGGGAATGCTCCATCACCATGGCGGGGCGCTGCTGATGGCCCATGACGCCCTTGCCAAGAGCCGCACTCCCACCATCCGGCGCCTGGCGCGCGCGATCATCGTGGCGCAGCGCCAGGAGATCATTCGGCTGCGCAGGATGCTCCAACACGATGGGCGCAACAAGCCTCAGTACTACCAGTACGACAGCCTGTTCTCCCTGAACTGAGCCGATCGCGGCGGCAACGCTCCACCACGGGCGGTGTCTATGGCCTGGTTGCAAGACCCTGCGCCAAGACCCATAGGATACTCCCACCGTTTCGCAGATTCTGGTTTGAGGTTTGCCAGGTCTGCCCTTTCCGGCAGACACGGACGCCACGAATCCTCGAAAGGCGTTGCGGTGACTAAGGGGGCATGGCGGAATGGTAGACGCAGCGGACTTAAAATCCGCAGACGGCGACGTTGTGGGGGTTCAAGTCCCCCTGCCCCCATGGATGATCGAGGCTTCGAAGCCGGAGAGTCCGTGATCGATTCGCTCGACCAGTCCGCCGCCCACCGCCCTCGGCTGGATCAGAAGCGCGTCAACCCAACGTCGACCTCACCCACCAGGCGAGGGCTGCCGCTGGATTCGGCGCCACCGATCATGCCAACGGCTCAGGCCAACGGCCGCCCCTTCCAGGTCCAACCGCGGCCGCTGAGGGTGCGCCACACCGACACCGGGCCGATCGCGGCCACCACCAAGCCACCGGCTCCCATCAGCCACCAGAACCTGATCGGCAGCTGGAACTGGCGGCGGATCCACAGGCGCAGGACCAGCTGCAGGCCGATGCCCGCCAAGGCGAGAGCCAGGGCGGCCAGCAACACCAGCCGCTGACCAGGCAGCCCCACAGGGGCCAGCCCCATAGGTGCGAGCCCCGCAGCGAGGAGTGCCGCAGCCGGAGCGAGCAACCAGGGGCCGCTGAACATCAGCAGCACCACCGACGAGGCCGCCAGGGCCCTGGCCACATCGCCGTCGAGGCCCAGCAGCCAGTTCTTGGTCCAACCCTCCCAGAGGGAGGCGAAATCGCTGTACATTCGCAGCTCAAGCGCATCCAGAGCAAGCCGGTAGCGGAGGCGATGGCCGCCCTGTTTGATCCGCCGCGCCAGGGCCAGGTCTTCCACCACCTCCGCCGCCAGGGCCCGGTGGCCGCCGATCGCCACGTAGGCGCTGCGGCGGAACAACATGAACGGCCCGGCGGCGAACGCCACAGCACTGGCGGGATCATTGGCGGCTTCGATCGGAAAGCCGAGCCCCAGCAGGCTGGCCATGATCGGCTGCACCAGCCACTCCGCCAGGCAGCCACAGCTCAGCCGCGGCGCCAGGCTGAGCAGGTCCGCCCCGTCGGCGCTCGCCTGGGCCAGGGCACGACGCAGGGTGGCCGGCTGCAGGCGCACATCGGCATCCACGAAGAGCACCCATTCGCTCATCACCTGCTCCATGGCGCGGCTGCAGGCCCAGTTCTTGCCCACCCAACGCTCGCCCACCGGCCGGGGCCCGGCATCCAGCAGCGAGAAACGGGGTTCCGTGGCGCCGCAGACCCCTGCCGCCTCTAGGGCGATCGCCACCGTGGCATCGCTGGAGCGATCGTCCACCAACAGCACCCGCCAGTCGACGCAGGGGGTCTCACTGCCCAGCAGGCTGGTGAGGCAGGCGGCGATGTTGGTCGCTTCGTTGTAAGCGGGCACCACCACCGTGAGCGAGGTGTTGGCCAGGGCCAGGGCTACGGGCGCGGACGCGGACTCGGACGCAGACTCGGAGGCGGACTCGGTCGCGGTCGCGGTCGCGGACGCATCAGATCTCGATTCCTGCAGCTCCGCCAGCCTGGGCGCCTGCGCAAACACTTGCGCCAGGCCGGCGATCAGGATCACCAGGCCAAGGGCGGCGGCGGCGGCCAGCGACAGCAGTATCCAGGCGAGGGCCGTGGCCGGATCCATTCCTTAGCCCTCAGGAGCGTTTCGCCCATCGTGGCCCGGCTCGATCGCGGCGGGACCAGCCAGCACAGGCTTACCCCAAGCGAGCACTGGGATAGGGCCCTGCTCCACTGCGGCAATCAATCCGGCACCACAAACCCATCCAGCCGGGTTCGGACCCCCTGACCCCCTCCCCGACGGGCCTCGGTAGGGTCGTCATAGGCCACCCAGGCCAGCAGGCGGCCCCCCTTGCTCTGGACCTCCAGGCCTTCCGGCTTGTCACTGCCCTGACCCGGTCGGCCGGGACGGGCGTCGCGGATCCAAAGCAGCGGCTCCGCTTCCTCCACTGTGATCCCCGCGCCGCTCCTTGTTTCCTGAGGGCGGAGGGCGTTGCGCCAGCGGTACAGGTAACAGGGGCCCGCCACAGTCATCGTTGGACCGGCCAGCACGAGCACAGCGTCACTGCCGGGAACGATGGCCAGATCACGCACGGCCAGGCCTTTGAGCTGCAGATAGCGGAAGCGCTGGGCGGCAAGGGTGAGGGTGGAGCTGCCGTCCCCCTCGACGCCGTCCAGGTGCAGATCGAGCACCATGGCGATGCCCCGCAACACCGGTCCTCGCAGTCCCACCAGCAGCCGCTCACCCCGGGCGGCGATGCCCTCGATGTCGAGGCCGTTCTCCTTGCTGGGGATGTTCAGAAAGGGGGCGATCAGCGGGTCGGCCGCTAGGAACTGGGTGAGGGCATCGCGGCCAGCCGCTGCATCGAAGGCCAACCGCTGCCCGGCCACTGGCAGCCCCTCAACGTCTAGCCGTAGGCAGCCCAGCACATGGGCGTTGCGGCTTTGTTTGTCCTTTTCAAAGAGGCTTAAGGGTTCTCCCTTGTCGTCGTCGTGCTTGCGGCGCCTGCGGCTGTGGGAGCCCACCAGCCAGAGCCGATCACCGTCGAGCGCCAGGCCCTCGATATCCGATTCGCCGTCGTCCTTGCCGCCGGCCAGGCCGAAGTCATGGAGCTTCACTGGGCGGAGGTCGCCATAGCGGTGGTCGCCAAGGCGTTGCAGCCGGTAGAGGCTGCGGCCCTCATCACCGCCCAGCCAGAGAAGCCCGTTGCGAGCCGCCAGGGCAGAGAGATTTTGCGTCAGTTCCTGGGCATCCTTGTCATCTGAGGGGCCCAGTTCGAGGATGCGCTGCTGGGTCGTTGTGGCCAGGGGAAGGTCGGCTTCGGGAAAGGGCACTTGGAGGGCGGGCGGGGTGTTCCCTGTGGTTCAACGGGCCACTATGGGATCGTGGCATCCCCGCCGGATTCGGCCTCGATCCGATCGCCCAGGTGCAGTTGCTCTGCCCCATGGCCCGCGGTGGCTACGGCTCAAGGTCTCTACACATTCTCGGAAGTCGCCATCACCCCCCACCGCAATTGCCGACTGGGTAATCAGAAAGAATGGGGTACAAAAAGAAGCGAGCAAAACTTTCTGCTCCCTTGGCGAACCAGTCACTGCCGAAGGCATGAGACAAATGGGAGTGTTCAGTCAAGAAACCGAGATGGTGAGAACCCGCCCGTGTTGGCTGCACCGCCGCCGCTGCCCTACCGCTGCTCCACCCTCCAGCTGACCTTCTGGCCAGGCTTACCGGAGAGTCGGAAGGTGTTCTCGTAACGCTCCAGCGAGGCCGCGACCAGTTTGCTCCCCTCCAGGATGTGGAGTTGTGATGGACGCACCGTATGGCCAGGCTCTGATCGATATCCAGTTCTACTGTCGATCTGTGCAGGAGCTGTCGATGCCTTACCCCGATTATCCCCTTCCAGCTGACGAGCTGCAACGTCAGCGCAATCTCGAACGTTTCGGGCTGCTCGATACAGCGGAAGATGAGCATTTTCACCGGATTGTCAGACTCGCGGCCCGTGTGCTGGAGGTTCCGATCGCCCTGATTTCGCTGGTGGAGGGCGATCGCCAGTGGTTTCTGGCCCGCTATGGGCTGGATGCAGAGCAGACCCCGCGTGAGATGGCGTTCTGCGCCCATGCGATCTGCCAGGCCGAGCCCCTGGTGGTGCCCGATGCCAGCCAGGACCCACGCTTCTGCACCAATCCGCTGGTCACCGGACCTCCCTCGATCCGTTTCTATGCAGGGGCCCAGCTGGTGAGTCCGGAGGGCCACAGCCTGGGCACCCTCTGCTTGATCGATCGCGTACCGCGCCGGGTCAGCCGCTCTGTGGTGGAAACCCTGCAGGACCTGGCCCGTCTGGTGGAGCGAGAGATGGAACTGCGCCGGCAGAGCGTGCACAGCGATACCACCGGCATGTGCACCCGTGCCGATTTTCTGGAGCAGGCGCAGCGGGAACTGTTGCGCTGCAACGAGGCCGGCCGGGGCATGGCGCTACTGCTGCTTGATCTCGACCACTTAAGACAGACCAACCAGAACTGGAGCTATGTCGCCGGTGATCAGGGGTTGCGCGATCTGGCGACCACGTTGCTCGACCAGTTGCGGACCCCGGACCTGGTGGGCCGTCTTACTCACCACACTCTTGCGGTGCTGCTGGTGGATGTGGATTACGACGAGGCCATGCTCAGGGTGGAAGCTCTGCGGGAGGCGGTGAGTGGGCTGCAGGGGGTGTTCACCGCCTCGGGACATCGCCGTCAGGCCAGTGGTGGCCTCACCATGTTCACCTCTGGCGATCAGGTGGTGGAGTCGCTGATACGCCGCGCTGAGCAGGCCATAATGCTGGCCCGGGGCAGTGAACGAATCGCTGTAGTTCTGGGTTCGGGGATCTGATCCCGGAACAGCCTGGTGAGAGCTGGGGAACCCTATGGAGCGCCCGCCGCCCTCAGGCCACGAACCGCCCATATAGCCAGCGCACGAAGCCTCCCACCACCGGAACCGGTTCGAAGGTGGGACCCACGAAATCGAAGTAGTCGCGGTGGTCGCTGATCTTGCCTTCGCTGTTGAACAGTAGGCGGCTGGTGCCGGGGTAGATGAACTCGATGCCCTTGATCTTCAGGCCCATCCGCCATTCGATGAAGGCGGTGTTGGCCTCGATCGCCACCGCACCGGGTTCGAGAAACACGTCGTCGCAGCGCTTGATCAGGCCTTCCTGGGCTTCGAGGTAGGCGGTGAGGCCCTGGCGTTCCTGGGTGGGGTCCTGGAAGTGCACATCATCCGCATAGAACGCGCGCCATTGCTCGGCGGTGGGGGCCGGAGCGCCGTAGGGCTTGGTGAACAGGGCACGCAGGCTGGCGGCATCCATGGCTGGGCGACAAATGGGGGGAGTTCCATTTCATCGGAACCGGGGACTGTCCGTGGCTCAGCTGCCTGGCGCAGCGGCTTGGTCCTGCAAGTCGATGAGCCGACGGGCATGGTTGATGGCCTCGGTGCCTGGCATCGGTGCTGGGAGCGGTGCGTTGCCTCCAGCGCTGCCTTGGCTGATCTGCGGTTGAATCGCCGAGTCGTCGGCTCGCCGCCATGCTCTCCTTGCAGCTCACCACGGAGGCCGGCTGCGGTCTGGCGATCGGCCGCTATCCCCGCTTCCGCTACGACGCCCGCGGCGGCGGCGGCACCGGCCAGCTGGAGGCGCCGGATGGCGAGGGCTGGCGGCCGCTGGCCTTCGCGCCGGAGGGCCTCACCATTCCGCCGCTCACCTGGCGCACCACGCGGGTGCTGGGGCTGCCCCTGCCGCCGGGGCTCTCGATCAGCATCACGCCGCAACGGTTGGAGGGGCGCTGGCAGCAGGAAAGCGGAGCGGTGGAGCTGGAGTTTTTGGCGCGGTTTGTGTTTGCCGTTGCTGGCCTTTATCGGGCACCGGATCTGATCGTGGGCACCCGGCTGGTCACCGCTGAGGCGCGGGGGCAGCGCCATAGCGCCGTGGGTGTGCCGCTCGATCGCGACGGGCGGGGGGTGTTGGTGGGGGTGGCTGTGGTGGAGCCCACCGGCGAAGCCTGGTTGGACCGCTTTTTGGGGCTTCCCGCTGAGGCGCTGGCGGTGCTGCGCTGCCGGCTGGTGGAGGGGTGAGGTTCTACCGATGTCTTCGTTTGCCTCAGACCCGCTCCCGTCGTGAGTGCCCTCGCTCCGTTGGTTTCTAGTGCCCTCGCTCCTTTGGTTAGGCGCTCGGGATGGCCCCGCCGCCCCGGCCAGTTCCTTCAGTGCAGCAGGGGGCTGGTGATCTGTTCGATCAGGGTGGCGTTGAGGGAGCTCTGGCGCCGGTGCCCTGCATCAGGTGGCACGAGAACGGAAGCTGCACCGAGTCGGCTGAACGGCGTGGCCAGCCTTGAAGATCTAGCGGCGGAGCGAAGTTGGGTTTGAGTTAAGATATTGTTTGAAATCTGTTGATCGCGATTCATTCTGAAACACGTCTTTGCTCAGGCAACGGGTTGGCAGTGAACAAATCATGATCTGCTGTCATTGACGACCAAATGAATTCAGACTCAATGCCACCCAAAGCGGTTGCCCACAGCGCAGGTTTTTCTTTAGCGGATTCACCGAAAATGTCCACGCAGCAAAACAACGTTTCTTACCGAGCTGATATCGACGGCATTGAGAGCGCTTGCCGTTGTGGCAGTGATCATCAATCATGTTAATCCATCACTGCTTAGCAGCGGGCACCTTGGCGTTGACATTTTTTTCGTCATTTCTGGATTCGTCATCACTCTTTCCTTATTCAGATACCACGCAGTAAACCCTGGTGCTGGATTCAAGAAATTTCTGGCTGATTTTTATAGCCGTCGCATCAAGCGCTTAATGCCAGCCTTGGCGGCTTGCGTAGCGATAACGAGCCTGATCGTCATTTGTGTTTCGATTTCGCCCCAGGATTCACTCTCTACCGGCAGATTCGCGCTGGTCGGCTTCTCCAATGTATATCTCTATAATATTGGCACAAATTACAATGCTGCCGAAGCGGGCGCCAATGCTTTTCTCCAGACTTGGTCTCTAGGAGTTGAAGAGCAATTTTACTTTTTATTTCCAGGTATTCTTTGGATACTGCTTCGATTTCATGGTTATCGAGTCAGCAAGATTTTCATTGCTATTTCCGTTCTCAGTTGCCTGTCTTTTGTCAACTACGTTTATCTAGCGAAAACGGATTATTGGGCTGCTTTATTCCTGATGCCATCTCGTTTCTGGGAGCTTGGTGCTGGTGTTCTCACCTGTCTGGCGTTGAGCCAACGTCAACTCACCATGCGCTGGCCTCGCTTGATGGCGGCTGCACAGCCAGTGCTTGTAATCGCACTTCTGGCCAGCCTGTTCGCCCCCCTGGCCAAAGCTGGTCAAATGACTCCCGTCGTCGTCGCGACGACTTCGGCATTGATTTTTGCTGGACAGACAAGTTATCCACACCTCAATCCACTTCTGTTCAGGCCTTCCATCTTCTTAGGAAAAATTTCCTATTCACTCTATCTATGGCACTGGTCAATCCTATACATTGCTCGATCGCTTGGTCTCCATCAAGGCTGGCTGAATGAAGTTGCCATTGTGACCGTAAGTCTGGTGGTTGGATATGTAAGTTATCGTTATATTGAGAGCCCCTTCAGGCATGCCAAGTGGGGGGGGGGGGGGGGACGAATGCCAGCATCCTGGGCAAAGGCATTGCAATCCCAGCAGTGTTAATCAGCGTTATCGCAATATCTCAACGTCTTATCCTTTCCATCTATCCCGCCCAACAGCAAGAGCTCTTCAGGCAGCATAACTGGATTGGCTCAACCAGAAAGCCCTGTCACGTCTCAGTAGTCACCCAAGCAAGTATAGGTAACAAAATTGCGCAATGCATCACTCTTGCGCCCAATCGCCGCCACGCAGTCATCATCGGTAACAGCCATTCGGAGCAGTACACTCCTGCCATTCGAGCAGCCCTGCCAGATTGGGATGTTGACTATTTGACCATGTGGGGCTGCAGCTACGAACCCTCTGCAACCACAGACGAAACATCAAAGAAAAAGGGATGCCATATCTATGGAAAAGAGGTCAAAAACTTTATTGAAAGTAATATTCAAGGCAACGACCTTGTTTTTCTTGGGTTTATAGTAAGTGATGCCTTAGTTAGCCCAAAGCTAAAAGACCATATCTCAACCCTGGCAAGCAGTCTGGCCAATCGCGACGCCAAGCTGGTACTCATGGATGACTTATACCTGGCCCAAGCCAACGATAATGCATGCAAAGATGGGCTCCTGCCCTATAGGCTTGGCATTCAAAAAAAGCAAGTAATGCAGCATGTCTAATCATAAAGCGCCATTCCAGGAATTATCAGAGCCTATTGCGTTACGATCAGTTTATTGCATCGCTCATGGAGGGGAATTCTAATGTGTATCACTTCTCGATCCGTAATCAATTGTGCCCCGTTGAGCAATGCCCACGAAAACTCGATGATGGCACGCCCATCTATCAAGATGAAAGTCATCTATTCCCTGGGGCAGCTCAGCAACTTGGCCCTGAGCTAAGGCGTCAGCTTCTCCAAAGCGGCTTGAAGCTTTAGAAACACTCATTGTCTGTCCCCTTCTGGTCGGTCTCGGCAACTCCTCCGCGGCGATGACGGCGTCGGTCCCTGGCTGGTGAAGACCTGGGGGACGCCGGCGAGCTTGGCGGCGGTCCAGGAGCGGGGCAGGGCGTTCCCGGCTGGAGCCCGGGCCACCACCTGGAACCGTCGCTCATGGTGCAGGAGGGCCGGGCTCCAGTTGCCAAGGGCTTGTGGTGATCCCGGTTACCGCGTGCGCGGCCACTGATCCGGGCGGTGGGGCTCAGCGCCTTTCAGCGGGTCTGCGCATTCAGCCGCCGCGGGCCTGGCGGGCAGCCTTCTCAGAGTGTTTATTGGAAACGGAGGTTGATGGCTTGAGGTGCCAACATCCGTCATCGGGAGCTAAAGTGGGAAAGAGTGACTTGCAAAAGATTTTGGTTTACGGAAGCTCGTTGTTGGCTGCCTTTGCAATCGATCGTCATCTGTGCCGCGTCAATGTCTAGGCGATTTCGGAATCAGTTGCAAAACAATTTCCAGTATCAACGGCCCCGATCAATCCCAGGTCTTGAAACTTCCCTTGCCTTTGTTTAAGTTCTTATTTGGTTTGCCTCCTGTAAAGACCAGTAGCGTTCCTGCTTCCTTCCTGTACAATATCTTTAGATCGTGTGATGTTGGGCCAGGGATCCAGCAACGATCAGATCACCTCCGTGCCTGAGGAGCCTCAAGAGACAGACGTGGACCGTGAGGCCAGCCGGCAGCAAAGCCTCGACAGGCTGAATGTGCTCAACAGCATGGCGGAGGCCTCCTTCGATGGCCTGGTGCTGGCGGCCTCGGCGATCTGTTGCACGCCGATCGCCCTGATCAGCCTGATCGATCACGATCGCCAGTGGTACAAGGCCAATGTGGGCTTGGAGGGGGTGCGCGAGACCCCCCGGGCCATCTCCTTCTGCACCCACGCGATCGAGCAGCCCGACCTTTTCGTGGTGGAGGACGCCCTGCTCGATCCCCGTTTCGCCAGCAGTCCCCTGGTCACGGGCGATCCCCACATCCGCTTCTATGCCGGTGCCCCCCTGCACCTGGCCGATGGTGCTGCCGTGGGCACCCTTTGCGTGATCGCCCGTCAGCCGCTTCGGCTCAGTGATCAGCAGCGCCAAGTGCTGCGCCAGCTCGGCCGCACCGCCGTGCATCTGTTGGAGGGGCGGCGTGCCCTGCTGGCGGAGGCGGAGTTGCGGCAGGAGGCTGAGCGGATCAGTTCCGGCATGCCGATCGGTCTGTACGCCACCGATGGCGCGGGAGCCTGCAGTTTCACCAATCCGCGCTGGCAGGAGATCTTCGGCCTCAGCCAGGAGGAGAGCCTGGGCAGCGGCTGGGCCGACACCATCCATCCGGAGGATCAGACCCCGGTGTTTGCCAAGTGGATCCAGGCGGCGGAGGAAGCGCGGGACTTTGAGATGGGCTTTCGGCTGCTGCGCCGCGACGGCAGTGTGATCAACGTGCATTCCCAGGCCAAGGCCTTGCGGGATTCATCCGGAGCGATCACCGGTTTCCTCGGTTTCGTTCAGGACGTGACCACCGAAGTGGCCCTTCGGGCTGAGCTTCTGCACCAGGCCAGCCACGACGCCCTCACCGAGCTGCTCAACCGCCGGGCCTTCGATGCCTGCCTCAGCGAGTGCCTGCAGCTGCCGCCCGAGCCGGGCCAGCCGGGCCAGCCGGGCCACGCGCTTCTCTATATCGACCTCGACCAATTCAAGATCATCAACGACGCCGCCGGCCATGCCGCTGGCGATCGCCTGCTGGTGCAGGTGGCCCGGCTCCTGGAATCATTCTGCAACCCCGAGGTGAGTCTGGCCCGTCTGGGTGGGGATGAGTTCGGCCTGCTCCTACCCCACTGCACGGTGGCGGAGGCCGAGGCGATCGCCGGGCGGATCATCCGGGCGCTTGAGGACTTCCGCTTTCTGGGGGCGGAACAACGCTTCCGCATCGGCGTGAGCATCGGTGTGGTGCCCCTGGTGGGCCAAGGCTTTGATCCCGATGCTGTGATGCAGGCTGCCGACACCAGCTGTTTCGCGGCCAAGGAGTCGGGCCGCAACCGTTGGCACACCCGGGGTGAGGGCGATGCGGACCTGATCAGCCGCAACCAGGCGATGCGCTGGGTGACCCGGTTGCAGCGGGCCCTCGACGACGACTGCCTCGAACTCCATGCCCAGCGGATCGTGCCCCTCAACCCCGCCGATGGCGATGCCCTGCGGGCGGAACTGCTGCTGCGCATCCGCGAGCCCGACGGTGCCTTGGTGCTGCCGGGGGCCTTCCTGCCGCCGGCCGAACGGTTTCAGCTGATCACCCGCCTCGACCAGTGGGTGCTGCAGAAAACGATTGCGTTGCTGGCCGCCCAGGCTTCCCTGGAGGGGATCGACCGGATCAGCCTGAATGTGTCGGGTCTGTAGGTGGTGGATCCGAGCTTTGTGCAGGTGCTGGATGGGGCGCTGGCCGACGCCGGACCCGCCATTAGCCACCGGTTGTGCTTTGAGATCACCGAAACCGCCGCCATCACCAACGTGGCGGCCGCCATGGACTTCATTACCATCGCCCGTCGCCATGGCTGCACCGTGGCTCTCGATGACTTCGGCTCGGGCATGGCCTCCTTTGGCACCCTCAAGAACCTTTCCGTGACCTACCTGAAGATCGACGGCCAGTTCGTGACCGGCGTGATCGATAACCCCCTCGACGATGTGGCGGTGCGCTGCTTCGTCGAGGTGGCCGAGGTGATCGGTCTGCGCACCGTGGCCGAATTCGTGGAGTCGGAGGCGGTGCTGCAGCGCCTGCGCCAGATCGGCGTGCATGACGCCCAGGGCTATCACCTGCACCGCCCCGAGCCCTTTGCGCAGGTGATGGCCGAGGCGATGGTGAACCACCCAGCCTGAGCCATCGGATCAGCCCAGTCAGGCCTGCGGTGGGCTGGTTAACGTTCGACTCCTTCCGATCTCAACCGATGGCCGGTTCGCGGTTGAGCGAGACCCGCATGCACTGGCTGAGGTGGCTGCTCACCACCGGCTGGCTACTGATCATCGGTTCGCTGTTCTTCGATCCGTTCACGGCCCGCTTCACCAGTCCGGAGCACCCCTGGAGCCCGCTGCGGCTGCCGCTCACCTGCGTGGAGGTGCAGGGTCGCTGCCTGGTGGAAGCCCCCTACCCCCTGGGCACAACGATCTTCTGGGGTGCCGTGGTGCCGGCGGCGATCTTCATCCTGCTGGTGTTCGGCCATGAGCTCTGGCGGCGGATCTGCCCGCTCTCCTTCCTCTCCCAGATCCCCCGGGCTCTGGGCTGGCAGCGCCAGACCCAGAAGCGCAATCCCAAGAGCGGTGAGCACCGCCCCCAGTTGGCGCGGGTACCGCCCGACTCCTGGCTGGCCAGGCACTATCCGGCACTTCAGTTCGGCTGGCTGTTTGTGGGCTTGTGCGGCCGCATCCTCTTCTTCAACGCCGATCGCCTGGTGCTGGCCGGCTGGCTGCTGTTCACGATTGCAGCGGCCGTTGCCGTGGGCTGGCTCTATGGCGGCAAGGCCTGGTGCCAGTACTTCTGCCCGATGGCACCCGTACAGGCGATCTATTCCACACCGGGTGGGTTGCTGGGCAGTCGCGCCCACATGAGTGACACCCCGATCACTCAGTCGATGTGCCGCACACAGGATGGTGGCGGCGAGGAGCAGAGCGCCTGCGTCGCCTGCCAGAAGCCCTGCATCGATATCGACGCGGAGCGCATGTACTGGGAACGCCTGCAGAGCCCGGCCTTCCGCTTCGAGCGCTACGGCTATGTGGGCCTGGTGGTCGGTTATTTCCTGTACTACTACCTCTACGCCGGCAACTGGGACTACTACTTCTCCGGCGCCTGGGTCCGCCAGAGCGATCAGCTGGCGCAACTGCTCAGCCCAGGGCTGTTTCTCTTCGGCCAGCCGATTCCGCTGCCGCGGCTGGTGGCCGTGCCGCTGGTGCTCGGACTGTTCACCTGGCTCGGCTGGCTGGCCGGGCGGGCCATCGAGGCCTGGATGCGCCATCGGGCGCGCCGTCAGGGTTCCGAGCCGGACAAGACCCTGATCCGCCATCGGGTCTTCCTGGCGGCCACCTTCCTTGTGTTCAACGTTTTCTTTCTGTTCGCCGGCCGGCCGCTGTTGCTGCTGACGCCGGCCTGGGTGCAGTACCTGTTCGACATGGCCCTGGTGGCGACGAGCTCCCTGTGGCTGGTGCGCAACTGGCATCGCAGTCCGGCGCTCTACAGCCGTGAGAACCTGGCGGAGCGCTTCCGCAAGCAGCTCGCCAAGCTCAGCCTCAACCTGGGGCGCTTCCTGGAGGGCCGCAGCCTCAGCGATCTCAACCCCGACGAGTTGTACGTGCTCGCCAGGGTGCTGCCCGAGTTCGGCAACGACCAGCGGCATGAGGCCTACAAAGGCGTGGTGCGCGACGCCCTGGCCGAGGGCTACGTGAACATCGCCAGCAGCCTCGACGTTCTGCGGCGGATGCGCCAGGAGCTCGGCATCTCTGATGATGAACATCGCCTCCTGCTCGAGGAACTGGGTGTCGAGGATCCATCCCTGTTGGACCCGGACCAGCGCCGCAGCCTGGAGGACCAGGTGCGCCTGAGCGGCTACCGCCGTTCGCTCGAGCGGGTGCTGCGGCTGCAACAGCAGTTTGCTGGGGCGGGCACCACGGACATGGTCCAGGACGGCGGCACCAGCGCTCAGAACGAGCTCGCTGCGCTGGTGCGCCAATTCTCCATCTCTGCCGCTGAGGAAGCCGAAGCCATCGAGATCCTCGACCCCGTCAGCGGAGCGGCCCACCGCGCCGACCTTCTTCTCGACAGGTTGGCGCCGCTGCATCTCAGCCTGCGGGCCATGACCGCAGCGGAACTGCAACACCAGCCGCTGCTCGTGTCCCTGCTTGAAGAGCGGTTGCGCCATCGCGAGGAGCTTTGCCTGGAGGGGATCCTGCGCTCCCTCGCCCTGATGCCAGCGGGATCGGATCGGGAGGCACAAGTGCACCGCCTGCAGCAACTGACCCTCGACTGCCTTGAGCCGCTGCTGGCCGAGCCGCGTTGGCGCGACAGCCTGCCCGCCGACCTGCTGGCCACGCTGCGGCGTCAGCCTGCGGCCTTGGAACCTGCCCTGCAGCAGTCCTCCCGAGCCCAGACCTTGGCGCAGCTGGAGCAGCTGGTGGAGGATCCCGAGCCCAGTGTGGCTGCTTCTGCTCTGGTGCTGTTGAGCGACCTCGATCCTCAACGGGGGCAGGCCTGCAGCGCTCGCCTTCGCAGGCCATCAACCCCTGCCTGGCTTGGCCGCACGGTGGACCAGCTGCTGGCCCTGAGCCCTCCAGCGGCGCTGGCGGATCTGCCTGATCTGGAGAAACGGGTGGTGCTGGCCACGAGCGACTTCTTCCGGCGCACCTGGGCCGACACCCTCGATCTGCTGGCGGATCAGTCCGAGATCCGCCGCTACGAGCCTGGCGCGGCCATCACCGAGGCGGGCGACACCTGCCGGGAGTTGTTGTTGCTGATCGAGGGGGTCGCCCGCGTCGAGGTGCGTGGCGACGAAGGCCTGCGAGTCAGCCGCATGCAGCCCGGCGAGGTGCTGGATGAATTGGAGGTGCTCAGCCACGGCACCACCGAGAACACGATCGTGGCGGAGACCAGCGGCACCCGCGTTCTTGCCGTGCCGGTCGATTGCTTCGACACCACGCTGGAACGTGATCCCGACTTCGCCCGCCGCGTCCTGGCCTTGGAAACCTCTCAGCTGCAACGGATCACGCGCCACTCCACCGTCTGAGCCCTGCAGCCAGGTGAGCCGGAGGTCTGATCACGGAAATTCCGTGCTGCGGTGGCTGTGCCAGCGCTGATGGTTCAGAGCCGGGCCTAGGCGAGTGAGGCTCAGGCCTGCCGCTTGGAGTCGCTGGCGGCCTGCTCGGACTGCAGAAGGTCTTCGGCCAGGATCAGCAGCGACATGCCCATCAGGGCTAGGGCCATGCCCTGCTGGGATTCACCGGCCAGCTCCAGGGTGCGGGAGGCCTGCAGGTGTTGGGGCCAGCTCAGCCTCATCTTCGAACCAAAAGCATTCCTGATCAGGATGTTGGAAAATACTGATCACCGCGACCCTATTCGCATTTCGCAACATGGGAGGGACCCTCGCCCATGCCAGGTCACGGCACCGGCGTGATCCTCAGCTCCCGGAAGCCCTCGCTCTCCTTGGGCCGTTTGCCGCAGGCCGCATCGAGCCCCTCCAGCTTGCCGTCGTCGCTGAGCACCACCAGGCTGTTGCCATCGATCACTAGGGCCTCCGGGTTTAAGGGCCTCCCTCCCACCGAGGGGAAGCTGCGCAGCCGTACGGCCGGGCTCTCGAACTGGCCGCTCCAGCGGTAGAGCACCGAAGGGGTGGCGGTTCCCTTCCGCCCTTCGGCCGGCCCCGCCACGATCAGCAGGCCGCCGTTCACCATCTCCAGGCTGCGGATGCCGAGCCCGCCTAGATCCAGCAGCACCGGATCGCCGAACCGCGCCTTCTCGCCCCCCAGCACCGCATTGGGGTTGGTGAGGGGTACCAGCAGGGCCTTGCCGCCGGGCAGCGGATTGCGGAAGCCGATCAGCAGGGCGCCGCTGGGCGTGGCCGCCAGGCCCTCGATCGAGAGCCCGCCCTTCGCCTTGTCCGGCCGGGTGGCGGCGGCCCCCAGCTCGAAGCGGGCGTAGCGGGGATCGGCGGCCAGATCGTCGATCAAGGTGGTGTAGGGCCGCCCCACCGGCTCCACCGAGAGCTCCATCGAGGTGCCATCGGCACCGACCCGCAGGCCGAGGTTGGTGGCGAAGAGGCGGCGCTGGTTGGGCCGGGGTTCGCCCAGCTCGCCGGCCCCCTTGCCCTTCGCCGCTGGCGCCCCGGCCCCATGGGAGCCGATCCAGTACACGAGCGGGCCGATCCGGGCCGCAGCCTCCAGATCCAGCGCCGGATGGCCATCGTCCACGGGTGCCACGGCATCCGCTGGGATCACCCCCTTGCCCAGAGCCGGCCCCGCCTGGCCGCTGCGGTAGATCCGCAGCACCACCGGCGGCTTCGCCTTGTTGTCGACCACCACGAACAGGCCGTTGCCGAACGGGATGGCCGCGGAGGCATCGCAGGGGCCGCTGTGCACCACCCCGTCCGGCGCCCCGGCCAGCGCCTTGGCAGCGGCATCCCTGGCCGTCGCCGGAGCCGGCGCTTTCCCTGGGGCGGCCAGCACAGCAGGCGGCAGCCCCAGCCCCAACAGGACCACCCCTAGCAAGGCCAGCCCCAGGGGGACCAGCCCCAGCGGGGCCAACCCCAGCGGCAGGATCCGCGCCCCCGGGCCACCCCGGAACCCCACCCCACAGACGAATCTGGCCAGCCGGCCCGCGGCGGGAGCAGATCGGGCGCGGCGGCCGTTGCAAACACCCATGGCGATCGATCGGAGCAACTAAAGGCAGGATGGCGCGGCCAGCCGGGGCCATCGCCGCTCCGCCAAGAGCTGAAACCATCGCCCCCCGCCGGCGCCGGTACCCGCCGCGGGCCGAAGGCGCCATGGTGGCCATGGCGCCCGATCGTCCCGGAGATCCCGATGGCACCGTCCCCCGTGGACCCCTCAACAGCGCCGATCGCCGCCCAGCCCGCAGCCGCGGGGATCCCGGACCCGGTTGCGGCGGCTGTGGCCGAGCTGGCGGCCGAACTTGCCGCCGTCACCACCCGGCCCTGGACCCTGATGGAGGTGTGCGGTGGCCAGACCCACGCGATCCTGCGCTGGGGCCTCGATCAGCTGCTGCCCCCCGGCCTGCGCCTGATCCATGGCCCCGGCTGCCCGGTGTGTGTGACCCCGGCCGCCACCCTGGATGCAGCCCAGGCCCTGGCCCGGCGGCCGGAGGTGATCCTCTGATCCTACGGCTACATGCTGCGGGTGCCCGGCAGCGGCGGGTCGAGCCTGCTCACCGCCCGGGCCGCCGGCGCCGATGTGCGCCTGATCACCGCCCCCATCGAGGCCCTGGAGCTGGCCCGCGCCCACCCCCGGCGGCAGGTGGTGATGCTGGCGGTGGGGTTCGAGACCACGGCGCCGGCCACGGCCCTGCTGGCCCGCAGCGCCCTGGCCGAGGGCCTGGCCAACCTCGCGATCCTCACGGCCCACGTGCGGGTGGCGCCGGCCATGGAGGCCCTGCTGGCCCCCGAGGCGGACCCCGCCGCCGCGCCCGCGGTGCAGGGCTTCCTGGCTGCTGGCCATGTCTGCGCGGTGGTGGGCACCGACGAACTGCGCCAGCGGATCTCGGCCCGCGGGGTACCGGTGGTGGTCACGGGCTTCGAACCGCTGGACCTGCTGCGGGGTGTGCTGGCCTGCGTGCGGCAACTCGAGGCGGGCCAAGCCGCGTTGCTCAACGCCTACCCCCGCGCCGTGCGGGAGGGCGGCAACCCGGCGGCCCGGGCCCTGCTGGAGGAGGTGTTCACCGTGGTCGACCGGCCCTGGCGGGGTCTGGGGATGATCGCCGGCGGGGGGCTGGCGCTGCGAGGTCCCTTCGCGGCCCTGGAGGCCCGCCGCCGCTTCGGCCTGCCCGAGGACGAAGACCGCGCCGCTGCCGCCCCAGCCCCGGCCGCTGCCACTGCCACTGCCACTGACGCTCTCGCTGTCGCTGCCCAGACCGCTGCCCCCGCTGCCGCTGCCTCAGCCGCCGTCCCAGCCGCAGCCCCCACCGATCCCCCCCCGCCGGCGCCCCCCCTGCCGAAAGCCCCCCCGCCGGCCGAGCGACCCGCTCTGGCGGACAACGATCCGGGCGACGATCCCTGCATCGCCGGCGCCATCCTGCGGGGCCGGGCCCTGCCCTCCCACTGCCCCGCCTTCGGCCGTCGCTGCACGCCAGAGCATCCCCTCGGCGCTCCGATGGTCTCGAGCGAGGGCGCCTGCGCCGCCTACCACCGCTACCGCAGCGCCCCCACAGCGCCATGAGCGAGCGCATCCTGCTGGGCCATGGCGGGGGCGGCACCCTGATGCAGCAGCTGATCGATGCCGAGCTGCGGCCCCTGCTGCCGGATCCGGCCGCACCCCTGCACGATGCCGCCCGGCTCGACCTGCCCCACGGGCGGCTGGCCTTCAGCACCGATGGCTACGTGGTGCACCCCCTGGAATTCCCCGGCGGCAACATCGGCCGGCTGGCGGTGGTGGGCACCGCCAACGACCTGGCCATGGCCGGCGCCAGGCCCCTGTGGCTGAGTCTGGGGCTGATCCTGGAGGAGGGCCTGGAGCTGGCCGTGCTGCGCCGGCTGCTGGCGGCGGTGGGGCAGGCGGCGGCCGAATGCGGCGTGCGGGTCGTGACCGGCGACACCAAGGTGGTGGAGCGGGGCAAGGCCGATGGGGCCTTCCTCACCACCAGCGGCATCGGCCTGCGGGAGCTGGAAGCGCCGATCGATCCGGCCGCCATCAGCAGCGGCGACCAGCTGGTGGTGAGCGGCGACCTGGGCCGCCACGGCATCGCGATCCTGGCGGCCCGCCATGGGCTGGCCCTGCAGCCGCCGCTGCAGAGCGATTGCGCCCCCCTCTGGCCCCTCGTGCAGCAGCTGCTGCGCCGCGGCGTGCGGCCCCACTGCCTGCGGGACCTGACCCGCGGCGGTCTGGCCAGCGCTTTGCACGAGCTGGCCACGGCCGCCGGGGTGGAGCTGGGGATCGAAGAGGCGCGGATTCCGGTGGCGGCGGCGGTGGCCCGCAGTGCCGAGCTGCTGGGCCTCGAGGCGCTGCAGCTGGCCAATGAGGGGCGCTTCGTGGCGGTGGTCGCCCCCTCCGACCTGGAGGCCACCCTGGCGGTGCTCGAACCGCTGGGCGGCAGCTGGATCGGCACGGTGCGCCAGGGGCCAGCCCGGGTGCTGCTGCGCACGCCCTTCGGCAGCGAACGGCTGCTGGTGCCCCCCAGCGGTGAGCTGTTGCCGCGCATCTGCTGAAGACTCAGAAGACTTAACCGAGGCGCTGCAGCCACTCCTGGCAGGCATTTCAGCTCACGTTGTCCACCGAGAGGGCGCCCGGCTGGCCGTAGCGCTGCCAGAGGTCTTTCGGCTCAAAGGTGCAAGGGCTTTTTTACAGCGCCGCTGGCGGGGCGCCAGGCACACCCTTCACCACCGCTCGCCACTGGGCCTGCGTGATCGGATGGCGTACCAGGGCAAAGCCCTCCAGCTGCACCCGTCGCACGTCTGCCGAAATTGGGTATAAACATCCCGATCAGCCTCCTGCTACGGCGAGGAGGTCCCGTACACCCCCGCCGGCTCCATCACCAGCTCTAGCTGCTCAGCCTGCGGCAACGGCAGCTTCCACACCGGCACCTCCACCACCGCGGTGCGAATGGGCAATCCGCCCTCCTCCGCCAAGGCCGTGAGCGTCAGCAGCGGCACCAGACGCCCAGCGCCGCTGCCCAGCGGGGGCAAGTCGGCCGAGGCCCTTACAGACAGCGCGGATCTGTCGAAAATGACGATTAACTTTGACGAAGAAATCATGCAATGCTGCAGCAATGCACAGCCCCAAGAGCTACAGCGCCTGATTGGGGGTTTACCATGACGAAAGCCTGATTGGCTTGGTGGTGCAGCTGCGGCGTCTATCTCATTTTTTGCAACCCTAAATCACCCAGGAGTAATTATGATGTCAAGGCTAAACACACCCGGTTCGTTATGCGTAGGTCTCTGCTTGAGCGCTCTCTCCATCGTCGCACCGGTGGCCGCCCAGGCAGCCTGTCCGGCAGGGGCCCTCGCCACAGCTAAGAACAGTCGGCTTTTTCTGTGGTTTCCCACGACAGCGCAAGCCAGCTACCCGGAACATGGAACCTTTGGGGTGGCCACCTCGCCCCTGGCGGCCTTCAATGTGAGCGATCTGGATAGCGGCATCGGCACCACCGCCCAGTTGCGAAACAGGATCTTTGATCTTGTGACGGATGACTACTGCGAATTCAGCATTAATGTCGTCCAGACCACGACCACGCCCCCCCAGACCGATCCCCGCTGGCAGATTGTGGGGGTGGGCTCGGATGGCAGCGGTGTCGGGCTGTTTGGCGAAGCCCAGGCGGTGGACACCAACAATGCCGACCCTCAGGATTTTGCGCGGGTCTGGGCGGATACCTTTGGCCAGGAGTATGGCGGCGCCGGTGGGGCGCTGAACGGCGCCAATTCCACCCTGGAACGGTGGGCCACGGCCATCGCCGGCACCACCTCCCATGAGGCTGCCCACAACTATGGAGCCGCCCACAGCGATTCAGCACCGCGTCCCGGTGAAGACCAGCAGAACAACCACATCATGGCCACCGGCAGCACGGGCCTCACCGGCGAGATCCGGGCGGGCCGCAATCGCCACTTCTCCGATCGAGAATATGAGACTCTTGCGCACGGCGTGGGCTTGAATGCCAAAACCCTGTGGAACTGGGATTTCGTCAATCCCAACAGCACCAATGCCAACCGGCTCGTGCTCAAGATCCTCAGCACGGCGCCCAGCCTGACGATCGCCTGGAGTTACAACGGCTCGCTGAGCCCCTGGACCAATCCCACGATCACCAACACCGGCACGACCGAATCCTTCCAGGGCACGACTTACAACGTGTACCGGCTGGAGTTTGCGACGCCGAAAAGCTGGAGTGGTGGAGGGGATGGCATCGCTCCGGCGGGGGTGAAATTCCATGTGGGGGCAAGCTTCACCCAGTCCAATCCGCTCGTTGTGGCGGAGGCAAGGCTGTTCAATGGCGCCACCGCGCTCGCTCTGTTTCCGCGCACCTTCGGGTTTGACGCCGGTGCGGCAGACATGGCCAACGGTGATTTCAACATCCGCCTATTCAATCTCCAGCCCGCCAGTGGCCCGCTGATCCTGCGGCGACTGGAACTGGTGCGCGTCCCCCGCATGATTGACCTGGAGACCATGGTGACCGGAGCGCGGATCAGCGGGCTCAACAGGGTGCCGCTGAGCGCCAAGCCGGAAATCCTGATCGGAAAGGGAGGCCAGGATGGCAAGGAGAGGGTGATCAAGGAAACCCTGCCGATCCGCATCGGCAATCTGGCCGGACCGCGCACCCTTGATGTCACCTATGGACCTGAGGATTGCCCGAAGGGCAGCATCGGTAAGGAGCCGAGGCGCCTTCGGCTGGCTGGAGCGGGTGACTCCAACCGGGGCGAACTCAAGTATTGCCGCAGGGGCACAGATCTGAGCCTTTTCCCTGCCACCTATTCCTACTTGGTGGCCACGATGGTGGATCCGAGCGCCAAGGTCTGGAACCGGAAGCTCAAGCGCTTCATCACCGGACCGCTGGAGTTGAAGACCTTTTACCAGATCGCCGGCTTCAAACCCGACTTCAACAAGAATGGCGTCGATGACCTCCTCGACATCCGATCAAAGACATCGATGGATCGAAACCGCAATGGCATTCCGGATGAGGCTGAGCCCCGGCTTCGCTAGCGCCTTTGCGTGCCTTCTGGCCGCGGGGCCGGTGGCGGCGCTCGACTACGGGCAGCCGCCACTGCTCTGCATGCTGGCCCAATCTGACAGCATTGTGGTGGCCGATGTTGCGGCGGAAGGCGATTGGCTCAAGCTCGGCGCCGTGCGGGAGAGCGTCGCCGGAACGCCTCCCATGGCCGGCACGTCGGTGTCGATCCGCTCCCGCTGGGACGGGCAAGCCATGGCGCGAAGGGGCACAGCCCTGCTGTTCCTGAGGCGAGCACCTGCCAGTAGGGGAGGGGCCTGGGGGCTTGCCGGGCCGAACCGCAGCGGCCTGGTGTGGGTGAAAGGGGGCAGGCTGCCCCAGTTGCCCGTGGCGATCCCCGGCTACAGCGAATCCGTGCCGACGCTCAATGCCATTCTCCCGGCCATCAGGGATGTGCAGGCGTGCACCCGTTGGACCATGACGGGCCCTTTGACCTACACCGCCACGTTGACTTGCGGAGCAGCAAAACGAGCGCAGTTGGCGCGGGCATCGCGCCTCAACCGGACGCTGTTCGCCGGGGCCGAGCAGGCCAGCCACGCGCCGGGCCTGCGCTGCCTGCCGGCTGCGGTGCCCGGTTCCGAATGATGGGCAATCTGCTCCACCGTAATCCAACTCTCGAAGAGGAGAAGCATCATGCCCATTGCCACCGTCTTCTTCGATTTTGGAGACACACTGGTATTCACCAACGCGGCCGGCGGGCGCGAGCGCTTCATCGACACGCTTGATGTCCTGCAGGTGCTGCAGGAGCGGGGCTGGCGGATCGGGCTACTCTCCAACCAGAGCGCGGGAACCACCGTGGCGCAGGTGCAGGCCCGACTTGCCGTCTTGGGGATCGGGCGCTATGTGGAGACGGCCTTGATCACGATCTCCACGGAGTTGAGCGGCAACATCGGCAAACCGGCCAGGCCAATTTACGATCTGGCCTTGACGAAAGCCGGCCTTGGCGCCACCCCGGCCGAGGCCATGTTTGTGACCGAGGAGATGGCCCACGTCAGCGCCGCCCGGGGATTCGGCTGGCGCGCCGCCTTGATCAAGCGGGTGGGCGCCTGTGGCGCAGCAGACGGCGAGTGCGCCACATCCCTGAGCGAGCTCCTGAGCCTGCTGCCATCTCGGGCGAGCAGAGCGGCGCTAGCTGGCACCAATTTCGCGATCGCCCCACCCCCCCGGCTCGTCGATGGGCTGTGGGCGGTGCCAGTGGACATCTCGCGCATCGATGCCACGATCCTCTTTGACGCCGCCACCCAGAGCGCGACGGGTCAGGCGACTCTGCAGTTTCGCCTGGGCCGCCACGCTGGCTGTCCCATCTTTGATCTTCGCCAGACGCCGAGCGCCGTGGAGCTCGATGGCGCGGTCGTGCCGGTCGCCGACATCGCGGCCCACGACTTCGGAGGAGGGACAGGCGCCGAACTGAGGGTGTTGGCGCGGGTGCTCGATGCCGGCACCAACCACACCTTGAGCGTGAGCTACCCGGTGGGGCTGCCGCAGGCGCCGATGGTGGGCAGCTATCTGCCGCAACTGAGCTGGAGCGCGGGTCCTCGGCTCACCTTCAACTTCGGCTTCACCGACACTGCCCCGGGCCGCTATCTGGAATCCTTCATCCCGGCAAACCTGATCTTCGATCAATTCGAACTGGCGCTGGAGCTGCGCCTCAACGGCACCAGCGTGGTGCACCAGCCCATCACCAATGGGACCGTGACGACGCTCGGCGCCAACCACTGGCGGATCGACTTCTCTGCCCGTTCCACCGCCTTCTCACCCCTGCTGGAGCTGCGCGCGGCAGACACACTGGCGAGCGCCACCCACAACCAGGTACTGCCGCAATCCGGCGCGACGGTCACCGTGACGGCCTGGAAGCCAACCAGCAGCACGTCCGACGTGGCGGCGCTGGCGGTGTCGATCGGCAATCACCTGGCCAGCAATGAAAGCTCCAGCGGCAGCTATTTGCATGGCAATCAGTTCACCGCCTTCATGAACGTGGGGGGGATGGAGTACGACGGGGCGACCACCACGGGCCAGGCAGCGTTGCGCCACGAATGCTTTCACAGCTGGTGGGGACGGGGCCTCAAACCGGCCTCCCAGGCCGACGGCTGGTTTGACGAAGCGTGGACGACCTACCACGACAACGGAGCGTCGGGTGCGCTGGCGTTCAACTTCAGCAACCCGGCGGTGACGCTCTCAGCGCGCAATCCCTGGGTACGGGTGACGCCATCTGCGAGCTACACCTCCGGCGAACGGTTGTGGCGGGGTCTGGCGGCGGTGGTGGGGGGCCCCACGTTGGTGGCGCAGATGAACGCGTTCTTCGCCGCCCGTAACGGCAGGCCGGTGACCACCGAGGAGATCGAAGCGCATTTGCTTGCCAGCACGGGCCGCAGCGAGGTGGTGGATGCCTTCCATCGATTCGTCTACGGCCTGCCGGATCCTGCGCCGCTCCCCGATTTGTGGCTTCGCGACAATGACAGCGACACCGGCACGGTTCCCGCTTCTGGCCGCTTCTGGGACAGCCCGGACCTGTGGGTGCGTAACGCCGACGACGGGGGCCTGACGCACCAGAACCCGGAGTCCGGCCAGGATAACTGGCTCTACGCCCGGGTGCGCAACAGGGCGACCAATGCCGTGGCGCGGCATCTGGTGTTGAGCTTCAACACCAAGTTTTTCGCCGGCAGCCAGTTCGTTTATCCGGCGGACTGGCTGCCAGCCACCACGGCGGCGGTGGCCTTTGATGTGGGCCCTGGCGAAACGCGCATCCTGAAAGCGCGCTGGCCACGGGCGCAGGTGCCAGTGGAGGGAACCCATCCGTGCCTGCTCGCGGCGGTGTTCAGCCGTTTCGACGCGCCGGCTCCCGACCAGAGGGTTTGGGAACAGAACAACCTGGCCCAAAAAAACCTGACGATCGTCAACCTCAGGCGCGACCAGTGGTTTGTGTTCCCCTTTGTGGCGGTGCTGGTGAAGCCGAGGCTCCTGGAGCAGGCGACGATCGAGCTGCTGCGGCCGGCCAAGTTCGCGGCGCTGAAGGCCAGACTGATCGTCCCGAAGAGCGTGCTCAGCGCAGCCCAGCTCGAATCCGGACGGCTGGTGGCCACCCCCCGCGCCGAGGCGGAGGGGGTTCCGGCGGAGCGCGAGGTGATGCGGCTTGATTGCGGTGGCGCCAGCGAAATCCTCGCCCCACGCCAGCCGACGCGGCCAGTGCCCACGATGGCGGCAAGCCAGCGGTTTGAGCTGGAATTTGCCGGCGCGATCGAGCTGCCGCTGGCCCAGGGAGAACGGGCCGAGGTGCCCGTTCGGCTTCGGCCGCAGGAACCCACGCGCCTGGCCCTGCGCTTCCAACTGCCGGCCGATGCTCCCAAGGGCGGACGCTTCATCCTTGATGTGGTGCAACGGGTGGGCAAGCAGATCGTCGGCGGCGTTGCGGTGCAGGTGAACGTCATCGATTGAAGCCAAGTGGCAGAACTGCCCAGCGTGGCTCGCCGAACTGCCACATAGCCAGCTGAGATGGATGCCTCATAGAGTGCATACTTATAATCTGCAGTGATCCGAAGTATTGCTTTTATCCCCATTGATTCGAGGTAGATTCAGCGCAAGCTTAAATATGGCATCCAATCACCTAGTGGTGTCGCCTTCCCCAGCCGTGTGCCCATGGTCACCACCTTCCTCAGGCAAAAAGGTCGCTTGGTCAACTGTCTTCGGAGGCCACTCCCCGCACGATACGGGCGAGCTCACTGCGCTCATCGCTGCTGATGCGGTGAGGCACACCACTGATGATTCGCTCGAAGTTTGAGAAGGAATCCTTGATCTCCGGACCGTTGCTGGTGATCACGAATTCACGGATGCCCTTATCGTGCCAGGAGCCGCGCATCTTGAACACATTCAATGCCCGGGCCATCTCACCCCTGATCTCCACATACTGCAGCATCAGGATTGTATCGGTGATCGTGGAGATGTGGGAATCGGTGATCGAATGGCTCCCCATGAACTCCTCGGAGGTGTTGGTGAAGAAGCCGGCGATCTCCTCCTGCTTGGCGTAGCCCGTCACCCCGATCACGAACTGGCGGAAGGCGTTGTGGCTGACGCCACGGGCCAGGGCCGAAAGGGAATCAATCGCCATCCGTGAGGGCTTGAACTCGCTGATCTCGGTTTTGATGATCTGGAGATGATCCTCCAGCCCGGTGGATTCCGGATAGGCGCAGATGATTTTGAGCAAACCATCCTGCTCCATCTGCTCGAAGTCGATGCCCCAGCTGGTGGCGTTGCGTAGCAGCTGGGCTCGGGATTCTTCGTAGGCGAACAGGATCGCCCGCTCTTTGCTGCGGCAGGCATCTTCGATGAACTTGCTCACCAACAGCGTCTTGCCCGTGCCCGTGGCGCCGGTGGCCAGGATGATTGAATCCTTGAAGAAGCCACCGCCGCACATCTCGTCCAGCTTTGGCACGCCGGAGCTCAGCCGCACGTTGGAGGAGCGCTGGGTGAGCCGCATGGCGCCCAGGGGGAAGATGTTCACGCCGTGGGCACCCATGGTGAAGGGAAACTCCCCTTTCATGTGGGTGGTGCCGCGCAGTTTGAGAATCTCCACGGTGCGCCGTCGCCGTTCGCCCTCGAGCACGTTGCGCAGGATCACCACGTTGTCGCTCACGAACTCTTCCACGCCGTAGCGGGCGATCGGACCGTATTCATCGATGCGTTCTGTCGTCATCACTGTGGTCACGCCGATCTCCTTGAGCCGGGCGATCAGGCGGAAGATTTCGCGGCGCACCACCGAAACGGCGTCGTATTGCTGGAACACCGCCGTGATCGAGTCGATCGCCACCCGGCGGGCTTTATATTTACGAATCGCATAGTTGATGCGCTCGATCAGGCCGGAAAGATCGAAGCTGCCGGCCACATCCTGGCCATCGGGATCGGGTGATGCATCGAGGATGAAGAGCTTATTTTGCTCCACCATCTCCTGAAGATTCCAGCCAAAGCTGGCGGCATTGCGCAGGATGTCGAGGGGTGATTCCTCGAAGGTCACGAAGATGCCCGGTTCGTTGAAATCCCGGATACCGTTATAGATGAAGTTGAGCGAGAAGACGGTCTTGCCCGTGCCGGAGGTGCCGCTGATCAGCGTCGATCGGCCGATCGGCAGGCCGCCGTGGCAGATGTCATCGAAGCCCTCGATGCTGGTCGGCAGTTTCTGCACCTGCATCAGCGGTGTGGCGGGGCTGGTGAGGCTGGGGTCCTGCATCGAAGGAGCTCTCGAGAACGCGGTGGGTTGAGAATGAAGGCGGAAAGGTGAGCGGGCCTGAGGCTCAGACCTGATGCTTAGAGATGGGGCGAAACACCACCACCACCAACACCACTCCCGCCGCTGCTGATCGGTTCCGGGTCCTGCGGACCGTTGGTGAGGTCGTTGCCCTCCTCCTCGAATCCGTAGGTTTCATCGCTGAGTTCTTCGTAGAGCAGGTCGAGGCCGATCAGCACCCGCTCGCGGTCCGAGAGGTCGCCGATGATGCGCCGCACCGGTGGTGGCAGGATCTTGGCGAGGGTTGGGGTGGCCAGGATTTTGTCTTCTTCGGCCAACTGGGGATTCTTGAGCACATCAATCACCTTGAGAGCGTAGACACCACGGAACTCCGTTTCCAGGATGTTGCGCAGGGTCTTGAGCGCCCGCATCGAGTTGGGCGTGTTGCCGGCTACATAGAGCTTGAGAATGTAGGTCTTGCGGGCGGGCATCGCGGTGGCTCTTGGGGGTGAAATCGATGAAGCGGGCTGGGGTAAAGCTCGGGGCGGTGATTCAGGCGGGGGGTTCGCTCGATCCCGGCACGGTCGCGCTGGTGAGGGGCGGATCGGGGGGAACGGCGCGCCGATACATCTCGCAGAGATGGGCCATGACATCCAGTAGGGCAAGGCGGTAATCCTGAAGAAAGGCATACTTGTGGCCCTCCAGTTCGAGCTGTTTGGCAAAACCGTCGATCAGATTCATATGGATCTCCACGGTGTTCGTGATCGATAGATCGCTGAAGAAGGCGGTGTTCACAAAACTCTCAAGCGCCTGATTGGCACTGGCTGGATCGCGGAAGTAGCTGAGCAGCAGATCGCGGTAGGTGCGGGTCAGGGAACGCAGCAGTTCCTCCCGGTCGCCCTTGGGCAGGTTGCGCAGGAAGCGGGCGGGGTCCCGTTTGTAGTAGACGCCCAGGTAGCCGAGCCGGCCCCGCAGGCGGTTGGTCAGCTTCCAGCGTTCGCCTCCCTCATTGGGGTTGGCCGCGGCTGCGCCGCCAGCCACCTCTGCCGGGCCCAGGCTGGCCGAGCTGGGCAGGCCCCGATGCAGAAAGCGTGAAACCGCCGCATCGAGGCTGTAGCTCAACTGCTCAAGCTGGTCGGGGGGCAGATGCACCTCTGCGTCGTGGAGCTCCACTTGGCCGGTCACTTCGCCGATCACCACGGCCGGCAGCAGCAGTCCCCGCTCGATCAGGGACTGGCGACTCTCTGGAGCCAGCACGCCCTGCTCCAGGAGCACCGCGTCGAAGGATTCGGGCTTCCCTTCAAGCATCTCCACCGGATCGGCCCGCGGGTCGAGCGCCTCCATCCGGTAGAAACCCTCCCGCAGCCACTGTCCACAGGCCTGGGCGAGCGCGGGGTCGCGCAGCAGCGACACGATCGTGAGCGGCTGTCCTGGCATTGCCGGAACGGAGGGAAACCCTGCTGGGTGCCCGAATCTTGACGGATGGCGGCCCGGAATGGGAAAGTCTTTGTTTGTCTTTCGATTGCCACGCGCCAGGCTGAATGGGGGCAGATCCCTGCCACCAGCCTGGCCGTGCCCTGAGTCCCATGGCCGAAACCACCACCCCCGCGGCGAGCGCCCCGAGCGAAAGCGCTCCGAGCAGCACCGCAGAGAGCGCCGCTCCAGCCTCCTCCTCGGCTCCGTCCGGCCCGGGTCCCTACGTGATCGTGGAGGCCTCCGGCCAGCAGTTCTGGCTGCAGCCCGACCGCTACATCGACATCGATCGGCTCCATGCCGAGGTGGACAGCACCGTGACCCTCGAGACGGTGCTGTTGGTGAAGGATGGCAAGGGCACCACCCTCGGCGCCCCCTATGTGGAGGGAGCCACAGTGGAGCTGCAGGTGCTGGCCCACCGCCGCGGTCCCAAGATCCTGGTGTACAAGATGCGTCCCAAGAAGAAGACGCGGCGCAAGAATGGCCACCGCCAGGAACTCACTCGGGTGCTGGTCAAGTCGATTCAGGTGGCTGGTAAGCCCATCGCCTGATCGCCTTTCGGGCTCGATCATTTCTTTTTTCCCTCTTTTTTCGCAGCACCCATGGCCCACAAGAAAGGCACAGGCTCCACCCGCAACGGCCGCGACTCCAATTCCAAGCGCCTCGGCGTCAAGCGTTTCGGCGGTGAGGTGGTGAGCGCCGGTTCGATCATCATTCGCCAGCGCGGCACCTCCGTGCTTCCCGGCGTGAATGTGGGTCGTGGCTCCGACGACACTCTCTATGCCCTGGTGGATGGCGTGGTGAACTTCGAATCGATCAAGCGCGGCCTGCGCAACCGCAAACGGGTGAACGTGGCGGTGGGCTGAAGCCCACCAGGGCAGCGGCCTGTGGCAGCAATCCTCTCCCCAGCCCCCGCGGAGTGTCCCACGGCACTCTGCGGCTTTTTGGTGATCGATAAACCCGCCGGTCCCACCTCCCATGGCTGCGTGGCGGCGGTGCGGCGGGCTTACGGCCTCAAGCGGGTGGGCCATGGCGGCACCCTCGATCCCGCCGTGACCGGTGTGCTGCCGATCGCCCTCGGGCCGGCCACCCGTCTGCTCCCCTACCTGCGGGGCGACAAGCTCTACCGGGCCGTGGTGCAGCTGGGCGTGCGCACCAGCAGCGATGACCTGGAGGGGGACGTGCTGGAGCGCCGGTCCCCACCGGCTTTGGACACAGCCGCACTCGAGGAGGCCCTCGCCGGCTTTCGCGGCGACATCCTGCAGCGTCCGCCTGCGGTGTCGGCGGTGCATGTGGGAGGCGAGCGGGCCTATGCCCGCGCCCGGCGGGGCGAGGTGGTGGAGTTGCCGCCCCGACCCGTCACGATCCACAGCCTGCAGCTGCTCGGCTGGGATTCGGCCGAAGCGCGCCTGGAGCTTGAGGTGCGCTGTTCAGCCGGCACCTACATCCGCTCCTTGGCCCGCGACCTCGGCGACCATCTGGGCTGCGGCGCTGCCCTGGCCCGTTTGCGCCGCACCGAAACGCTCGGCTTCGATCTCTCCACGGCCGTGGACCTGGAGCGGCTGGCCAGCGGCCCGCTGCCGCCGCTGCTGGATCCCCTACTGGCCCTGGGCCACCTGGAGCGGCGCCAGCTGTTGGCGGAGGAACTGCCCAGTTGGCGTTGCGGGCGTGCGCTGCCGTTGCGGGCCGTGGCCCGCTCCATCGCTGAAGTGCTGGGCACCCCCGCTTGCACCTCCCCGGGCGCCGTCGAAGGGCTGGGCCTGCCTTCCTGCGCCACCCCCATCGAGGCCATTCGCGAAGCCAGTGCCGCTGGATTGCCTGTTGGTTCTTCCGGCTCGGCTGCTCTCGATGGCCCCACTGGGGCCGTCGCCTCCGATAGCTCCGCCGGTTCGGACACCCCGGAAGGCCCCGCCTACGCCATCCTCCACCCGGATGGCAGCCTGGCCGGGATCGCTCGGCTCGATCTCGCTGGGCTGCTTCGGCCCCGCCTGGTGTTCGATGCCGCCGGTTGAAGATGGCAGCCCTCCAGAGCTGTCCGTCCCACTTCACCCGGAGCCTTCCGACTCCGCCACCCCGTTCCGATTTCCTCTGTTTCCCTGAATGGCCGGCCACAGCAAATGGGCCCAGATCAAGCGCACCAAGGCGGTGGTCGACGCCAAGCGAGGGGCGGTGTTCACCCGCCTCGGGCGCGAGATCACCGTGGCGGCCCGCGCAGGCGGCGATCCTGCCGGCAACTTCCAGCTCCGCACCGCGATTGAGAAGGCCAAGGCGGCCGGCGTGCCCAACGCCAACATCGAGCGGGCTATCGCCAAGGGCTCCGGCCAGGCGGGCGGGGAGGGCGATCAGTTCGAGGCGGTGCGCTACGAGGGCTACGGAGCCGGTGGGGTGGCGGTGCTGATCGAGGCCTTCACCGACAACCGCAACCGCACCGCCGCCGACCTGCGCTTGGCCTTCAGCAAGCACGGCGGCAATCTCGGCGAAACCGGCTGCGTGAGCTACCTGTTCGAGCAGCGCTCCGTGGTGCGCCTCGAAGCGGGCGACCTGCCGGAGGAGGCGCTGCTGGAGCGCCTGCTGGAGCTGGAGGAAGCCGGTGGCCCGGCGGTGGTGGGCTACAACCTC